>JAWVZU010000001.1:0-68988 GCA_033722075.1 Lysobacterales bacterium
AGCTCGGAATCCGGCAGATAAAGCGGGCGCTTGGGGGTTCGGGCATGGTGCCAAGTACACTTTGTCTCGCGACCGGCTCCAAGCGACATCCTGCGGAAATGTCGCTGGATCTCGCGAGTCATATCGGCCGATCCCCCTCACGAAGGAGCCCCGATGGACCCCCAAGACCCTCGCGGCGGTGTCTCTGCGTGGTCTGGGCAAGGCGCGAGGAGCGCCCTTGGCTTTCTGCCAATAAGCGACGAGCAACACAGATCCAGGCCGCGCAGAGGCCCGTCCCTGCGGGTTGCGTCCCAGAAGCCCAGCTGCGGTGTTGAACGGTTTGGCCATAGAGCGGGCTATGGCGCGGCGCCGTTCGCCTTGCATCTGGACTTCTGGAAAAGCAACGCGAGGGCCTTGGGGGTCCATCGGGGCTCCTGTAAACCACGCTTTTTCGGACGTTCAGCCAATCTGACGGCGCGAGCTGAACCGACAATTCCGGAAATCGGTGCAACATCCGGGTTAGACTTGCGCCCTTTCCAGACGAACGAGAGCCATGAGATTCGGACTGCTTCTAGCAACGGCACTACTCCTGAGCGCCTGCGGAAAGAGCGATACCGGCGGCGGGGAAGCCTCGACCATCGATACGATCGCCGAGCGCTACGTCAAGCTCGCGCTGGCGATGACTCCGCATGATCCGGCCTATGTCGACGCTTATTTCGGACCCGACGCCTGGATCGACGAGGTCCGCGAGTCGCCGCAGTCGCTGGAAGCCATCATCGCTTCGGCCGAGGCAATGATGCGGGAAGTCAATGCCCTTTCCCCGGAAGAGGCGGACCCGATCCGCGCCAAGGGGCTCGCCAAGCGTCTCACCGCGCTGGTCGGACGGGCCCGCCTGGTATCCGGCCTTGCACTGGACTTCGATACGGAAGCACGGCTGCTCTATGACACCGTACCGCCACAGGTCCCGATCGATCACTTCAGGACCATCCACGAAGAAATCGACGCCTTGCTGCCCGGCGAGGGCCCCCTGGCCGAACGGGTAGAGACCTTCCGCAGCCGCTTCGTGATTCCCCGGGACAAGCTGGCGGAGGTGTTCGATGCGGCCATCGCGGAATGCCGCAGCCGGACCCTGGCCCACATGGACCTGCCGGACGATGAGCGTTTCACCCTGGAGTACGTCAACGACAAGCCCTGGTCCGGCTACAACTGGTACCAGGGGGACGCGGAAAGCCTCATCCAGATGAATACCGATCTGCCGATCTTCATCCATCGGGCCGTGGATCTCGGGTGCCACGAGGGCTATCCGGGTCACCACACCTACAACAGTCTGCTCGAGGCCAACCTGGTGGAAAAACGGAACTGGATCGAGTTCGCCCTTTACCCGCTGTTCAGCCCCCAGTCGCTGATCGCCGAGGGCACTGCCAACTACGGGATCAAGCTCGCGTTTCCGGCCGAAGAGCGAATCGCATTCGAGAAGGGGACCTTGTTCCCCCTTGCCGGCCTGGATCCGTCACAGGCCGACCGTTACTACGAACTCCTGGCGTTGCTCGAGGGCCTCGACTACGTCGACAACGAGGTGGCCAGACTCTACCTGGGCGAGGACATGGACCGTGAAACCGCTGCGGACTGGCTGGTGGAATACAAGCTGATGTCGCCGGAGCGAGCAGCCCAGCGCGTGGATTTCATCGACACCTATCGCAGCTACGTAATCAACTACAACCACGGGCGGGACATGGTTGTGGCCTATATCAACGCCGTGGCCGGAGACGACCCGGACGCGCGGTGGGAGGCGTTCACGTACCTGCTTTCCAATCCGCTCACGCCCTCGGACCTGACCCGAGCCACGGCCGGCGCAACGGACTGAAGCGATGCTCGCCGGCAAGCGGATTGCCCTGATCGTCGCCATGGATCGGAACCGCGCCATCGGCCGGGACGGCGACATGCCGTGGCATCTGCCGGCCGACCTGCGGCATTTCAAGGCAACCACAATGGATCACGCGGTGATCATGGGGCGCAAGACCTTCGATTCGATCGGCAGGCCCCTGCCGCGACGCCAGAACATCGTCTTGACCCGGGACCACGGTTGGCGCGGCGACGGCGTCCAGGTCGTTCATGATCTCGATGCGGCCATCCGCCTGGCGATGACCGATCCGGTGTTCGTCATCGGCGGCGGAGAACTCTATCGCGCCGTGCTTCCTGCGGCGGATCTGCTCTTCGTCACGGAGATCGATACGCAGGTCCGGGGCGCGGACACGTTCTTTCCCGAGATCGACCCGTCCCGCTGGACCGAGGAAAGCCGAAGTGAGCATTTCGCAGATGAAAGAAACCCGTTTTCCCTCTGCTTCGTCAAGTACACCCGCAAGGTCGCTTGAAGAGCGACGTCAGCCCAAACCGATGGAATAAGGAAGATGTCCTACCGGAATTCAACCGCACGCATCCTGCAGAACTTCCAGAAGCTGCCCGCAGGGCTGTGGCTCTTCTCCCGCATGGTGTGCCTGAAGGCGCCGTATTTCCGTACCATCCGCCCGACTTTCCTCGATCTGCGCCCGGGCTATGGTCGGGCCCGCATCCGCAAGCGCTGGGGCGTGACGAATCATATCGGCACGGTTCACGCCATCGCCCTGGCCAATCTCTGCGAATTCCTGGCCGGAACACTGATGGAAATCAGCATCGCATCCGGCATGCGCTGGATTCCGAAAGGCATGGACATTCGCTATCTCGCCAAGGCCACCACGGATGTGACGGCGGTCTGTGAACTGGAGCGCTACGACTGGTCGGAAACACAGGATGTCCCGCTCATCGTGCGGGTCTACGATGATCGGGAGGAACAGGTCGCCGAGGCCACCATTCCCATGTACGTTTCCCCGCGAAGAGACGGTTAGCCTGGGAGCCCGATTGCCATTAGAGTGTCGCCAATGATGCGAATACGGCCACCCAATACATGACCGAGTCATCCACCCTGGACCGGATCGTCGACTGGGCCTTGCTGCGCCTGGGGAAGCAGCTCGTGATCGGAACGCCGCTGGGCCTGGGCAAGCCGAACGAGGTGCTGAATGCGTTCTATCGCCGGGCCTGTGCGGACCCCTCGATCGACCTGCAGATCGTCACCGCGCTTTCCCTGGACGTTCCCCAGGGAGACAACGAATTCGAGCAACGTTTCGTCGCGCCCTTTGCCGAACGCCATTTCGGACCGGACTATCCGCGCCTGGGTTTCGCCGTCGACCAGGCTGCGCAGACGCTGCCGGAGAACGTGCGGGTCATCGAGTTCTACTTCCAGTCCGGCAGTCGGCTCGGCAACAGTGATGCCCAGCGCAATTACATCAGCAGCAACTATACCCATGTTGCCCGCGATTTCGTCTCACGCGGCGCGAACCTGATCCTGCAGATGGTCGCTGCGGGCGAGCACCACGGCGAACAGAAGCTCTCCCTGAGCTGCAACGCCGATGTCACCCTTGAGCTCAAGGCTCGGCTCGAGCGTCAGCCGGACCATCGCTGCCTGTTCATTGCGCAGATCCATCAGGAGCTGCCTTTCATGCACGGCGACGCCATCGTCGACCGGGACTTTTTCGACTGTATCGTCGAACCGAAGGCCAGCCACCGGCTGTTCGCGGTGCCGCGGGGCCCGGTCACCACGCGCGATCATTGGATCGGACTGCACGCCAGCGCGCTGATCCCGGACTCAAGCACCTTGCAGATCGGAATCGGCAGCCTCAGCGACGCACTGGTCTACGCCCTGCAACTGCGCAACGAACACAACGATCTCTATCGACCCCTGCTGGAAGCGGGCGGTACGGAACAGGCGGGCACGCTCATCGACCAGTTCGGAGGTCGGGGCGTCTTCGAGGACGGGATCTTCGGCGCCAGCGAGATGTTCATGGACGGCTTCATGCATCTCTACAAGGCGGGCATCCTGAAGCGACAGGCTTACAACGACGAGGTTCTCCAGGAACTGGCGGACCGACACGAGCTGCCCGACGCGCCAACCCGGATGCTGCTCGAGAAGATGTGGGAAGGCCGCACGCTGCCCCGACATATCGACCGCGAGTCGCTGGCACACCTCAAGCGACTGGGAATTCTTTCGACAGACGTTCGCCTCGAGGACGACACCCTGGTGCGGGGCGAAGCGCGTGTTCCAAACGACCTGGCGGCAGTGGAGCATCGGGACCAGCTGAGCGCCCACTTCCTGGCCAGCGAGCTCGCACCCGGCATGCTCCTGGAAGCCGCCTTCTTTCTCGGCAGCGCACCGTTCTACCGATGGCTGCTGGAGCTCGAAGACGACGAGCGGCCCCATTTCTTGATGTCCGGCGTGAAGCGGATCAACCAGCTCTACGGCGGTCGTGAAGAGCTGGAAATCGCCCAGCGCCGACGCGCCCGCTTCGTCAATACCTGCATGATGATGACCCTGACCGGATCCGCCGTCTCCGACGGCCTGAAGGACGTCCAGATGGTCAGCGGAGTCGGCGGCCAGTACAACTTCGTCGCCATGGGGCATGCCCTGCCGGAAGGCCGTTCGATCCTGATGCTTCGGAGCGTCCGGGGCGAGGGCGCGGACGCGAAATCCAATATCGTCTGGGAATATCCCTACACGACGATTCCCCGCCACCTGCGCGACATCGTCATCACCGAGTACGGCATTGCCGACCTGCGTGGCCGCACGGACGAGGAGTGCATCGAGGCCATGCTGGCCATCACCGACAGCGCGTTCCAGGCTGAGCTGGCGGAGCAGGCCAAGCAGGCGGGCAAGCTGCGTGGCGATTACCAGGTCTCCGCTCACGCGCAGAACAACAACCTCGAGCGGCTCGACCGGATGTTGGCAGCTCATCGCACCGAGGATCGTTTTCAGCTGTTTCCCTTCGGTTCCGACTTCGATGACCTTGAGCTGCAGCTCATTGGCGGCCTGAAGAAACTGAAGGCGGCCTCGGCGAGCAAACTCACCCTGCTCAAGGCCGTGCTCACTGGAAGTCCGGCCCGCTATCCTGCACCGCTCGGTCGCATGGGGCTGGATGCGCCCCGCAGCGTCAAGGAACGCATCCTTGCAAGGCTTCTTGCGTGGGGTCTGCGCGAGAGCGAAACATGAACCCGATGAACGCATCGGGACAGAGCGCGCTCCAGGTGACCGGCTACCTGCTCTGGCGGGGTGGCTTGCTGCTGGCCGGGATCGGCGGATTGTATTCCCTGTTCAAGCTCGTTCTCGCCTATTGGCTGCTGCCGACCACGGTCACGACCGGCCTGGCATTCATTGCAACGGGGTTCGGTCTGGTGATGGCCTCACTGATTGCTGAACGCATCCGCGACGAGCGCAACGGATGATCCGGCTGCTGAGAATCATCGGGTTCCTCTTCATCGGCCTCGGCGCGCTGATTCTCCTCAGCTGGGCCTTCGAGCCGGCCCGTCAGCTGTGGCCGCTGGTGCTGGCGCTGCCTCTGCCGGTCAAGTTGGGTCTGGTCATTGCCGTGATCGGTTTCATGGTGCTGATGGGCTCCCTGATCTGGGAGCGCACCGAAAGCAGCAGGACCGAGGGCAACCTGCTGGACGACGAGTATTAGCCTCGCAATTCGAAAACGTAACCATGAAGGCATCAAGACGTGAAGGAACTGAGCGATACTAGGTTTTCCAACTTCACGCTTTCAGGCCTTCATGGTGGCGCTTTTCCAGTGCAACGATATGGGGAAAGCAAATGATCTGTGTAACGACTGATTTTGTCGCGGGGCGGGAGATCGCCGAGACGATCGGCGTGGTGCGCGGCAGCACCATTCGCGCCAAGCACGTGGGGAAGGACATCATGGCGGGCCTGCGGACCATCGTCGGCGGCGAGTTGAAGGAATACAGCGAGATGCTGATCGAAACCCGCAACGAAAGCATGAAGCGGATGATCGAAGCGGCGGAAAAACTGGACGCGGATGCAGTGGTCTCGGTTCGTTTCGTCACCTCCCAGGTCATGGCCGGGGCGGCCGAACTGCTAGCCTACGGGACCGCGGTGAAGCTCTCGACCCCGGACAGCGGGGCTGATTGATGCGCTGGCGTGGAAGACGGCAAAGCACCAACGTCGATGACCGGCGAGGAAAGCGCACCGGCGGCCCGGGGCTGAAGATCGGGGGCATTGGCGGGCTGGTGCTGATCGTGGTGGCGCTTTATTTCGGTGTCGATCCGCGCATCCTCCTTCAGGGGCAAGGTGTATCCTCGACTTCCTCACCCAGCGAGCCCTATCAGCCGACGGCCGCAGAGCAGGAACGTGCCGCCTTTGTCCGAGTAGTGCTGGCCTACACGGAAGACGTCTGGAGTACCTTGTTCAGAAACGCCAACCGTACCTATGAAGAGCCGACACTGGTGCTCTTCACGGACGCCGTGAGCTCGGCCTGCGGCTTCGCCCAGGCAGCAATCGGACCCTTCTACTGTCCGGCGGACAAGCAGGTGTATATCGACCTGAGCTTCTTCGACGCCCTCGCCAGGCGCTTCGGTGCACCGGGCGACTTCGCCCAGGCCTACGTCGTCGCCCATGAGGTCGGCCACCACCTGCAGACCTTGCTCGGCATATCGCAGCAGGTGCATGCGCAGCGGCGGCAGCTGAGCCAGGCAGAAGGAAACCAGCTTTCGGTCCGCCAGGAGCTGCAGGCGGACTGTTTTGCGGGCGTCTGGGCACACCATGCGGACAAGATGCAGGACATCATCGAATCCGGCGACGTGGAAGAAGCGCTTAATGCGGCCACCGCCATCGGCGACGACACGCTGCAGCGAAAGTCCGGCAATCAGATCAGTCCCGAGTCCTTCACTCACGGAACTTCGGAACAGCGGGTACGCTGGTTTCGACGGGGCCTGGAGACCGGCGACCTCGATCAGTGCGATACCTTCGCGGCCGACCGGCTCTGACGCCTTGTCCCGACAAAAGCGAATGAACCGGAAGTCCGGGAAGAGCCGGAAGCTAAGACAGTTGGATTAGCAGGCTACGCTCCGATTCCTTGTCATTGCGTCAATTCGTTGATTGCGTAGGGACTTCTCGCCCTTCTGCCCCTTCCGGTGCAATGTCTTTGGTGCGACAGGTAGAGCCTATTCGGCGGTTTCTTCCCTGGCCTGCCGGAGTGTCTTGCGGCCTTTCTTGGGGCCTTCGACCGCCTGCTGCAGTTCCTTCAGCGATTCCCCGACGAGGTCGGCCAGATAGGCCACGTCCGGCACCGCGTCGCGGCACGCCATCAAGCCGAAATCGACGCTGTCCCGGTAGCTCATCACCGTGATGTTCAGCGCCTGACCGTCCACCAGCACCGACAAGGGATAATTGGCCTTCAATTCGGCACCGCCGAAATAGAGCTTCACCCGTGGGCCCGGGACGTTCGAGATCGTGACGTTCGCCGGCGGCGGAACCAGTCCGCTCACCTTGAAACGGTTCAGGACGGCAACGAGCCCCTGGGCAAATACGGCAAAACTCGTGGCTGCGGCGGGCGAGACCGCCGCAACTTCGCGCTTCGCCTGAATCGTCGACTGGCCGATGGCATCGAGGCGATCCAGCGGATCCTCGAGGTTCGTGCCCAGTTTCGCCGCAACGTAGGTGATCTGGTTGCCGGCCCGGTTGATCTGACGGACGGAGACGGGCACCGTCGCCACCAGGGATCGTTCCGGCAGCGCATCCTTCTCGAGCAGATAACGTCGCAGGGCGCCGGCACAGATCGCCAGCACCACGTCATTCACTGTTGCACCCGTTTCCTTGCGAAGCTTCTTGATCTCCCGCAGGGACAGCGTCTTGGCCGCAAAGCGCCGCGCGCCGGAGATCGGGCAGTTGAAGCGTGACTTGGGCGCGGTGAACGGAACAGGCGAGTAGTCGGGTTTGAGGCCGACCGTCTTCAATCCCTGGCCGAGCAGCAGTCGTCCCAGTTCGGCGCTCATCTGCGCCTGGCTGATCACCCCCTTCGCGGTGCCGGTGATGCGCGAGATGAGCCCCCTGTCCGGCCGGGAAAGCTTGCGTTTCTTCAGGCCGGCCCAGGGTGCGCGAACCGGCGCCTCGGGATCCGGCGTGAAGCAGGATTCCAGGATCTCGATACCGCCCATGCCGTCGATCGCCGCGTGGTGCATCTTCATGTAGATCGCGAACTGGCGGCCGCGCAGGCCCTCGATGATGTGGAATTCCCAGAGCGGACGCTCCCGGTCCATGACCCGGCTGTGCAATCGGGAAACCAGGGACAGCAGGTCCTCCATGGATCCCGGCTTGGGCAAGGCCGAATGCCGGACGTGATAGTCGAGATCGAAATGCGGATCGACGATCCATTCCGGCGTGCCCACGAGGGTTGCCGATTTCAGACGAACATTGAAGGGCTGGCCGGCGGATTGTTCGCGCAGCTGGGCCAGCAGGTCCCGGACGAAATTGCCCTTGTACCCGCTGGGAATCTCGAACACGCCGAGACTGGCCACGTTGACCGGCGTCTTCTGGGTCTCGAGCGCCAGAAAGGCCAGATCCAGTGCATTCAGCCGTTGTCCCACACCCTGCTCCTGCGATTTCGAACCGGCGGTTAGCCCGCCATGTCCGCGAAATCATCGCCGCGCCGGTCCGTGCGTGTCAAACGGGATCCGACTCAATCACTCGCTTCGACCTGGAAGACGCGCCGCGTATCCTGGACATCGACTGCGGTGAGGGCGCCGCCCCAGACATAGCCCGTGTCCAGCCCCACTACACCCGAATCGCGGTACAGACCCAGCGCCGACCAATGGCCGAAGAAGATGGTGTGCGGCCAGGCTGTCCGGTCGGGCACCTCGTACCAGGGATAGAATCCGTCCGGTTGTGTGCCCGGTGGGCCCTTGGCCCCGAACGCGATGTGCCCGTCGCGGTCACAGCAGCGCATCCGGGTCAGCACCGCCAATATCGTTCGCCACCGAACCGGGCCGGTGAAACCCGGATCGAACCGGTCCGGCTGCTTGCCGTACATCTGTTCCAGCAGTTCGTCGAAGCGGTCGCCCCGCAATGCCGACTCGACCTCGCCGGCCAGCTGGCGTGCCTTTGCCGGGGTCCAATCGGGTGCAATGCCGGCGTGAACCAGGGCAGCCTGCTTCTGGTCGTCGACGTGCAGCAGCGGACGCCGCCTCAACCAATCGAGCAATTCATCGCCGTCCGGCGCTTCGAAGATCGTCTTGAATTCGGGATTCGACTTGCGCTTTGCCGGCGGCTTTCGCCACTGGGCGAGAAGATGCAGATCGTGATTGCCGAGCACGACCAGGGCACTCGATCCAAGATCGCGGACCAGGCGGAGCACCTCGAGCGAGGCACCGCCGCGGTTCACCAGATCCCCGCAGAACCACAGGCGGTCCCCCGCCGGATCAAAGCGAAGCTTGTCCAGCAGGCGCTGGAGCGGTTCGAGAAAACCCTGGATGTCCCCGATGGCGTAGATGCTCACCGGGGCAGATTATAAGCGCTTCAGGGCGACGTGGCTTCCTGGGCCATCAGCGACGTGGGCGATTCCGAGCGGCAGATTCGCGTTCCCGTCAGCGGCTGGCACTCCCGGACGCCGGAAAAACTTCCTTCGCCGGCGCTCAGGTTGAAATCGAAGCGCTGGGAGATGCGATCGACATCCGCGGCGGCCACACTCGCGGTGTCAAAGCGCCATTGCTTGATCGCCCGCAGCGCGGCCCGGTCGAAAACGCGTCGCGGCCGACTGTCCACGATCTCGATTTCCGTCGGCCTGCCCTCGGCGTTGATCGCGAACGCGACCTCGACGTAACCCTTCTGCCCGGACAGCCGCGCGCGCACCGGATACTCCGGAGAAACGCGCACCAGCACCTCGGGACCCGGATCGACGGGCCTGGCTTCAGGTTGTCGAATCCGTTCGCCCGTCACGAGCAGATTTGCCGGGCGCGGGATGTCGAGCTCCGGCTGCGTGGAAAGAAACGGCTTGCTCCGTGCGCTTTCGACCACCTGCGGGTCGGCGATGGCCCGCTCGCTGGCCTGGCGACCGGATTGCGGTTCGGCGGAAGCCGCCGCCCCACTCACATCGGCAGGCGGCGCCGGCGCCTCACGGGTTTCGGTCACCACGGATTGCGCCACGGGCTCCTCGGCAGGCTCGGCCACGACCTTCACCCTATCGACCGGAGCCGGCTCCGGCTCGTCCTCGACTACCGACACACGGGCGTTCTCGAGCGGCGCAAGCAGAGCCTCCGAGTGCTGAGGCACCGTGGCAAGCAGCAATTCGTTGACCAGCGCATCACCGATCCGGGCTCGCTGCGCTTCGAAAGCGCCCAGCGGGTCCGCAAAGCGACCGGTCACCACAACGGTCAGACCCACGATGACCAGGAACAAGGTGTTGCCGGCAACGGCGTCGCGCGGTTCGGCCGCATGGTTGCAGACGATGCGCTCGATGCGTTCGAACAGTTGACCGTCGGTAGCGGCCAGCGCGGGCACGACGTCCCCGGAACGGATCGATTCGAGATTGGTCAGGGCCTTGGCATACTCCAGCCGGTTTCCGCAGGTCTCCACGACCAGATCGTCACAGCACTTCTCCCGCTCCTCGCGCACCCGGCGCGAAATCCACCCGACCACCGGGTGATAGAACAGCGCCGTTTCCACACAGACCTGAACCAGGTTGACCAGGTAATCCCAGCGGCGGACATGGCTCAACTCGTGGGCGATGACGAGTTCCAGCTGACGGGGCGAGAGGCCGATCAGGCTGGCCGTCGGCAAGAGGATGACTGGCTTTAACCATCCCATCACCGTGGGCACTTCGACAAGCGTGGATTCGAGAATGGAGACGGCCCGTTGAATCCCGAACAGCTCGCGCAAGGCAGCGGCCTTGTCCAGGAGAAGCTGGCTGGGCTGGCGGACACCGATGCGGGTCAGCTGACGCATGCGACGCCACTTTACGAACACCCGGGTCGAATGAAGCGAAACGCCCAGGGCCCAGGCGGCCACGACCCAGGGAAGAAACCGCTCGATCATCCCGGCCCAGGAGAATGCGGATTCCGGATCGGCGGAGCCGAGCATCGAGCCGACGCCCATGGCGCCGAGCGCGTAGGACTCGGCGACGCCCGACTGTTCGATCCCGGGAAATACGATGAAGAAAGTGACGACGGGCGCGGCTGCCAGCGCGCCCATGGAGGCCAGACCTATCCAGTAACGCGGCGCCGGTGCGCCGTTTCGCAACAGACGCATGCTCAGCGCGAAAAATGCGCCAATGGCGGCTCCCTGCCACAGGAAATGGATCAGGGCCCATCCGAGGGCCTGAACAAAGACGTTCAGTGCATCCCAGTCGAGGAACATGGCTCCTCCGTCAAAATTCAACCGTTACCTGGACTCCTTCTCGAGCTCCTCGATCAACTGGCGGATCTTGGCCAGTTCGCCTTTCGAGGTGCCCTTGGTATTGCCCAGGGCGTGCAGCACGAGTTCCGAGGGGGACCCGTCGAACACGCGAGTAACCAGATCAGTCACGAACTGATGCTGGGTGTAATCCTTGCTCATGGAGGGCTGATAAATGTGCGCCCGCTGGGAATCGTCCCGCTCCACCAGGCCCTTCGCATGCATGACCTGCAACAGCTTCAGAGCGGTCGTGTAACCGGTCGGCTCCTCAGCGTTCATCACTTCATGCACTTCCCGCACGGTACTCGGCCCCTTGTCCCAGAGGATCCGGAGGATTCCGAGTTCCGCTTCGGTCGGGCGTGGCAGTCCCTTCATCGTCGCTTTTCTCATCTGCGCATTCTCCGCGCCAACAGTGTTGTCGCGAGAGTATAAACCATCCACGATCCGTATCGTACGTGCCCGCTCGTTTTGATGCCTATCCCGAAAGTAAGGCAACAAATTACGGCCCGGCCCTTCACTTTAGACTCAGAAAGGCGCGGAAGCGTTGCAATGCTGTTCGTTCAGGAATTGGGCCACGGCCTCGAGATCCGACACCAGCGGGAGGTCCGGGAGGCTGCGCAGAAACACGCGCCCGTAGCCCCGGCTGGTCAGCCGCGGGTCGCCGATCACGACGATGCCATAGTCGCTCTCGCTGCGGATCAACCGACCGAAACCCTGCTTGAGCGTGAGCACGGCCTGGGGCAGCTGTTCCTCCCGAAACGGGTCGCCGCCGGCTTCCCGGATCCGCCGGATGCGTCCCTGCAGGATCGGATCGTCGGGGGAAGAGAAAGGCAGCTTGTCGATAACGACGCAGCGCAGCGAATCGCCGACCACGTCCACCCCTTCCCAGAAGCTGGCCGCCCCCAGCAACAGGGCACCGGGAGTCTGTTTGAATCTCTCCAGCAGGCGGTGGCGCGAATCTTCCCCCTGCACCAGCAGGGGCCAGCGACCCATGTTCTTCAGGCGCACGGCCGCATAGCGCAGGTTGCGGTGACTGGTGAACAGCAGGAATGCTCCTCCGTCGGTCAAAGACAGCACCGGCACCACGGCCGCCAGGAGCCGATCGACGAAGTCGCTTGCGGACGGATCGGGCATGCCGGAAGGCTGGAACAGCAGGGCGCGCCGAGCATAATCGAAGGGGCTGTCCGCCTTGAGGCACTGGGGGTCGTCCAGTCCGAGCCGCCGATTGAACAGGTCGAAGCGACCGTCCGCAGCCAGGGTGGCTGAGGTGAAGACCCACGCCGCCTCCGTGCGCGACCGGTAGCCCCGCATCTCTTCGGCGATCTCGACCGGCGAAAGGTGCAGCGAGAAACCGCGACCCGCGGCCTCGTACCAGGCGATGAAATCCGGATCTCCCGCTTCGATGGCGGCCAGACGGTCGAGGTGGGCACGGGTACGCCGCCAGCACGATTCGGTTCCCGGCGAGGCCTCGGCGAGGCCACTCAGCGCAGATGCCACCACGTCCAGGGCGTCGCGAACCTGGTTCAGCGCCTCCGCTGCCGGCCCCTCGTTGACCCAGGACCCCCGAGGCGGCAGGCGCTCCAGGGCCAGCCGGAATACCTTGGCAGACTGGCGCAGTTGATCCACCGGAGCCTGGACTACCCCCAGACCGCCCGGCACTTCGCCGGATTCCCTGAGGACGTCATCCGCCAGGTCCCGAAGCATGCGCGACGAGAGACTCTGGCCGAAGAACAGGGTCGCCGTCTCCGGCACCCGATGGGCCTCGTCGATCACCACCACGTCAGCCTCGGGCAGGAGCTCACCAAAGCCGTCACGCTTGAGCGCCATGTCGGCAAACAGCAGGTGATGATTGACCACCACCACGTCCGCCGCCATCGCCCGGTGACGCGCCTGCACGAGGAAACAGTCCTCGAAGAAGGGGCATTCCTGCCCGAGGCAGTTCTCGGATGTCGAGGTGACCAGGGCCTGCCAGCCGCCGGTCTCCGCATCGCCGAACTCCGACAGGTCACCGGAACGGGTTTCTGCCGACCACCGGTCCAACCGGTCGAACAGGCGGAGCATGGCGGGGGACGGCTTCCCGCTTTCCCGACGGGCGCGGTCCAGGCGGTACAGGCAAAGGTAGTTTGCCCGCCCCTTCAGCAGGGCGGTTCGTGGGCGAATGCCGAGCACTTCGCTGATCGCCGGAAGATCCCGCTCGAACAGCTGATCCTGCAGTGTCTTCGTCCCGGTGGAAATCAGCGCTTTGGCGCCGCTGGTCAGGACGGGCGTGAGGTAGGCGAAGGTCTTGCCGATGCCGGTCCCGGCTTCGGCGACCAGGGTGGCGCGTTCGGCGATCGCCGTCTCGATGGCTTCGGCCAGGTTCTGCTGCCCCTGGCGAATCCGGAAACCGGAAAGGTGCGTAGCAAAAGGACCCGACTCACCCAGCAGCCGGCGCGCGTCGCCGCTCTCTTCAGAGCCGCTCACGGGCGCGCACGGGACAGGCTTCCGCCCGCTCACTGGCCGCAGATGCGAGATGGGCGTTTTCAAGGGCGGATTGGGCTTCGGCCACGGTGAGCCAGTTTCGGGAACACAGGGGACCCACCTGCGGGCCGAGGTGGAAGGACTTCAGGGCGTGCTCGATGGCGGCTTGAAAAGCCCCGGTCTCGAGTTCGATCTCTGCCAGGTGCTGCCAGATCCGCGGATCTCGCGGCGCCAGGTCGGCCGCCTGGATGAGCAGCCGCCGGGCCTCTTCGAGTTCGCCCCGGGCTTCGGCGGCATTGGCGCGTTCCAGCAGGATCTGCACATCGCCGTCCGCAAGAGGCACCACCTCGATCACGCCGTCATCCTGGCGCGCCTGCGCGCGGATTTCTTCTGCCGCCTCTTCGTTGATCACGGGGGGCGGCTCGGTGGTGGCACAGGCGATCAGCGTCAGCGCCGCGAGGAAAATGGTCAGGTTCTTCCACATGGGCGCGTAATGTACCAGATGCTGCCCGCGCTCCGACACAACGACAACGGGCTTCGGGATGACAGCGCGGGGACAAAACGGCGATAATTCGCGGCCCGATTCCCAACTGGACGACATTCCCGACCTTGAGCGGTATTGCGCGCGAAGCCCCCCTGCTGTGCGTGTGGGGCGGAGAACCCCCACCGTCGCTGGCTGAATCCGGCAAGCTGGAAGTGCTGCAAGCGCCAGCGGAGCTGGGCCCGCTGGACGCGCTGCGCTGGGCATTCGAGCAATCCGGTGCTCGCGGCGTCGTGCTGGCCGGGGCCAGGGCGACAATCCCTTCCCACTGGTGGGATAGGTTGTCCGGCGCCGAACGACTCGATACGACGGCCGATGCGGTCACTGCGCTGGATCCTTCGGTTCCCGAGCTGAACCCGGCCCGGGAGAGGACCAGTGACGCGGCGATCTACCTCCTGTCCGACCGTTCCTTCTTCCCGCAGCGAGCCGCCAGCCCGAACCTCAGCTGGTGGTTGCGCCGGCCGGAGCGTCTCGACGAGGCTAAGAACTGGGCGGAGCTCGTCAGCGGCCGCGCGCGCATCCTGACCTGCGATCACTGTCTGGTCGATGTCGCGGAGATCGCCGGGACCGGGGGAACGGCGCTGGACCCACTGCGGCGCCGAATCCAATCGCTGCCGGCAGGAACCGCCGCCGGCATCTCGGGCTATCCCGGAGTCGACGGCCTGCCGGTCTGCCTGCACATACTCCATTCCTGGGGTGGCGGCGTGGCGCGCTGGGTGGCGGACTACGCCGCGGCAACAGGCGATCGCCACCACCTGGCGTTGATCGCCGTCGGGGACGAAATGGGCGAGGACTGCGGGCGACAACTGGCCTTGTGCGCGGGCGGCGCGACGGAGGACCGCGCCATCGTGCGCTGGCCCCTGACCCAGTCGCTCCGGGCGACCGAGGTCCATCACCCCGAGTACGAGGCGGTCCTCACCCAGCTCATCCGGGACTTCTCGGTCGGCCAGCTGATCATCTCCTCGCTGATCGGCCACAGCCTCGACGCGCTGGACGCGGGTCTCCCGACGCTGGTCGTCATGCACGACTATTACCCCGCATGGCCCCGGCTGGACATCAACTTCGAGGCGGACGAAGGCCCGTTCACGACGGACCGGCTGGCCGAGGAGCCGCCGACACAGCGCCTGAAGGACCTTACGCCAGAGCACTGGGAGAACGTCGCCGACGCCTATCGGCAGGCGCTCCACAAACCTCGCGTGAAGCTCGTCGCGCCGGATGAATCCATCGCTGCCAACCTGAAACGACTTGATCCGGCGTACGGCGAATTAAACGTCCGGGTGATTCCCCACGGGCATCGGTCCCTCGACGCAACGTATCGCTATCAGCCTCGCGACATGATCGATCGCCTGAGGATCGTGGTGCCCGGTCGGATCAGCCCCAACAAGGGCAAGCAACTGCTTCTCGACGCGCTCCCCAGGCTGCGGGACCACGCGGATCTCTATCTGCTCGGCAGTGGCTCGGACGGGGAGGATTTCTTCGGCTTGAGCGGCGTTCATGTCCTCCTCGACTATGACCGGAATGATCTGCCTGAGCTTTTGCAGGCAATCCAGCCCGACCTGGCTTTGCTGCCGTCGCTCACCTCCGAGACCTTCAGCTACACGCTGAGCGAGTTCTGGTCCCTGGGCGTACCGGTCCTGGCCGCCCGCGTCGGCGCCCTGGCCAATCGCATCGAACCGGACGAGACCGGCTGGCTGTTCGAGCCGCAACCGGACCCGATGGTCGCGGCCATCGAGGCCCTGGGACCCGAAGAACTGGCCCATGTCGCCGAGAAGGTCCGGACCATCACGCTCCCGGACCTCGGCGACATGGGCGCGGCCTACGACCGGCTCCAGGCGCCCCTCGATCCTGCGCCGTATTCACCGAAACTCTTCGACCCGGACCGGCTGCGCAACATCGAAGCCGCAACGGAACTGCTGCGCCTGAGCGACGAGGCCCAACGCCAGCGGGCTGCGATTCGCGATCTGCGCAAGGAGCTGCAAACGCGGGGCGAATGGGGTTTCGAGCTGGATCGTCGCCTGGCGCGGAGAACGGCATGGGCGAAGTCCCTCGAGGCCGACCTGGAAAAGGCACGGGCTCGCGTGGAAGCGCAGGACAGCGAACTGGCAGAGCGCACCGAGTGGGCCCTGAAGCTCGATGCCGAACTGAACGATCTTCGCCGTGAAGCGCAGGAGAAGCTGGACGAGGCCTGGGAGGAGATCGGTCGCCTGCGCGCCGTCGAGGAACACTACGAACAGATCATCGCCAGCCGGAGCTGGAAGCTGACCAAACCGCTGCGGTTTGCGGCGCGGCTCACCCGTCGGGCGCTGGGCATCGCAACCGGCCGGGGCGGCAAGGTCGTCCACCTCGGCCGGCGCACCCGGCAGAGCCTGCGGGTCCGCGGCGTCCGCGGTACGGCCCGACGCATCGGCCAGGAATTCCGCGGCAAATCGGCCCCGGTGCTGAAACCGCCGTCGGCGCGCCTGACGGAACAGTTCGATCCGCTGGAATTTCCGACCGTCGAGCAACCCCAGGTGTCGGTGATCATCCCGGTCCACAACCATTTCGAACATACCTACGCCTGCCTCCAGTCGCTGCTCGAGACGAGCAACGAGGCCTCCTTCGAGGTGGTGATCGTCGACGATGCCTCGACCGACCGAACCGGCGAGTTGCTGCCGCGCATCAGCGGTATTCAAACGCTGGTCAACGAGGAAAATCTCGGCTTCATCGGTACCTGTAACCGGGGCGCAGCCCATGCCCGCGGCGACCACCTCGTTTTTCTCAACAACGACACGGCGGTTTCCGACGGCTGGCTGGACGCGTTGCTCGGGACTTTCGAAAGCCATCCGGATGCGGGCCTCGTCGGTGCGCGCCTGGTCTACCCCGACGGCCGCCTGCAGGAAGCCGGGGGCATCGTCTTCTCGGACGGATCCGGCTGGAACTACGGGCGTTTCGAAGATCCCAGCCATCCGGCCTACAACTTCGTCCGGGAAGCCGATTACTGCTCAGGTGCCGCGATCGCCATTGCCCGGGAACTGTTCGAGACCCTGGGCGGATTCGACACCCGCTACGCGCCGGCCTACTACGAAGATACGGATCTCGCGTTTGCGGTGAGAAAGCACGGCCTCCGCGTCTACTACCAGCCGGCCGCCGTGGTCACCCACTTCGAGGGGATCACCTCGGGGACGGACACGAGCAGCGGAATCAAGCGCTACCAGGTCGTCAACCAGGAGAAGTTCCAGGAAAAATGGGCGGCCGAACTCAAACGTCAACCCACCTCCGGCACGCCCATCGGCCGCGCCCGCGAGCACGGGCGACCGCGGCGCGCTCTGATCATCGATGCCTACACGCCGGAACCGGACCAGGATTCCGGCTCGGTCCGCCTGACCAACCTGATGCAGCTGTTCCGCGAGCTCGGTTATCAGGTGACCTTCTGTCCGGACAACCGGGCCTACGTGGCGGGCTACACCGACGCGCTGACCCAGGCGGGCGTCGAGGTCTACCACCATCCCTGGACGGATGGCGGCACCCGGATGTTCGAGGAGATCGGCGCGGAGCTGGACGTGGTGCTCATCTGCCGCCATTACATCGCGGCCAACTACATCAGGCGGGTGCGAGCCCATTGCCCCAGGGCCCGGCTGATCTTCGATACCGTCGATCTCCACTACCTGCGAGAACAGCGGCTGGCCGACCTGGAGGGCGACGAGAAACTGCGGGAAACGGCCGAGGAGACCCGTCGCGCGGAACTTGCCGTCGCCCGGCAGTCTGACCTGACGCTGGTGGTGAGCCCAGCCGAAGTCGAAGTGTTGGCCCAGGACGCCCCGGATGTCCGGGTCGGCGTCCTTTCCAATATTCACCCGGTGCATGGGCGACGCGCCGACTTCGAAGCACGGAAAGACCTCATGTTCGTCGGCGGCTATCAGCATCCGCCCAACATCGACGCAGTGCAGTGGTTCGTGGAGAAAATCTTCCCGGCCATCCGCGCGGAACTGCCGGAGATCCGTTTTCACATCATCGGCAGCAAGGCGCCGCCGGAGGTGCGCCGGTTGGGCCGGGCGGAAGGGGTCGAGTTCCACGGCTTCGTCAAGGACATCGAGCCCTTCTTCGACGGTTGCCGCTTGGCCGTTGCGCCGCTGCGCTACGGGGCCGGGGTCAAGGGCAAGGTCAACAGTTCCATGAGCTATGGCCAGCCCGTCATCGCTACCCCGACGGCGGTCGAGGGCATGGGGGTGACCAGCGGCGACGAGGTGCTCGTGGCGGAGACCGCGGAAGCATTCGCCGCGGCCGTCCTCCGGGCCTACAACGATCCGGAACTCTGGCTCAGGCTCTCCGAAGGCGGATTGCAGAACGTGGAGGCGAACTTCTCCTTCGCCGCAGCCCGCGGCGCGCTGGAAAGACTGCTGCGTTGATCAGTCGCTCAGCACCGCCAGGATCTCAAGGGCCTCGCCGGTACCCTGCTCCACCGTGCTGACGACCATTTCCATGGTGATCTCTTCTTCGGGCTGCTCGCCGAATCCTGCCGCCCAGTTCGCGATCACGCACAGGCTCGCGTAGCGCAGCCCCAGTTCCCGGGCCAGAACCGCCTCCGGCATGCCGGTCATGCCGACCAGGTGGCAGCCGTCCTGACCCATGCGCCGGACTTCTGCAGCGGTTTCGAGGCGAGGCCCCTGGGTAATGCCCAGGACGACCGAGGCCGCCTCGAATCCACCGGCGGCCAGCAATGACGCGTGCAACGCCGGGTCATAAGGCTCGGTGAAGTCGACGTGCATGGGAATGTCCGGCAGTTCGCCGAAGTAGGTCCCCTCGCGCCCCCAGGTATAGTCGATCAGCTGATCCGGCACCGCCAGCGACCCCGGAGGAAACCGTTCGTCCAGGCTCCCGACCGCATTGATCGCGACCAGCTGCCGGGGAGCCAGCTGGGCCAGCGCCCAGACATTGGCCCGATAGTTGATCTGGTGCGGGTAGAGACCATGCCCGGCCCCATGCCGGGCCAGGAACGCGACATCGCGGCCGCGCCATCGGCCCCGCACGATCGGCGAGGACAGTTCACCAAAAGGGGTCTCGGGCCGCTCTTCCCATGCCTGTTGGAGCTCGCCGAAGCGATACAGCCCGGTGCCGCCGATGACCGCCAGGTCGATACTCATGGATCGATGGCGTAGATGGCCGGCAGGTGGCGGAAGTCGTCCTTGTAGTCCATCCCGCAGCCGAACAGGTACCGGTCCTCCACCTCCAGGCCGACGAAATCCGCATGGATGCCCGGAACCCGGCGATCATGCCGCTTGGCCACCAGCACCGCCGAGCGGACCGACGCCGCGCCATGCTCCTCGCAGTAGCGGATGATCGCTCCCAGGGTCGGGCCCTCGTCCAGGATGTCGTCCACGATGAGCAGGTTGCGATCCGCCAGCTCATGTTGCGGACGGTGAATCCAGTGCAGTTCGTCGCCACCCCGGGTGGCCCCGCGATAACGACTGACATGCAGGTAGTCCAGCTGGACCGGCATGTTCAGCCGCACCGCAAGGTGGGCGGCGGCGATCATTCCGCCGTTCATTACCGTCAGCAGGAGCAGCGGCTCCTCTCCATACTGGCCATTGATCTCCGCGGCCATGCGGTCATAGGCAGCCTCGACCTCGGCGGCCGAAACGACCAGTTCGGCCGAATCAGGAAGTTGCAGGGGCATCGGCGCTGCTCCGGTTGGTTTCTGCTTCCTCGCTGTCGTCGACCAGTCCCGCGAACTGGGGTGGAACGGACTCGACGTGCAGGCTGGAGGTGGGGAAGGCGATCTCGGCTCCGTGCTCACGGATGATCTGCTCGATCCGGAGCAGCACATCCTGTTTCACTTCGTGATACTTCACCCAGTTGGTCGTCCGGGTAAAGGTATAGACGAAGAAGTCCATAGAAGATGGCGCAAAGGCGTCGAAGTTGACGATCATGGTCTGGGTCTGGTCGATCTCTTCGTGATTCTGCAACATGTCCTTTACGCTCTCCACGATCTTGCCGACCCGAGTGGCGTCCTCGTAGCGGACACCGATGGTCTCGTAGATTCGCCGGTGAGTCATGCGCGACGGGTTTTCCACGGCAATCGTGGTGAAGGTCGCGTTCGGAACATAGATCGGGCGCTTGTCGAACTTGCGAATCGTGGTCTGACGCCAGCCGATGTTCTCAACCGTACCCTCTATGGTCCGGTCCGGCGAGCGAATCCAGTCGCCCACCTTGAAGGGCCGATCCAGGTACACGGTCAGACCGCCGAAAAAGTTCGCCAGCAGGTCCTTGGCCGCCAGGCCGACCGCCAGGCCCCCGATGCCACCGAAGGCGAGCACACCGGAAATACTGACCCCCAGCTCCTGCAGGATCACCAGGGCGGAGGTGATGAGCAGCGAGATGCGCACCAGCTTGGACAGGGCATCCACGGTGGTCTCGTCCGGAACGTCCTCGCGCCGGCGGCTCATCTCGAGAAAATTGGCCTCGACGCCGCGGGCGAGCCGAAGCAGGAACCATGTCGCCGAGACGATGAGCCCGATCTGCCACGCCTTGGTCACGTACTCGAGCATGGACCGGTCCTGCGTTCCCTGCCGGAACACCACCTCCGCGGCGAGCGTGATGCCGAACACCCAGATCAACAGGCTGATCGGTTTCACCAGGGCGTGATACACGGCATCGTCCCAGAGGTTTTCCGTTTCCGAGACCCGGCGTTCCAGGCGCGCGAGGATCTTGCGCTGCACGAAGTCGATGATCAGGCTGCCGAGAACGATGGAAAACGCCAGCAGCAGCCAGTTGTTGGAACCCAGGAAATCGGCCAGGGTCTCGATCAGGTTGCCGGTATTCATGGAATCAGAAGTGAATTCGGTCAATGCGTCGGGCCGGGCATTGTCGCGGATACGTGGACCAACGGCAACGTCAGACCAGGGCGGCCAGGCGTTCCCGCAATTCCTGGTGCGCATCGTCGATGGAAACCGAGCCCCAGTCCGGGTGCTCGCCTGCCCGGATCAGGGCCCGCCGGTCCTCACCGGGCTGCGGCCACTGACGCACTTCGCCGAACACCCGGGCCACGTCGTCGGGCCGACAGACCAGGACGAGATCGCATCCGGCCTCGAGGGCACAGGTCAGGCGATCTTCGAAGCCGCCGACGTCACACGCCGCGGCCATGCCAAGATCGTCGCTGATGACCACCCCCTCGAACCCGATCCGCTTGCGCAGGATGTCCTGGATCCATACCCGGGAATAGCCCGCCGGGCGCTCGTCGATCTCCGGATAGACGACATGGGCCATCATCACCGCATCCAGGCCTTCCTGGATCGCCACCGTAAACGGCCGCAGGTCGGTGATCGCCAGTTCGTCGAACGGTCGCGGGTCGACGGCATGCTCGAGGTGGGTATCCTGTTCCACCGATCCGTGACCGGGGAAGTGCTTGGCGCAGGCGGCCATCCCGGCATCGTGCATGCCCTTGATGTAGGTCCGGCCCAGCGCCTTCACGACCAGCGGGTCGGCATGGAATGCCCGGTCGGCGATGATGCTCCCCTTTCGGCGCAGGTCCAGGACCGGCGCCAGGCTGAGATCCGCGCCGATGGCCAGCACTTCCATGGCCATCAACTTGCCGTGGACGAAGGCGACATCCATGGCCAGGTCCTCGTCATCGTCGTAAACGGCGCCGATGGCACCGAGCGGCGGCAACACCGTGAGCGGCTCGCCGATTCGCTGCACGCGCCCGCCCTCCTGGTCAATCAGGATGACCGCATCGCGATCGACTTCACGTATGGCATCGCACAACCGGCGGACCTGGTCCACCGAATGAAAATTCCGGGAAAACAGGATGGCGCCACCGACCTCATCCCGGGCCAGCCAGCGGCGCTCTTCATCGGTCAGTTCCGGACCCGCCAGCCCGATGACCAGGTAGCTCACCGATCGCTCCAGTCGCGGTACGGTTCGCGGGCCAACCGAGCGTTGTAATAGCGCTCGTCGTCGGTGACCTCCGTCCCGGCCCAGGCAGGCTTGTCGAATTGCTGGTCGTCGGCTTCCAGTTCGACCTCGGCCACCATCAGGCCCGCATTGTTTCCTTCGAACTCGTCCACCTCCCAGACCAGTCCATCGTGCTCGACAAGGTGCCGCGTCTTCTCGATCAGCGACCCGGTCGTCAGGCGTTCCAGGATTTCCTCCGCTTCGTCCAGCGGGATCGGGTATTCATATTCCAGGCGAGTCGTCCCCAGCTCCCGGCTCTTGATGTTGAGCCTGGCCTCATCGCCCTTGATGCGGACGCGGATCGAGCAATTCTCTCCACCGAGATAGCCCTGTCGCAGGCGTTTGCTTTCGTGAGCCAGCTCCCGCCAGGAATCTCCACTGACCAGGTACTTTCGTTCGATTTCAATGGGCATGGTGCTTCGGTGGTGATCGGCAAACTGCCGATTCTAACCAATCTATTCCCGGCTAGCGGGTAAAGACGGCGATCGACTCGACATGCCCGGTGTGGGGGAACATGTCCATGACACCGGCTTCCAGGAGCGTGAAACCATGGGTACGGACCAGTTCGCCGGCGTCCCGCGCGAGGGTGCCGGGGTGGCAGGAAACATAGACCACGCGTTCCGCGCCGGTGTCGGCAATCGCCTGCAGCGCCGCCGCCGCCCCGCTCCTGGGCGGATCCAGCAGGACCCGGTCGAAGTCGCCGAAGGCATGGTCCTCGGTCAGGTCGGCCACCTGGAACCGGGCGTTCTCGATGCCATTGCGGGCCGCGTTGTCGCGGGCCAGCCCGACGAGTTCATCGTCCCCCTCGATCCCGAGCACGCGAGCCGCATGCTTCGCGACCGGCAGAGTGAAATTGCCCAGCCCGCAGAACAGGTCGAGGACCGCTGACTCGTCAGACAAGGCGAGCTTGTCTATCGCCAGGTCGACCATCGCCGAGTTGAGCGACGCGTTCACCTGAACGAAGTTGGTTGCCGTGAAGCGCAGATCGATTCCCGGCGGAACCTGCGTCGTCAACTCGGGCAGGGTGCCGGTCAGGGGCTCCAGGGAATCGGGTCCGCCGGGCTGCAGCACGAAGCGAAGACCGGTCCGCTCTTCGAAGCACCGCAAGCGCTCACGGTCCGCCTCACCCAGCGGTTGGAGATGACGCAGGACCAGGACCGTCTCCCGGTCGCCGGCGGCAATCTCGATCTGGGGAATCTCCCGTTTCGCGTCCAGCTTGTCCAACATCGCACCCAGTTCGGCGATGCGCAGCCCGACTTGCGGAACCAGCACATGGCACTCCTGGCTGTCGGCCACGAAGCGGCCCTGCTTTTCACGGAACCCGACCAGGACCCGGCCCTTCTTTTCGACGAACTTGACGGAAAGCCGGGCGCGGCGCCGGTAGCCCCACGAGCCGGCGGTCAGGTCCGGCAGTACGTGCTCGGGTTCGACGTCGCCGATGCGCCGCAGATTCTCGAGCAACGTGTTGCGCTTGTGCCGGATCTGGGCAACCGGATCGGCATGCTGCAGCGAGCAGCCTCCGCAGACCCCGGCATGCGGGCAGCGTGGGACGACGCGGTACGGTGACGGCTCGAGTACTTCCTCCACCGTGCCCCAGTCGAAGTCCCGGCGACGTCCGCGATATACAAAACGGACACGCTCGCCCGGCAACGCGCCATCGATGAATACCGCTTTGCCGTCGACCCGGGCCACGCCGCGACCGTCGTGACTCAGATCGTCGACGACGGCCTCGACTGGATCGGCCGGAAGCCGCTTCTTCCTGCGCCCCACGCGCGTACGACCGAATCAGTCCCTATTTCTGGACCCAGGCACCACTGCTGTTCTGGTAATACCAGCCGGAACGGGCATTGGCGATCCAGCGGCTGGCGAAGGTGCTGCGGATCTGGTCTTCCCACTCCGGATGGCCGTTGGCCACCGCGATCTCGCGATAGACGGCACGACGATCGCTATTCTCTTCCGTAACCGCCGCCTTGAGCTGGTTTCGTTCCGCCAGGGGCACCGCACTCAGATCTCGGATCTCCACCATCGCATCATTGGTGAGGCCGACGGCACCGCTGTTGAAATAGGTGCGCAGGGTGTTCTGGAAACGTTGCTCCATGCGCTGCTGGATCGAACGGATCTGTGGCGTATTGATATCGATGTTCACGTTTTGCGCATGAGCCGCCGGGAACAACAGGTCCAGCGGATTGAGGCGCTGAATCCAGTGGCTTGCCTGGGGCCGTGCGGCATTGTCCTCGGCCGCAGCTGCATCTTCAGGGCCAATCACGTTCTCGATGAAGCGGTCGGCGGCCTCCTCGGCTGCGGCTTCCGGGAAATACACGTTGATGGTCACACAGGCGACCAGCGCGGTCAGTACGGAAAAGGTCAATACGGTTCGGAGCATCTTCACGGCAGAATCTCCACAAAATAGGCTGGATAGATCATAGCTTGGGGAGGTGACTGTAACCTGAACGGCGGCGCAGCGCGACCATTGCCAACCCGCCCCCGCAGGCCGCAACATCCAGGCTAGTTGAAGGTCGGCGATCCGGCTTCCGTCGCCGCTTTCACGCGCCGGATCAGCTGCTGAAAATCCACCTCGCGGGAATACCCGATCACGTCGATCCGCGGGATACCCGAGCCTTCGACGATGTAATAGCCCCCATCGGGCGCCGGGCGAACACCGGCCATGGAGCACACATTGTTGCGCAACCGGCAGGCGATCCCCAGCCGCTCGTAGCCGAAATCCTCGAAAAAGCGCAGAAAGGTGGAGGACAGCACCGCCGTCGGACCGCCACCGATCGACGTCAGGTTGTCGACTGCGCGCTGGCTGATGCGGTGGGTGGAGCGGTCGTTTTCGGGCGTCTTGAGCGTCATGTCGAAGGCCACCGGCTGCCAGTCCAGCAGACGCAGGTTGCGCAGACCGCCCTCGACCCGCCCACGGATTTCACCGAAGGAAAATGCACCGGTCATCTGCCGCAGATCCAGGTTGGTCAGGATCAGGTCGCCGGCCAGCGTGGGCAGCACGCCGAAGAGTCGTTCCAGGCGGAGTTTTTCGAAGCGTACGGTGCCGTCGAAGACAGCAAGCTCAATCGCACCGCCGACCTCGACGATCTCGTCGCGCAGGCGGACCCGGGGAATCTCACCGGACAGGGTCCCGTTCAACGGCGGCCATTCCAGCGCCTCGGTCACCGGGCGCAGAGAGATCGGCTCGATGTCGGCCTCGAAGTCCAGGGTCATTTCGGCGCTGCCGTAGTCACTGAAAGCCAACGTTCGGATCGTCGCAGCGCCATCGAAGATTCCCAGACGCAGCGGTTGCAGCAGCTGGAACTCGTTGGCGGCCAGGAAGAAGCGCGCTTCGCCCGGCGCGATTTCCACCTGATAGATACCGGCGCGATCCCAGGCGAGGGCCGAGTCCGCGGAATCGCCTTCGGCACTGTAGTCCACCAGGCCATCGAGTGCTTCGAAAGCAAAACGCCCAGCACTGTCACGCACGTCGACCGAGCGAATATCGAGTGTCGCGTGCGCCAGTTCGGCGTCGGCCAACTCCATGCGTCCCCGCACCTTGCCGGCCAGGTCGAACCGACCGAGGCCGAGGGCCTGCACCAGATTGGCCAGATAGCGATCGTACACCTCCGGGAAAAGCAGGTGATCGAGTTCGACGGTCCAACGACCGGCAGCCAGGGACGACAGGTTGCCTTCGCCGGATAGGGAAAGGGAGAGCAACTCGCCATCGGTCAGCTCGGCCGACTCCACGGCCAGCACCTCCCCGGCCAGGTTGCCGGCCAGCTGGAGCCGGGGTCGGGCCTGGGCGAAATTCAGGTACAGGCTCCCGAAGAGTGCTTCCCCGCCGCTCGGCGCCAGGTCCACTTCGAAGGTGACAGCCTTGTCACCGATTTCACCGCTCGCCGAGAGGGTCAACCCCAGTTCGGCGCCGGCAACCGTCCCATCCGCGTTGTCGAAGCCAAGACCGGTCAGGGTCATTTCTGCAGTTGCGCTCGTGGTTTCAGATGATTCGGGCCGACGGATCGTGCCGTGTCCGCTGAGAGTTCCGCCATGGAGCGAATAGCCGTCAAGCAGGGGCGCAGCGAGCGACTCTACGGCCAGGTCGGAAAGCGTGTAGTCACCGGACAGCCCATCCTCGTCCAGGCTCGCACTGAAACTGACCTCCCCGCCGAAGAGCCCGCTCTGTCCCGACAGGCTGAGACGCTCTTCCTCAAACTCGTAGGTCCATCGGACCGTACCCTCCGTAGCGCCCCACGAAGCGTTGAACCGCAGCGTTCCCTCGCATCCCACCCGTTCTTCATCGAGGCGAAAGCGGGTGCACGCAAGAACCGGCTCACCAAAAACCCTTTCGCCTACTACGAGTTCCGCGGCGGTGGCCCGCGCACTGGTCGTTTCCGGGTTGAGGGACAGGTTGACTTCGACAGCCTTGCCGACGCCGGGCAGCTTCACCTCGGCTGCCGTGATCTCCAGAACACCACCGGCATGGACCGGTTGCAGTATAGTCGTCAGACCCAGCAACCAGGCGGCACCCGCCGACGGCAATCGACATTTCATGGCCTACCGCATCCTCATTGCCGACGACAACCGGATCAACCGCGAATTCCTTGTTGGAGTACTGGCCGGCGAAGAGTATCAGATCGAGCAGGCGATGGAGGGCAGCGCGGCGATCGAGCTCTGCCGCAGGAACCGCTTCGACCTGGTGCTCATGGACATCCGGATGCCCGGTGTCGATGGCATCGAGGCCACCCGGGCGATCCGCAGCCTGCCCGGACTGCAGGATCTGCCGATCGTCGCCTTGACTGCCGACGTCGCGCTTCAGCGGGATGCCATCAAAGACGAAGCCTTCGCAGCCACGCTGGTAAAACCCGTCTCCCGTCGCGAACTCCTCGAGACGCTCAACCGGCTCCTCGGCGCCACGCCTGCCGGAATCGAACTCCAGGAGAACCCGATCGCCATGGACGCCGCCCTGGCCGCCGCCGGCGGAAACAGGGAACTGGTGGGCCGACTGACCGCCATGCTGAGAAAAGAGTTGGACGATTTCGAACCTAAAATCTCCGCTGCGATCGATCGCGCGGATTGGCCGGCCGCCCGCGAACTGGTGCACAAATTGCGTGCGTCCGCGGGCTATTGCGGCGCCCGACCTCTCGCCACCGCCGCCGGGACGCTGGAGGAAGCTCTCGACAAGGGCGAAGGGGGGACGATCCGCGACCTCCAGGCACGATTGAAACGCGAGATGGCAATCCTGCGCACCCATCTCGACGAATCCACGGGCTGATCCAGCATGGGCTTGGGTGAGTGGCTGTCGCTGGGCAGCGCCGTGGTCTGGGCGATCGCCGTGGTCATGTTCAAGCGCAGCGGCGAGACCTTCTCTCCGACCGCGCTGAACCTGCTGAAGAACATCATCGCGGCCGTCTTGCTGGCTGCGACCCTGCCCATCGTCTACGGCCTGACGTTTCCGACATTTTCGGCAACCGAATGGTGGATCATGGTGGCCAGCGGCCTGCTCGGCATCGCCGCAGCCGACAATCTGTATTTTGCCGCCCTGCGGAGATTGGGTGCGAGCCGGACCGGCATCGCGAGCAGCCTGTTCAGCCCGTCGGTCATCGTCCTGTCCTACTTTCTTCTCGGCGAGCGTCTCGTGGCCCAGCAGATCGCCGGTTTTCTGCTGGTGGTCGCCGCGGTGATCCTGGTGAGCTACCGCAAGGATCGAAAGGACATCGCTGCCGAGGAACTGCGCCAGGGTACGCTGCTGGCGGTCACCGCCGTATTCCTGATGGCGCTCGGGATCGTGATCGTCAAACCGGTCCTGGAGTTGCATCCCTTCCTCTGGATCGTCGAGATCCGGGTCGTGGTCGGGATCATCGGCATCGTCCTGGTCGGCTATGCGCGGGATCGACTGCACGGTCTCCGCCTGCAGCTGCGACTGAAGCACAACTGGTGGCTTGCCGGCGGCGCCAGCTTCTTCGGCAGCTACCTGGCCATGATCCTGTGGCTTGGCGGCTACAAGTACACCCAGGCATCGGTCGCTTCCGTACTCAACGAAACCGCCGCGATCTTCATCGTTGTCCTGGCCTGGATCTTCCTCGGCGAGTCGCTGAACGCACGCAAGACCTGCGGCGTCCTGCTGAGCTTTGCCGGCGTCCTGCTGATGGTCAGCGCCTGATGTAGCCGCTTTTCACAAACCACTCGAAGGTCCGAGCAAGTATTTGCTCGAGGCCGAGCGCCGCTTCGAAACCCAACTCGTCCCTGGCCTTGGCCCCGGAAAGGTGCTGCCCCCCGGCCATGACCGCGAGGGCCGTGTCGTCGAGCTTGGGCGGCCTGCCCCCGAGCTTGTGGCGAAGGGCCTGGAAACGAGCCAGCCAGCGAGCGACCGGCAAGGGGACTTTCCGCGGCGGCGGGATTTCCGCAAGCCGTGCGACGGCGGCAACGACCCGGCTCATGGTGGTGTTCTCGCCGGTCAGAAGATAGCGCTCACCCACGCGGCCCCGCGCCAGCACGGCTAGCAGACCGCGCCCCGCATCACCCGCGTAAATCACGTTGCGGCTGCCGTCCACATAGGCGGGAATCGTCCGGTTGGCCACTTCCGTGATGATCCGCCCCGTTGTCGGGCCGAAGTCGTATTCGCCGAAGGTCATCGCCGGGATCCCGATCATGACCGGCAGGCCGTCCGCCGCTGCTTCCCGCGCCAGGCGGTCCATGATCCACTTGGCCTGGATGTAACCATTGCGCTGTGGCGGCGGACCGTCGCCCCAATCACTGTCTTCGCGGCCTAGGGACCCATCGGCTGGCCGGCGCAGGACGATCGAGCCGCCGACATACACGATGCGCCCGACCCGGGCCTTTGCACAGGCTTCGAGAAAGCCCGTCATCTCCTTTCTGGCCCGATCACGATGCGTCGACCAGGGCGCGGCATCGCGTGGATAGTAGGCGGCGGCGTGAACCACCGCATCGGCACCGGACAACGCTTCGACCAGCGAAGCCGGATCATCCAGATCACCGACAGCCGCTTCGAATTCGAGATCGGCGATCCGGTCCAGCTTCGAACCGGCCCGATGGACGACCCGCAAATCATGCCCTTCACCGAGCGCAGCCAGGACGACGTGGTGTCCCAACATGCCCGTTGCGCCAATAACCGCGAGTCTCATGCGTCTCCCTATTTCTTGCTGACCACGACCTTGTTCCGCCCACCCCGCTTGGCACTGTAGAGCGCCTTGTCGGCCGCTTCGATCACCGCATCCGGCGGCTGCCCACTGCTGTTGTCGGCCAGACCGATGCTGACGGTCACGTTGAGGCTGGGGACTTTTTCCCGGTACCGGTCCTTCTTGAGGGGTTTGTGATCGGGCCGGATCGGGGCGCGGAAGGCCATGGGCGGCACTTCCACGGCCGCCCGGACCTCCTCGCACACATCAGCCGCGTTGCGGGTTCTTTCAGCGCCGAGAAACAACAGGCAGAACTCCTCGCCGCCATAGCGGAATGCCTTGAACCGTCCGACTCGCCTGACGCGCGATGCCACCATGCGCAGCACCTGGTCTCCGAAATCGTGTCCGAAGCGATCGTTGATCCGCTTGAAATGGTCGATGTCCAGCATCGCAATGGCGAATTGGCGCGGCATGGAAGACAGGGTCAGATCCAGGGAGCGTCGATTTGGCAGTCCCGTCAGGGCATCGACGAACGCCATCCGGTGAGTGGTATAGATCACGCCCAGAAAGAGCACCCCGGCGGCCCCCGCGACGACTACGGTCAGCATGCTCGGCCGCATGACGCCGACCAGCAGCACGGTGGCCATCAGGGACATCGCCAGCTCGGTCGACCGATCCGACATCTGCCAGCGCAGGAAGAAGGAGATCGATGCCAGAACCGTCACCAGGGGTTCGACCGGAATGATCCAGCTCGCGAACCGCTCCGGGACCCAGCGCTGGAGAAGGGTATTGATGCCGGCTGCCCCGTCCCAGACGCCGGGTTCGAACCACAGGGGCAAAACCAGCTCCAGGGTCAGCAGAAAAACGACCGCCGCCGTCACCAGCGAAGGCAGACGGGCCATCGGCAACCAGGAGAGCAGCAACAGGTTCCAGGGCAACCAGGCCAACGCGGTTGCGCCGAGATCGTGGCTGAGCGGCCAACCAGCGGCCTTCGCCACCTCCCGCGCCGCCAGGCCGGCCACCAGGAAGATCAGCCAGATGAAGCCGTAGGCTGCCCGGAACCGCTTGAACCACGCAGCGTAAATCAGGCCGAAGGCAAGAAAGAACAGGAGTCCCAAGCCATTTTCCAGCCCGATACTCACGCTGTCGCACTCTCCCCAGCTGGCCCCAGGTCGCTATTGTGGCAATTTTCCTGCTGAAATTCCCGCCGGTTCCGGGCCCCGGACTGCCAAACGCATCACAGTTGCCGTATTCATTCCCGGGTAGTCTGACAGGTGCATGTGGGGAGCAGAGCTGCCGGGTCGTTCGCGGCCCGGCCTTTTTTATCTTTCCCTTGACGCGTCAGTCGAAAGTCAACGAGCAATCTGATAGCAGGGCTCGTAGACGCTACCGGGCAGCTTCATGCGCTGCTGCTGCACGAACGAAGCCAGTAGCTGGTCGAGTTTGGAGAGCAACTCCGGATCGCCGTGGATGCGGTACTTCCCATGCTTGGCGATCGCTTCCATCCCCTCGTCTTTCACGTTTCCCGCCACGATCCCCGAAAACGCGCGCCGCAGGTCCGCGGCCAGATCGTGGGCATCCGCCTCATGGGTGAGATCGAGCGCCGCCATGTTCTCATGGGTTGGCCGAAACGGGATCTGGAAAGCATGTCTGACATGGAGACCCCAGTTGAAGAAGAACGCGTCTTTCGTCTCGATACGGTAGCGCTTGACCTCCTCGACTCCGCTCGCCAGGGACTGGGCAACGGCCTCCGGATCACCGACGATGATCTGATAGCGAGACTGGGCCTCCTCCCCGAGAGTCGCGCCGATGAATTCATCGATCCGGGAAAAGTAATCGGCGCTTTCCTTCGGTGCGGTGAAGATCAGCGGCACCGGCACATCCCGATTGGCGGGATCGAGCAGGATGCCGAGCAGGTACAGGATTTCCTCCGCCGTCCCCACACCGCCGGGAAAGACGATGACTCCGTGGGCAATCCGGACGAACGCCTCGAGACGTTTTTCGATGTCCGGCATGATGACCAGCTGGTTGACGATCGGATTGGGCGACTCGGCAGCAATGATGCCGGGCTCTGAAACGCCGATATAGCGGCCTTGCCAGCGACGCTGCTTGTAGTGGGCAATCGTCGCACCTTTCATCGGTCCCTTCATCGCGCCGGGCCCGCACCCGGTGCAGATATCGAGACCGCGCAGGCCAAGCTGGTAGCCCACGTCCTTGGTGTAGTCGTACTCGCTGCGGGCAATCGAATGGCCACCCCAGCAGACGATCAGATTGGGGTCTATCCCGGTCTGGAGGATTCCCGCGTGGCGCAGAATCGAGAAGACCGCATCGGTGATCCCGGCGGGATCGTCGAGTGCGAACTTGCCTTCCCGAATCTGGGTACTGACATAGACGACATCCCGCAGTACGGCGAAGAGCAGTTCGCGGATTCCCTCGATCAGTTTGCCGTCGACGAACGCCGATGCCGGCGCATTGACCAGCTCCAGCTTGATGCCGCGGTCCTGCTGAACCACGCGAACGTCGAAATCCGAATGCTGTGCGAGCATGGCATGCGGGTCATCCTGCAGGGCGCCGGAGTTGACGACCGCAAGACAGCAACGGCGAAACAGGTCGTACAGGCCGCCGTGACCGGATTCCTTCAGCCGCGCGACCTCCTGCTGCGACAGGACGTCCATGCCTTCCGTGGGGACGATGCGTGCCACCTTGGGCGCCGACGTATTCTTACCGACCTTGTTCAACATTCCATTGCTCATTCACAGTCCATCTGGCAGAAACGTGTCCTGCCGTCTTCCCGCCGCCCGCCTGCGCGCCCGGGCAAGGCGCCGATTTCTGGCGCGCACGAAAAACGTGACCGCGACGGCGATGAGGGCAATCGCCCCCAGCAGATAGGGCAGCCATGCCCGGTCCTGCGACTCTGCCTGCGGTGGCTGATCGACCGGCGCATCCAGCCCCGGCCTCAGATCCGGCTCCGCCTGCGAGGCGGTGTCCGCCGGGGTGATTCCCGGCTCGGCGGCGGCCCGGGCCTGATCCGCCGCCTCTGCCTCGCGCAGTTCCATCAAGCGCTGCAGGTCGCCGATGCGCTGCTCCAGCGTCGCTATGCGCTCTCTGAGATTTTCGTTTTGCTGCCGATAGGTTTCAATCTCGGTCCGCGCATAGGCGAGGTCCCGGTCGACCGTCTCCTGCTGCGCCGCGAGGGTCAGCGCATCGGCATCCAGCCAGTCCGCAAGGGATTGGGCGATCTCTTCCGGCCCCGGGGGCGCCCGGAGCCTCACCCTGTCAGCTTCGCTCGCCCGCCCTGGAGCGGTGATCGGTTTTTCCACCGGCGGTGGAATCTCCGGCAACCTGGCCAGGTCGTTCTCGTTCCGCGCAAGCTGCTGCGGCACGGTCATCGTGACGCCTGCGAGCAGCCGATTCCGGTTGCCGTTCACAAATGCATCCGGGTTGGCATTGAACAGAAGGTCAGCCACCTCATCGAGGGACCGCTCACCGGTATAACGCCGGGAAATCCCGTACAGCGTGTCACCGCGACGGACCCGATAGCTGGTTCCCGTCGGCTCCTCGGCCGCGGGTGCGGGCGTCTCTTCGACGGGGGCCGGAAGGGTCGGCATTACATCCGTGCGGGCGGGACGCCGCGCAACCGGGGGTTCAGGCTCGACCTGGGGCTCCTGTTCGGGCATCTCGATCGCGCTCGGGAAATCCAGCAGGACCGGATAGTGCCGGCTCTGAACACCGCCCGGCTCTGCCATCACGACCACCAGATCGAGCACCAGGTCCTCGATCGGCAAGCGGCTGCTCATCGCCACCCGCCAGACGCCCTGCTCCAAACGCGGCTCCGCAAGAATGATCCAGTCGGCGGCCGCCGGTCGCGGCAACTGCAGCCGTCCATAGTCCGTCGCATCGCCGATGCCGAAGGTGTGATCCCGCAGATCCTCGCCGGGTTCACGACTGACGACCAGGTCAGCAGCAAAAGTTTCACCAAGATAGGAGCGGACATCCAGATCTCCCAGCCGGGCGGCGCTGCCCAAGGCTGGAAGCAGGAGGACGAGGCTGAGGAAAATGCTACGCAAGATAATGGAAATCGGGGTATTGAGGACTCGCGAAGTGTACCTTAACCCGGACATTGCACAAGTTGCGCTTGCCCATCGGCGCAATGCCTGCATGCAGGTCCAAAACAGAATAGAATTAGCTATAAAATACCTGGAACGGGGGACGGTTCAGGATGAATCGGATCAAAAGCTGCGCGCTGTTGCTGTGCTGCGTCCTGGGGACGGCCAAGGCTACCGGCCTGGGCGAGTTGGAAGTCACCTCCAGCTACGGCGCACCATTCTCGGCGACCTTGCGAGTCAATATCGACGGTCTGAACCTCGCCCCGCAGGTTCGTGTAGCGGGCTCGGAGGCGTACGATCGGCTGACGCTCGATCGACCACGCATCGTCGATTCCATCTCTGTTGGCGAACTTCAGCGGGACGGTGCCGGTTGGTATGCCACGCTGGAAGGCGATGCGCCGGTCAAGGAACTGGTCCTCGATCTGGTGCTGCTTATCGAAGAACCTGGCTCTCGCCAGGCCAGGCACTACCCGGTGCTGCTTGATTTCGGGCCCTCGCCAGCCACCAGCACCGCCGAATCCACCGGCCGTCAGGCACCGCGCTCGATCGCCGCCTCTCCACGCAGCTCGCGTCCCCCGTCCCGGGACGGAGACGGTACTTACCGCGTTCGCCGCGGCGATACGCTGTTCGGTATTGCCCGAAGTCTCGGCGGGCAAGGCAGCATGGCTGAATTGGCCGAAGCGATCTTTCAGGCCAACCCGGAAGCCTTCATCCGCGGCGACCGCAATCGCCTGAGAGCAGATGTCGACCTGCGCATTCCGGGCTCGGCGGACGTCGCCAGGCCCGGGGAGACGGCACCGGCGCGAGTGGATCCTACCCCCTCGGAAATTACCGTGGAACGAGTCGAACTGACCGTACCTCCGGAGGTTGCCCAGCTGGAACGATCGCTCGACCAGCTCGCTGCCAGCGAAGACTCGGAACTGGAAGCCCGGGCCGAGGAAGCTCGCCTTCAGCTCGCTTTCAGCCGTGCGGAACTCGAGACCTATCGCCAGGAAAACGTGGCTCTGAACGAGCAGATCGACATCCTCGAGCAGCGCCTCGACGACATGCAGGAGCTGCTCGATCTCCGCGATGAGGATGTAGCGGCCGCACTTGAACGCGAGAGCCGGAGTTCGGCGCCGGCAGAAATGGAACCGCAGCCCGGCCTGGTGACCCCGGAGGCGGCCACCGTACCACCCAGGGATCCGCTCCCGGAGCCCCCGGCCCCCTCGAACGAGTTCGATTCGAAAAGCGTCATCCTCTATTTCGGTGGCGGCGTCGTGGCGATCATCGGCATGGTGATCCTGTTCTTCTACCTGCGCGAGGACAAGGCGCGAGCCGAGCAAAGGCGGCGGCTTGCTCGACAGATCGAAGAGGAATCCCGGCTGACGCTTCCCGAGGATCTTTAGCCCGACCCTCCCTGTCGACCGCTTGACCGGGCAAACTACAAGCCTGCCGCCGGGCATTGGATCGGCGACGGATTTCGGCATAATGCAAGGCCGTCAGCCTGTCCGGAGCCACCGTTTCATGCGCCTACTCGTCTCGTTTTGCCTGGTCGTAGCTGTTTTCTCCGCCATGGCCGAAATCCCGGAAGCACCTGATCGCGAGCGCGGGGTCGGCCCCTTCGAGCGCATGATCCTGCGCGGTGGCACCCTGGTCGACGGCACTGGCGCCCCACCCCTGGGCCCGGTCGACATCGTCATCGAAGGTGACACCATCCGGTCGATCCAGTCCGTCGGTTATCCCGGCGTTCCGATTGCCGAGGACAAGCGGCCCAAGGCGGACGGGAACACGCGGGAGATCGACATCGAGGGCATGTACGTGTTGCCGGGCTTCGTGGACATGCACGGACACATGGGCGGAAAGGCCCAGGGCGTCAGCGCCGAATACGTGTTCAAGCTATGGATGGGACACGGCATTACCGCCGTCCGGGACCCGTCCTGCGGGAACGGGCTGGACTGGTGCCTGAAACATCGCGAGCGGTCCGAGCGCAACGAGATCACGGCGCCGCGGATCTTTGCCTATCCCGCGTTCGGCAGTGGGCGAGACGAACCGATCACCAGCGTCGACCAGGCCCGGGACTGGGTTCGCTCGGTGGCCCGCCGCGGCGCGCAGGGCGTGAAGTTTTTCGGTGCGCCGCCGGAGATCATGGCTGCCGCGCTGGAAGAGATCCAGCGGCAGGGGCTGCGCTCGGCGATGCACCATGCCCAGCTGGCCGTCACCCGGGTCAACGTGCGGGACACCGCGCGGATGGGTTTGACCACGATGGAACACTGGTACGGCCTGCCCGAGGCACTGTTCGAGGATCGCACCATCCAGGACTACCCGCCGGACTACAACTACAGCAACGAGCAGCATCGGTTTGGCGAGGCGGGCCGGCTGTGGGCCCAGGCCGCCGCGCCCGGTAGCGAGACCTGGAACACGCTGCGCGACGAACTGGTCGAGCTGGATTTCACGCTCGACCCCACGTTCACCATCTATGAAGCCAGCCGGGACCTGATGCGCGAGCGCACGGCCGACTGGCATCGGGAGTACACGCTGCCGGCCCTCTGGCAGTTCTTCCAGCCATCGCGCAAGGCGCACGGCTCCTACTGGTTCGACTGGACGACGGCAAACGAGATCGCCTGGCGCGGCAACTTCGAGCGCTGGATGCGCTTCGTCAATGACTTCAAGAACCATGGCGGGCGAGTCACAACCGGATCGGACTCGGGCTATATCTTCAAGGTCTACGGGTTCGGCTACGTCCGCGAACTGGAACTGCTCCAGGAGGCCGGCTTCCATCCCCTGGAGGTGATTCGCTCCGCGACGCTCAATGGCGCAGAAGCGCTAGGCGCCTCGGATCACCTCGGCTCCGTCGAGCCGGGCAAGCATGCGGACCTGGTGGTGGTCGAGGAGAATCCCCTGGCCAATTTCAAGGTCCTCTACGGCAACGGGCATTTTCGACTGAACGAGAACAACGAGCCCGTCCGAGCCGGTGGCGTCCGCTATACGATCAAGGACGGCATCGTATTCGATGCCCGTCGCCTGCTCGGTGATGTGCGCGAAATGGTGAAGAAGGCCCGCGAGGATTCGGAGTATTGCCTGCCCGTCTCCGACTGCATCGAGGGGCCGTGATTCCGACGGCTATTGCCATTCTTGCTCGATCGGGCGGCGATGGGGGTTCTGAATCGACGAAGTATTTCGTTTTTGCCGCCGATAGGGGTAGAGTCGGGCGGGAGCCACACGGTCATGCACCATGAGATCAATCGCATTCGCTTTCGTTGCAACCTTTCTCGTCGGCGCCTGCGCATCCTCGCCTCGCCAGGATGCCGCCACACCCAGCACCGCCCAGCTCACCCCCGCTTCCTATTCGACATCGACTGCGACGCCGCAACCGGAAAGCTCTGTCGCCGTTCCGGTCTCCGATGATGATGTCTGCAAGCCCAGAATCATCGATCGGCGCGCTGCCCTGAAGGACGACTGCCTAAATCGCATCGAACGTTCGCCAACGGCGGGGAAGGGTTATAACGCCATCGGCCGTGAACCGAAGCACCAGCTCAAGAGCATGTGTGACTACTCGGTCCTGCCCAAGTGTCGACGCAAGTACTGAACCGGGTGGACGGCAGGGCTTCGCTTCGGCACACTCTCGGCAACAGGCGAGAACACACAAGTCTCAATATGTCGAAAAAGCTGCTCAGTCTTGCGCTGCTTGGCGCATTGCTTGCCGGCTCGGGATGCGCCAGCAAGCAGAACCGGATCTACATTGGCCAGTGCGCCGTGCCGGGCCACTGGTTCTGCGGCAAGATCTACGACAGCCGCGCCCAATGCAACAACGACCGCAAGAAGCACGATTTCGAGACATCCCTCCCGGGAACCTGTTACAGCGGCGATCCCCGCGGCCGACCCGACACGCGTACGATGTGACCTCCCCTGTCCGTCCGGAAAGGCGGACGGTGTAACTACGAAGAAAAACGTATATGATTCGGCCGGTTGCCTTGCTGGATTGTGTCATGACTCACCGTTTCGCCTGCCTGTTTGCCGCACTGGTGTCCATGTCTGCGGTCGCCACCGATATTCCCCTGGGAAATCTGCCTGCCGACCAGGGCCTGCGAATCGAAGGCCTCGCGCGCAACGACCAGGCGGGTTCGGCTGCTCTCGCCACGGGCGACTTCAACGGCGACGGCATCAAGGACCTGGCTTTCAGTGCGACCGGCGTGGACGCGGCAGTCAACGGCAGCACGGCCGCCAACGTCGGCGAGGTGTATGTCCTGTTCGGCCATCCGACCGCCTTTGAAGATCCGATCGATCTGAACGAGATCATCAACGGAGACGGCAGCCGCGGCTTCGCCGTCCGCGGCGAGTTTCCCGGCAACGCGATCGGCGCGAACCTCATGGGGGTGGACCTGACCGCCGACGGGATCGACGAGCTCGTGATCAGTTCTCCCCGATCGGGTACGACCGCCGGAAACCAGGGCATCGTCTACATCCTCTTCGGCAAGCGCGGGAGTTTCGATCCGGTGTTCCCGCTAGGTCGCCTCCGGACCCAGGACAACAGCGGCACCGGCGAGGGATTCATCGTGTCCGGCACCCAGCTCAACGGGCAGATCGGCGCATCGCTGGCCGCCCTGGAAGACTTCAACGGCGATGGCATCAGCGACCTGTTGATCGGCGGATCCCTCATCTCGAATACGAGTTCTACCAACGGCCGCCTGGGCCAGAGCGTGATACTTTTCGGGCGTGACGGCACCGAGAGCTGGCCGGCGACGCTGCGTACGGTGGACTTCCGCGAGGACCTGCTGGGTGAACTGCTCGGAACCCTGATTACCTCGGCCGGTTCCGAGGAGCAGGGGGGCGACGCCTCGCTGAGTGCCGGCGATGTCAACGGCGATGGCCTCAGTGACTTCTTTTTCGCGGGTCCGAACGGCGATGGACCCAACGGCGAAGCGGGCGCCGGTTTCGTCGACCTGCTGGCAGGCCGCTCGGCCTACGGCGGTGACATCGAACTGCGCGTCCGCTCCCAGGCCGGCATTCTGACCCGCTTCTTCGGTGAAGCCGGTGATGGTGCCGGCACCGATCTCGCCCGACTGGGCGATTTCAACGGCGACGGGCACGAGGATTTTGCGATCAGCGCGCCCTTCGGCGGCGCCGACGAGCGGGGGCGCGTGTACATCCTGTTTGGACGCCCGGTCGGTCAGCCCTGGGGAAGCGACGTAAGACTCATGCAGCTGGTTGACTCGAATGGCGCCGCAGTGATCAGCGGCGGTCCGGAAGAGCGCATCGGGCAGTCCGTCTCCGCCACCGGCGACGTGGACGGAGACGGTTTCGACGATGTGCTCATAGGCGCCGCCGAAGGCGGCATCGCGGGTCGCGCCTACCTCGTTTTCGGACGGGCCAGCGAGCGACGGATCGACCTGACCCAGGACTCGGGAGTCACGCGGTTCGAGGGGGCCATGGCGGAAGACTTCGCGGGCCGCTCGGTGGCTGGACGAGGTGATTTCAATGCCGACGGAAGCCACGACTTCACGATCGGCTCGACGCTGGCGGATGGCGCTGTCGAGAACGCCGGCAGCCTGCATGTCCTGTTCGGCGCCGGGGAAGATGCGGCACCCCCCATGCAGGGCGAACTGAGCCACGCCCTTTACGACCCGGCTCTTCCCGGCCAGGGCGTACTGCTCGAATACGGCCAGCGCAATGGTCAGGGTGGACTCTTCGCCGCCTGGTACACCTTCGAGGCCGGACAACCGATCTGGCTCGTGACCGACCTGCCCGCGTTCGCCCGCGGTCAACGTTCGCTGGTCGCACCGCTGTTTGTCACCGAAGGCGCTTTCTTCGGAGAAGACTTCAACTCGAACCAGGTCAGCACCGAAGCCTGGGGCAGCGTCCGGGTAACCCAGACTCGATGCGGCCGGATCCTCTGGGAGTATGAGCGGGCGTCCGACGGCCAGGCCGGCCGTCTTCTCCTTCGACCGGTACTGGCGGACCTGCTGGGTCTCGATCTTTGCGCCTTGAACCGCGACGAAGACACGGCGACCAACCCTAGACGCCAGGTGGCCGGGACCTTCTGGAACCCCGATCGATCCGGCGAAGGCATTCTCCTCGACCTCGAGGACCGGGCGGGTCCACCACAGCTATTCTTCTCCTGGTTCACCTATAATCAGGGACGGCAGGTCTGGCTCGTCGGCAGCGGTCCGATGGATGTCGTCTCCGGGCGCGCCTCGGCGATCGAACTCTTCGAAGCCGGCGGGGCAGATTTCGGGAACCGGTTCGATCCGGGCGAGGTGGCGCTGCGTCGCTGGGGCAGCGTCGACCTGGAGTTCGCCGGCTGCGGCACGGCGGAGCTGAACTATGCGGGCAGTTTTGCCGGGCAGAACGAGCAGATCGGACGCATAGCCCTCGAGCGGTTCACCGACGGCCTGGCAGATTTCGACTGCAATTGATCGACGAGCGAGACGACCTTGAGCAAGAAAAGCGGACTGGTTCTCTATGGGCTGGAGAAATGCTCGACCTGCAGGAAGGCGCGTGCCTGGCTGGATGAGCATGGCATCGAGCATGAGTTCGTCGACTATCGCGACCACCCCCTGAATGGACGGCAGTTGCAGAGCTGGGCCGATTTGCTTGGCGGCTGGGCGAAACTGGTCAACCGGGCCTCCATGACCTGGCGCCGACTGCCCGACGATCTCAAGTCTCCGCAACGCGATCACGACTGGCTCGAGCTGGTTGCCAATCATCCGGCGCTGGTCCGCAGACCCGTCGCCTGGGACGGAGAATCGGTGCAGGTCGGCTTCAATCCGAAACGCTATCGGGAAAGTTTCCTTTAAACCATCCGCCGGCGCCTCTCGTCCAATCTTCCGGACATTCATTTTTTGGGGGCATTCCCATGCGCAAGACTGCAGTTGTCATTTCGGCTCTGGTCGGAGCCATCTTCACCGCATCCGCTTCGGCCGACGTGCGAGTCGAATACAGCACCGTCAACAAATCGATCACGGTCCAGGAAAACGAAACCGCTGGAGACCTGGATTCGGTCAACGGATCCATCCGCATCGGTGACTTCGCGACCGTCGGCAGCGTCGAGTCCGTAAACGGCAGCATTCGGGTCGGACAAGGGGTCCGCGCCGAGTCCATCGATTCCGTCAACGGCGGGATCAGCCTCGAAGGCGATGTCACGGTCGAGGGCACCATCGAGACGGTCAATGGGGGCATCGAAGCCGACCCGGGCGTTCGCATTGTCGGCGGGGTCAGCACGGTCAACGGTACGCTGGACCTGGACAACGCGCTGGTGGAAGGGGATATCACCACCTACAACGGCGCCATAATGCTGCGCAACGGAACCTCCGTGGCTGGTGACATTCACGTCAAGAAGTCCCGCAGTTCCGGCTGGTCCCTGTTCGGCGGCAAGAAGAAGCCCGTGATCATCGAGATCGGGGACGACAGCATCATCCAGGGCGACCTCTATTTCGAACGGCCCGTGGAACTGCGGGTTGGCCGCAATGCCCAATACGGTCGCATTCACGGCGACGAAGTGCAGATGCACGAACGCAAGTAGCGTATCGCCCTCTTGGTCCGGCCAATGCTTGCATGGCCGGACCGGCCTCTGACAAGATAGCGCGCTGCTAAGGCAGCGCGTTTTCTGTTTCTATGCCGACTCCATCCCATTGATTTTCGAATCCCTCACTATTGGGGGCCTTTGCCGATGGCGAGCCTGAGAGCAGCAGCCGGACTTTGGGCGGTGGCCGGATTCAGCCTGTTGCTGATCGCCGCCATCGAGCGACTGCTGCCCCATGCGCTCGACGCGCTGTCCATGCCGTTGGGCCTGCATCATCTGGCCCTGCTGGCAGCCAATCTCCTGTTCATGCTCTACAGCGAGGGCTACCGCGGCTTCCAGCGCAGTTTCTCTCCGCGCTTCGCCGCGCGCGTCGCGGACCTGCGCCGCAACGGCGATCTCCTGCGCGGCGTGCTCGCCCCGTTCTATTGCATGGGATACTTCGGCGCCGGCCGTCGCCAGACCATCGTGACCTGGAGCCTGACGACCCTGATCGTTCTGCTGGTCATCACTTTCCGTCTCATTCCGCAACCATGGCGCGGCGTCCTGGACGCCGGAGTGGTCGCCGGCCTGATCTACGGGCTGCTTGCGACCTGGTACTGGACCGCCCTGCTGTGGAATACCCGCGAGGAGCCCGTGGCATCATGAACCGAAACCTGATCGTCCCGCTGTGGATCTTCCTGCTCATCGTCCTGACCGGCTGCCAGCCGGAATCACCCGAGGCCTCGCCGAACGAGATGGCAAAGCCTGCGCCTTCGACATCGCAACAGGAATCGCCTGCGAAAGCGGTCGCCGACCCCCACAGTTTCTCCAATGCAAACCAGATCGCCGTCCGCCACCTTGATCTCGAGCTCGACGTCGATTTCCAGGCGCGCGCCATCGATGGCGTGGTTCGGCTGAGCCTGGAGCGACTGGCCCCGGACGTGGACCGGCTGGTGCTGGACACCCGGCAATTGGACATCCGTGAAGTTGCCGGAGATGACGGCCAGCCGCTTGCATGGGAACTCGGCCCTAAAGACCCGGAGCTCGGCCAGGCCCTGGAAATCCCCCTCCGACCGGAAACCGACGAGGTCACGATTCGCTACCGAACCGCGCCTGGCGCCACGGGACTGCAATGGCTGGAGCCGGTGCAGACTGCCGGGAAGGCGCATCCCTTTCTTTTCACCCAGGCGCAGGCCATTCACGCCCGCAGCTTCGTGCCCCTTCAGGACACACCTCAGGTGCGCTTCACCTACGACGCCCTGATCCGCACTCCCACCGAACTCCGAGCGGTCATGAGCGCCGCAAACGATCCCGAAGCCGAGCTGGATGGCGCCTTCGAGTTCTCGATGCCACAGGCCATTCCCAGCTATCTCCTGGCCTTCGCTGTCGGCAACCTCGATTTCCAGGCAATGAGCGACCGGACCGGGGTCTACGCAGAGCCGACGCTACTCCGACCTGCTGCCGAGGAATTTGCCGACACGGAGGCCATGATGCAGGCCACCGAGGCGCGCTATGGACCTTATCTATGGGGCCGCTACGATCTGCTGATCCTGCCGCCGAGCTTCCCCTATGGCGGCATGGAGAACCCGCGGCTCTCCTTCATCACCCCCACGGTCATTGCCGGAGACCGCAGCCTGGTCTCCCTGATCGCCCATGAACTGGCCCATTCCTGGTCCGGCAACCTGGTGACCAACGCGAACTGGAACCACCTGTGGCTGAACGAAGGATTCACCACCTACCTCGAGGCCCGCATCATGGAACTGGTTTACGGTCCGGAGCGCCGGCGCATGGAAGACGTTCTCGGCTACCAGGCGCTGCTGGAGGATCTCGAGCGCCTGCCCCCGGCCGACCAGCGACTGGTCCCGGACTACGGCGAGCGGAATCCCGACGATGCGTTCAGCTGGGTCCCCTATGAAAAAGGCCGCCTGTTCCTCGTGTTTCTCGAGGACCGCTTTGGGCGAGAACGCTTCGACGACTTTCTGCGAGGCTATTTCGAGCATTTCAAGTTCCGCAGCCTGACTACGGACACGTTCGTCCAGTACCTGAACCAGCACCTCCTGGCCTCCGATCCTGGTCGGGTGACTCTCGAGGAGGTGGAAACCTGGCTGTACGCGCCGGGCCTGCCGGACAATGCGGTTCTGCCCGAGTCCGACGCATTCGCCAGGGTGGACGACTGGCGCAGCCGCTGGGTGGACGGCGAGATCGACGCATCGCAGCTGCCCGCAGAGACCTGGACGGTCCACGAGTGGCTGTATTTCCTGAACAACCTGCCGGACGCGCTTGCCAATGATCGGATGGCGGAACTCGACGCCGCCTACGGATTGACCAGAACGCGTAACAACGAGATTGCTCACAGCTGGTTGCGCCAGGCGATCGCCCATCGCTATGAACCGGCCCTGGAGCGCCTCCGTGATTACCTGGCGAGTATCGGCCGCCTCAAACTCATCCGTCCGCTCTACAGCGATCTCATGCAGTCCGATTGGGGCGCAGAGCTTGCGCGAACCGTGTATGCGGACGCACGCGCAGGGTATCATCCACAAGCTCAGGCCACGCTGGATGCCATTGTGCAGTGAACCCCGCGCTCAGACAGCGCTTTGACGCCGCCGATCAGCTGCTCACCGAATGGGTGAAGGCCTGGTCCGGGGCGCCGTTCAAGTCCCCACGGCTGGAGTGGGAAGATGACTTGCCGGAAGTATCCCGGGCGCTGAGGGCCTTGAGCGAACCCGAACTGCGGGAATTGGAGGCCCATCCCGCCCGTGCCCGCCGCTTTCTGGCGCGCTATCTGCCAACCGTGGCGGACCGATCCGCCCGCCTGGAGCCCGATGTGCTGAAGACCGACGCAGTCGTTGAAGTGCCGGACGAAGGCATTCCGGGTCGGAAGCGCGAACAGATCCAGGCCTTCGTCGCCCGTATACCGTGGAAGGACCTGCCGATCCTCGAATGGTGCTCAGGCAAGGGACATCTCTCGCGGGCCCTGAGTCAGGCGACGGGCCAACCGGCACGCTGCATCGAACGGGACGAGCGGCTTGCCCACCTGGGAAGAACCATCGCCGAAGAGCACGAGCTACCGGTCGCCTTCGAGGTACTCGATGCCTTGAGCGAGGCGGCCGGCCAAGCACTGGAGCCCAATCAGCTGGCCTGCGCCCTGCACGCCTGCGGGGAGTTGCACGTCCGCCTCCTCCAGCTTGCCGCCGAAAAGGACGTGCGAGCCCTGGCCGTGTCGCCCTGTTGCTATCACCTGTTCCGCGGAGACCGCTACGCACCCCTCTCCGGGCCTGCGAAGGCCAGCGCCTTGGACCTGGACCGGGACCAGGTTCGTCTGGCATTGCAGGAGACGGTCACCGCGTCCCCGGGGGTGCAGGCCAAGCGCATGAAGCTGGCCCAGTGGCGGCTCGGTTTCGATCTCCTGCAACGCGAGATTCGTGGCGTGGATGAGTACCTCCCGGTGCCCTCCGTGTCGGATCGCATGCTTTCGGCGGGGTTCTCGGCCTTCGTCGGCTGGGCCTCGCGAAAAAAGGGACTGGAGGTTCCCGGCCAGATCGACCTCGACCATTACGAGGATGCCGGCTGGCAACGCCTCGGAGAGTCGCGCCGCCTCAGCGTCTTCCGCCACCTGTTCCGGCGACCGATGGAAATGTGGCTGGTCTATGACCGGGCGTTGTTCCTGGCGGAGAACGGCTATGCGGTCGAAGTCGGCGTGTTCTGCGATCGCAAGATCACCCCACGCAACATCCTCATCCGCGCTGCCGCGAGCTAATCTTCCTTCAGTGCCTCTTCCGCAGGCACGTAATCGTAGTCGAGGTCGTGCGCGACTTCCTTGCAGGTGACCTTGCCCCGGTAGACGTTCAGCCCGTCGCGCAGGTGCGGATCATCCAGCAGGGCCTGCTTGCCACCCTTGCCGGCCAGCGCCATCACGAACGGCTGGGTGACGTTGTTCAGCGCAAAAGTGGAAGTATGCGGCACGGCGCCCGGCATGTTGGCCACGCAGTAATGCACAACGTCGTCGACCAGGTAGGTCGGCTCCGCGTGAGTGGTTGGCCGGGATGTCTCGAAACATCCGCCCTGGTCGATCGCAACGTCGACTGCTACCGAGCCCGGCCGCATCTGGCGGATATGTTCCCGGGTCACGAGCTTGGGTGCCGCGGCTCCCGGAATCAGCACGCCGCCGACCACCAGGTCAGCGCCGATCACGTGTTTCTCGATGTTGTGAACGTTGCTGAACACGGTCTGCACGAGGCTGTTGAAATGGGCGTCGAATTGCCGCAAAACGTCGAGCGACCGGTCCAGGACCACGACCTGCGCCCCGAGGCCCACCGCCATCTGGGCGGCGTTGAAACCGACGTGACCGCCCCCGATGATGACCACCTTGGCCGGTGAGACGCCCGGCACTCCGCCGAGCAGCACGCCACGCCCGCCTCGCGCTCGCTCCAGACAATGGGCGCCGGCCTGAATGGACAATCGACCGGCAACCTCCGACATGGGTGCGAGCAGCGGCAGGCGTCCGCGCGAATCGGTCACTGTCTCGTAGGCAATGCACATGGCGCCACTGTCGACGAGATCCCGGGTCTGCTCGGGATCCGGCGCCAGGTGGAGATAGGTAAACAGCACGTGCTCGGGCTTCAGCATCGCCCGCTCGACGGCCTGCGGCTCCTTGACCTTGACGATCATCTCAGCCTGGTCGAATACGGCCTCGGCCTCCGACACGATGGTGCCGCCCGCCGCCTCGTAGGCCTCGTCTTCCAGTCCGATGCCGGCCCCCGCCGAGGTCTCGACCAACACCGTGTGTCCCCGTTCGGTCAATTCACGAACCGATGCCGGCACCAGGCCAACCCGGTACTCGTGGTTCTTGATTTCTTTTGGAACCCCGACGCGCATGTCCAGTCCTCCAACCGCTGTCTGACCGGCATTTTAACCCGATCGGCAGACAAACCTCGCCCCCTTGGATCAAGAGATTTGCGTCGGAACGGGGCGACTCAGGCCTAACGCCAGAGACGGTCGAAAGACCGGATCAACTCGACCAGCCGGTCGCCGGGCAGATCATGCTCCTCACAGAACCACTCGGCCATCGGCGAGATATCGCTCTTCCCGGGCAGATCACGACCCGCATCGAGCACCGCGTGGGTGCGCGGAAGAAAGACCCACTGCAACCACTGGTTGAACTGCAAGCGGTCGAAGCCGAAGGGAACGTCGCTGTCCAGCGCATCGCCCGCCGGCGGCTGGGACTCCCACAGGCCGAGTCCTCGCAACTCTCCGCGAATCTCGAACAGCAGGGCACGGGCAACCTCGTGCCGATCGCTCATGCACCCGCCTCCTCCGACCGGCGGACGTTGTCCTGCTCCAGGTCGAGGAGAAAGCGCTTTGTCTCTGCACCGCCCACATAGCCTCCCAGCTGACCGTCGGCACGCACGACTCGGTGGCATGGAACCACGATCGGCAGCGGATTCTTGCCCAGTGCGCCGCCGACGGCCCGATAGCCGCGCCGGCGACCGGCCGCCGTGGCCAGTTCCGCATAACTGCAGGTCCGGCCATAGGGCACACGATCCAGTGCGGCCCAGACAGCGCGCTGGAAATTGCTGCCCTCGGGACGCAGGGCCAGAAGAAAACTCTGCCGCCGGCCCAGGAAATACTCGGCCAGCTGGCGGATTGCCTCATCCAGCACCGCGGCATAGCCCCCGGGCTGTTCGGTCTGACCAAACGCAATCTCGAGGAGGTGACCGCGATCGGCGATCAGGGTCAGTGGTCCCACCGGCGACTGAACGACCTTCACGGCTCTCATGGGCGCTGCGATTCCTCGAGCCGGTCCAGAAAGGCCTCGAACAGGCGTTCCAGATCGACCGTATCCGTCAGCCGGTGACCCGCATCGAGGATGTGCAGCGTGGCCCGGTGTTCGCGGGCAAACCGGATCACCTGATCCGGCGGCACGACGTCGTCGCGCCAGCCGTGCACGATATGAATCAGCCCGGTCTTGACCTGGTGGTCGAGGTCGTCGTAGCCCGGCCAGTAGACTGCCGGGGCCATCAGGAACAGCCCGTCGACCGCATGTTCCCTGGCGACGAATACGGAGACCACGCCGCCCATGCTCGATCCCACCAGGACAACGGATTCGGTGCAGTCGGCGATCACCGAAGACAGCGTCCTGATGCGTTCGGCGGCATCCATACCGGAGTAATCGGGAGCTTTCGTCATCCAGCCCCGCTCGGCGGCCATGGGGCGCAGCAGTTCGATCTTTCGCGATCGTGGACTGCTGTCCTTTCCATGCGAAAACACCATCAGGCCCTGGCGTGGCGTTCCCCCGGTCATTCCATGCCCTCCCTGGCCCGAACGGCCGCGAGTTCCTTCTGGCGGTGGCGCTCCATGAGCGCGGCGCGGCGCTCCTCGTCGACGCTCCCATGGCAATGGACGCAGCACACGTGGGGAATGAATTCCGGCAGGTCCCGCTCACCTGGACCGATGGGCATCCTGCAGTTGGGACAAACCTCGTGATCGCCGGCGCGCAGATCGTGATCAACCGTCACCCGGTCGTCGAAGACGAAGCACTCCCCGGACCAGAGACTCTCACTCGCATCAACCTCCTCGAGATAGGAGAGGATGCCACCGTCAAGCTGATAGACCGCCTCGAAACCGCGATCCAGGAGATAGGAAGACGCCTTTTCACAGCGGATGCCCCCGGTGCAGAACATGGCGATGCGACGATCCCGCTCGGGATCCAGGTGTTCGCTCACGAACTGCGGAAAATCGCGGAACGACTCGGTCGCCGGGTTCAACGCGCCTTCGAAGGTTCCGAGATACACCTCGTAGTTGTTTCGGGTGTCGATGACCGTTACCCCGGGATCCGCGATCAGCTCGTTCCACTGGCCCGGCGGAACGTGCGTTCCGGTGCGTCGATCGGGCCGCACGTCCGGCACGCCCATGCTGACGATCTCGTCCTTGAGGCGCACCTTCATGCGGCCGAAGGGATGCTCCGGATGGCGCGATTCCTTCCAGGTCAGATCGCGCATCGGAGGGTGTTCCCGAAGCCAGGCGAACATCCTGTCCAGACCGGACCGGTTTCCCGAAACGGTGCCGTTGATGCCCTCCGCGGCGAGAAGAATCGTGCCGCGCAGGCCTTCGGCCCGGCACAGCGCTGCCAGCGGATCACGCAACGATTTATACTCCGGCAGTGCGACAAACCGATAGAATGCCGCGACGACCAGTTGCTCTTGTTCAGGCTTTCCATGCATCCAACGCAGTTTAACAAAGGCGTGGGCATCCTCGCCCTCCTCGTTGCGCTCGCGAGTGACGCGCAGGAAGTTCGCTGGTTCGTCGTTTCCGAGATCGAACCGAACCGAAACCAGTCCTACCTGCTGCCCTTGGCCGATCCGGAAGCCATAGAACAGGCTCGGGTCCTGGTCGACCAGGGGCCCGGCAACGGCGTCGGGAGCATTGCCAGCGTTCGCATCAGTGCCGGACCGAACGGGTTCAATCGCGACGTCCTCGCGGAAGGATCACCGTTATGGAGCTGGCACGTGACCGAGTTCCTGGGATTTGCGGACCTTGCAATCGAACTGTGCGACGGCTGGCCGGGGTTCATCGAACAGGACGTCGGCGCCTTCATCCGCAACACCCAGGGACAGGTCTGCTTCTGGGGCTATACGGTCACCGCGGAACTGGATGAAGCGCCGCTTTTCCGGATCAACAGCAGCCTGAACGGCGGCTGGTTCAACCCGGCAACGCCGGGCCAGGGGCTGATGATCGACGTTCTCGACGACGACCAGATGTTCGTCGCGTGGTTCACCTTCGAGGAAATGGCGGCGAAGATCGGCGCGCCGGAGCACCGCTGGCTGACCGCCCAGGGCGGCTGGGACGAGAACCGGGCGGACCTGGGTCTGACCCTGACGACCGGAGGCGTATTCGATGCTCCGGAACCGGTCGAAAATGCGCCGGTGGGCACGCTGGAGCTCATCTTCGAACACTGCAACCGCGGTGAGGCGGTCTATCGATTTTCCGACGGCAACCCGCCCGACGGGACCTTCCCGATCCAGCGTCTGGTGCCGGACCCATCCTGCCAGCCCGGCGGCGGCGAGGCGATGTGACCCGCTACGCCCACCCCGACTGGGTCAGCTACCAGGACAAGCTGGACCAGCGTGACCCCCACCTGGTCGATCTGGTCGTCATCCACTGCACCGAACTACCGGATATGGCGACGGCCCGGGAGTACGCGGAACGCATTCTGTACGAGTCGGGGACCGGCGCTTGCGGACATTTCTACATCGACCGCTCCGGAAAGCGATTGCAATACGTGCGGATCGATCGGATCGCCCACCACGTCCGCAACCATAACGAGCGCTCGATCGGCGTCGAACTGGTCAACCTCGGTCGTTATCCGGACTGGCTGCACAGCGACCATCAGGCGATGACGGAAAGCTACCCACCCGAACAGATCGAGAGCCTGATCGAGTTGCTGGAGCGCCTCGTCGAGGATCTTCCGGAGTTGCGATACATCGCCGGCCACGAGGACCTGGATACGGCCCTGGTTCCGTCCGAGAACGAACCATCGATCCAGGTCCGTCGAAAGGTCGATCCCGGGCCCCTGTTTCCCTGGGAAACGGTGCTCGGGCACGTGCCCCTGCAACGCCTCGACTCCAGCGATAAACTACGTTAATCTTCGTAGACTGACACCCAGGGGGATTCCATGCGCTTGATCGTTCTTGTTCTGGTCCTGTTTTCCGGGCCTCTGCTGGCCCAGATCGATCTCCGCCTCACCCAGGTGACTGACGTCACCAGCGTGGTCGACATCAAACATGCCGGCGACGGCAGCGATCGACTGTTCCTGGTCAGGCAGTTCGGGGACATCCGTATCCTCAAGGCCGGGACCCTGCTCGAAACGCCCTTCATGGACATCCGACCGCAGATCACGATCGGCCAGGAACAGGGGCTGCTGAGCATCGCCTTCCCGCCCGATCATGCTGCAAGCGGACGCTTCTACGTCTATTACACGGATGATTTCGGGCGGGGAACGATCAGCCGCTTCCAGGTCCAGGCGAACAACCGGGACCTGGCCGACCTGACCAGCGAGGAAGTCCTCCTGACCGTCAATCAGCCGTTCCCGAATCACAACGGGGGGCGGCTCGAATTCGGTCCTGACGGCATGCTTTACTTCGGGTTCGGTGACGGCGGATCGGCCAACGATCCCGAGGGCAACGCCCAGAATCCTCGCACGCTGCTGGGCAAGCTGATCCGCATCGACGTGTCCACGGACGTCGACTACGCGATCCCGCCGGACAATCCGTTCGTCGGCGACCCGGACGTGCGCGATGAGATCTGGGCGCTCGGACTGCGCAACCCGTGGCGCATTGCCTTCGACCGGATGACCGGAGAGTTGTATATCGCCGACGTCGGGCAGCAGGAGATCGAGGAGGTCAATCGCCAGCCGGCGGGCACCGGCGGCCAGAATTACGGCTGGGACCGCTTCGAGGGCAACCGCTGCTTCGAGGGCGACTGCAATCAGAGCGGCCTGACTTTCCCGATCCTCGAGTACCCCCACTCGGAGGGCTGCTCGATCACCGGTGGCCAGGTCTATCGCGGCCTGGACTATCCGGCCCTGCAGGGCATCTATCTCTTCGGCGACTTCTGCTCGGGAACGATCTGGGGCGTTCGCTCCAACGAGACCCAGCACATGGTCCTGCTCAGCACCGACCTGATGATCACGACCTTCGGAGAAGACGAGGTCGGCAATGTCTATGTCGCCCACGGGGGCGGCGGAACCGGTGCCAAGGGGACCGGCCCGCGCGGCGTCTACCTGATCAGCGACGGTGCGCCGGTCGAGGACTCCCGGCCCATCGTCGGCCAGCACACCGGAACCTACGTCGTCGACGGCCTCCCGGACCAGGGATTCTTTCTGACGGTCGATGAGAACGCGAGCGGACCGTTTATGTTCTTCGCCTGGTTTACTTTCCTCGATGGCGAGCCGTTCTGGCTGGTCGGGGTCGAATTCTTCAGCGAGGGCGACGCAAGCGTCGTCGTGCCCGTCGGCACCCGGCGGGGCCCCGGTTTCCTCGATTTCTCCGGCGATTCGGCCCAGGCCGAGGACTTCGGCACCATGTCCTTCACGGCCGTGAGTTGCACCCAGTTCCGGGTGGACTACGAGTTCGACGACTTCGGGGCCGGCAGCCTGGTGCTCGACAAACTTACCGGGGTCAAGGACTTCGCCTGCGAGGACTGACCGGGTCCGGGAGGGAGAATCAGATCTCGATCGTGCCTCGCAGGTAGGTTGCGCATCCGGCTTCCAGGATTACGCGCGCTCCGGCCACCTCGGCGACAAGCCGCCCACCGCGCCGGGAGAGCTGGGCGGCGGTGAGCCGGCTCTTGCCAAGACGCTCTGCCCAGAAAGGTGCCAGGGCACAATGGGCCGAGCCCGTGACCGGGTCTTCCGGCACCCCGACCGCCGGCCCGAAGAAACGCGAACAGAAGTCGGTCTCTTCTCCGGGCGCCGTCACGATGATCCCGCGGGCCGCAACGGATGCCAGGGCGTCCATCGCCGGGCGCAAGCCGACGACCTCGGACGCGGAATCCAGCTCACACAGGTAGTCTTCTCCGGCCCGCCAGACCGCCTTCGGCTCCATGCCCAGGGCTGCAGCGAGGCCTTCGGGCGCATCAGCCGGGCTGGAGGCTTGCGCGGGAAGGTCCATCCGGTAGCCCTGTGCGTCCCCGCGACTGACGACCAGCTGACCGCTGCGGGTCGAGAATCGGACCGATGAAGCCGCGGCGTCGAACTCGGTCATGATGACGTGTCCACTGGCCAGGGTCGCATGGCCGCACAGTTTCACCTCCGTCGTCGGAGTGAACCAGCGCAGCTCGTTGACATCGCCGGCAGCGACGAAGAACGCGGTTTCCGAAAGGTTGTTTTCGGCCGCGATCGATTGCATCACCGAGTCCGGCGGCCAAGCGGTCAGGGGGCATACGGCAGCCGGATTGCCGGCAAACACAACATCGGTGAACGCATCCACCTGGAACAAGGGCACTTTCATTGGGTTGCCTCCGCCAGCGCTTCTTGCAGGGCACCAAGGAAGATTTCACCGTAGCGCTCGAGCTTCTTGGCCCCCACGCCGGGAATTTCGGCCAGTTCTGCGAGAGTCTCCGGATGCTCGACGACCATGGCCTGCAGGGTCGCGTCATGGAAGATGACATAGGGCGGCACACCCTGCTCGTGAGCCAGGTCCAGGCGAGTTTCCCGCAGGCTTTCGAAGACCCGTCGCTGCTCTGCGTCCAGTCCGACCGGGGCCGCCGTCTTTCTCGCCGCCTTGCGCGTCTTCTTGACCGGGCGGCGCAATTCCAGGTTCGTCTCCCCCCGCAGCAGCGGTCGGCAGCTGTCGTTCAGATGCAGGGTTCCATAGCCGTCGACGTCGACATCGACCAGTCCCCGCGCAACCAGTTGCCGGAGGAGCGTGCGCCATTCGGCTTCGGAATGATCCCGGCCCACGCCGAAGACCGACAATCGATCATGCCCCCAGCGCTCGACCTTTTCCTGGGTCTTGCCTCGCAGGACGTCGACGACCTGGCCAACCCCGAAGCGCTGCCCGGTCCGATAGATGGCCGACAAGGCCATCCGCGCCGCCTCCGTCGCATCCCAGGTGTCCGGAGGATCCAGGCAGTTGTCGCAGTTGCCGCAGGGCGCCGCCAGTTCCTCACCGAAGTAGCCCAGGAGAGCCACCCGCCGACAGCTGGACAGCTCGCAATAGCCCAGCAGGGCATCCAGCTTGGCCCGCTCGACGCGCTTGCGCTGCTCCCCGCTCTCCGACTCCTCCAGCATGGAACGGCGGCGGATCAGGTCCGAGAGGCCGTAGACCATCCAGGCCGTCGCCGGCAGCCCATCCCGACCGGCGCGCCCGGTTTCCTGGTAATAGGCCTCCACGCTGCCGGGCAGGTCCAGGTGGGCCACGAACCGGACATTGGGCTTGTCGATCCCCATGCCGAAGGCGATCGTGGCAACGATGACCTGTCCCTCCTCGTTGAGAAAGCGCGTCTGGTGCCGCTGCCGAAGCTCGGAATCGAGACCCGCATGATAGGGATACGCGGGGATCCCCCTGGCCGTGAGCCACTCGGCGGTTTCCTCCACCGACCGCCGGCTGAGGCAGTAGACGATGCCTGCATCGCCCCGGTGCTGCTCTTCGAGAAAGCGCAGCAGCTGCTGCTTGCCGCCCTGCCGTTCGGCCACCCGGTAGGTGATGTTGGGCCGGTCGAAGCTCGCGATGAACTCGCCCGGATCGCGCAGGCCGAGGCGAGTCACGATCTCGCGGCGGGTCGGGCCGTCGGCGGTCGCGGTCAGGGCCATCCGCGGCGCATCGGGAATCCGGTCCGCCAGTGCCGCAAGCTGCATGTACTCGGGACGAAAGTCATGGCCCCATTGAGACACGCAGTGGGCTTCGTCGATGGCGATCAGGGCCACCGGCAATTCGCCGAGCAACTCTGCCGTCCGGGGCTGCAGAGCCCGCTCGGGCGCCAGGTAGAGGAGATCGATTTCACCGGACCGAAGGCGGCGTTCGATGTCCGCCTGGTCGGTGCTCGAAAGCGTCGAGTTGAGCGCCTCGGCCCGCACCCCCAGCTGCCGCAGCGTGGCGACCTGGTCCGCCATCAGGGCAATCAGGGGTGAGATCACGACGGCCACACCAGGCCGGACCAGCGCGGGAATCTGGAAACATAGCGACTTGCCGCCACCGGTCGGCATGAGGACGAGCGCGTCGCGGCCCTCGCAGGCAGATTCGATGATCTCCTTCTGCAGCCCTCGAAAGGCCCGATACCCGAAGACTTCGCTGAGGATCTGGGTCGCTTCCCTGCCCATCGACCTCAGAGATCCAGGTCTTCGACCGTCAATTCCCGGTTGGCATGGAACCAGGCATCACCGCGTTCGATGATCGCGCGCAGGGCAGCTCGTTCGAGCTCCGACAGGTCGGGGTTCCAGGTTTCGAAGATCAGCACGACCCGGGTCTGGTCGCTGCGATTCCAGGCCTCGTGCAGGAAACTGTCGTCGAACACCAGGCAACGCCCTTCTTCCCAGGTCTGCGTCTCGCCGCCAACGGTGATCGCACAATCGGGCGGGATGATGAGCGGCAGGTGGATCGCCAGCTTTGCGTTCGAGACCCCGTAGTGCGGCGGAATGTGCGTCCCCGGTTCCAGCACCGAGAAAAACGCCTCCGGCGCATGCCCGTCGACTTCGACCAGCGGAAGGCCGCGAAGGGCTTCGTAGGCCGTGGGACAGCGACGACAGTTCTCTTCCACCGGTCGATTGCCGCGAATCAGGTGCACCGAGGCCCAGTTGAGCTTGCCGGCCATCTTCTTCCAGCCCTCGTGCGCGTTTGGCGCCTCCGGCACGTAGGGCTCGAAGCCGGACCGATCGGCCATCACCGCCAGGAATTCCTTGCGGATCGCTTCGGTCCTGTCCTCAAGCTCAGACAGCCACTCGAAGGACTCCCGGGGCCAGAATGGCCGGGCCGTGATACGCGGGTAGTAGATGAAATCGGGCTGCTGCCGCGGCTCCTCATAGTCGACCGGCTTACGACCCTGAAACCCGTCCAGGAACCGGGACCAGCGTGCCGGCAGCGAGGCTCCGGTCGTCTCTTCCAGTTCCTTGACGAGTGCCTGGTTCGCCCGGTAGTGGTAGGACCGCAGCAGGTCGTCACCCTGCTGAGAAAGCTCCCGCAGGCTCAGTTCAGCCCGCCGGTTCCGGCGCGCGTTGGCGAGTTCGGGATCCAGGGCGAAAGCCCTGGTCATGGCCCGGGCCGCTTGCTCCTCGCGTCCTGCCGCCTGGAGCGCCAATGCCAGCTCAGCGAACAGGGCCCCCTCCTCGGGAGCAGCCACAAGGGCCTGGCCGAAAGACTGCACCGCCTGCGATCGGTGACCATTTTTCTGTTGTATACGACCGAGTTCGCGCCAGGCCTGGGGATCCGCCGGTCGTGCTTTGCAGAGCCGCTCGAGCAGGGCGCTGGCCTCGTTCAGATCGTTACGTTTCTGCGCCTGGGCACTGAGGAAGGTCAGAGCGTAGGGATTCGCTTCGCCGCTTTCCAGGATCTGCCGGCACACCTGTTCGGCCGCTTCCATCCGGTGCTGCGCAACATAGCGCTGGGCGAGGACAAGCCGACGCTGATTCTGGGGCGAATCGGACTGGGGTGCAGTGTCCGCGCCGGACACGCTCAGATGATGCCGCCGAACTTGAGTCCGGCGATGGCCGCGGCAATCAGTACGGTGATGATGATGGCCCACTTGGTCGTCGACGACCCGGAAGCCTCCGTTTCCAATTCCTCATCTCCGACAGCGCCCTGCCGGACGGTCGGTTGATCGTCCTTGGCGGCGGATTTCTTGGGCGTGTCCTGGCCCGGCGCCTGGATCAGGAACCGGACCGTGTCCAGCTTGAGCTCGTCACCCGGTTCGATTTTCTCCCGGCGAACCTGTTGTCCGTTGACGAAAGTGCCGTTCGCTGAGCCGAGGTCCTCGACGTACAAGCCGTCCGGGGTAATCACCAGCTTGGCGTGTTTGCGGGAAATTTCCTCACTTGCCAGGCAGACATCGCATTCGCTGTGCCGGCCGATGATGGTCGTGCCCCGGATCGGAAAGTGCTTGCCGAAGGTCCCGCCGGACACGCCACGCAGGACGTATTGGGGAACGGCCATGCGAACCTTGGTTGCTCCGTCGTCGCCATCGTCCTCAACCGGCGGAGGCGGGGTCCACCCACCCGATGCCTTGGGCGGTGCAGGCGCCGAATCGCCGCCGGCAACCTGGCACTGGACCGTACCGAACAGCAGCGCATCGCCGGCCTTGACGGGTGTCCTTGCGACGACCAGGGAACCGTTCACGCGAGTAATGTTTGCGGCGTTGTCGACCTTGATATGGGCGGTGCCGTCGGGCTCGACGGTAATTCGCGCATGCCCCGCCGCGATGCCCTTGACGTCGAGCTGCACATCCGATTCCGGATCGCTGCCGACCACGGTCTCGCCCTGGGGCAATTCGACCTGCTTATGCTCTCCGTTGGGAAACACCAGTTTCATTGATTCCCCCGTCAACCATTTCTCGGTTGAAACCTACCGTCGATAGCAGAAGAGTGTGGCTTCTTCACGCTGCTCAATCAACCCCGTCCAGTGTACCGCTTCGGGAAGAGCGTTTCCTACTTGATGACCCTGAGGTGACTCTTGCTGAGACGCTTCTCGTCCGTTTCCGGGTCGTCCGCCTCCGAAGGCGTCTCGGCGCTCTCCGTCTGATCATCTTCCGGCGGAAACATCATCCCCTGACCGTTCTCGCGCGCATAGATCGCCAACACTGCTGTCGGCGGTATCTGAACATGACGGGCAACCCCCGAGAAGCGCGCATTGAATTCGATCAATTCATTGTCCAGGCTCAAATCCTTGACCGCCTGCATGCCGATATTCAGGTTGACCTTTCCATCCTGTGCGACACCCGGCGGAATCTCGACTCCCGCGGCACTCGCATCCACCAGAAGGTGGGGCGTCATGCCGTTGTCGCTGATCCATTCGTAGAGGGCCCGCAACAGGTAGGGTCGACTGGAAGTCATCAGCGCAGTTCCCGCTCCGGTTCGGTAAGGCTATCCTGGAAGGATTCCAGCTGGAACACCCGATCTCCGTAGGCACGAACTTCCGCGGCCGACTTCGGCAGCTTGACGCCGAAATGCTCGAGACGCCAGATCAGAGGCGCCACCGCGGCGTCCACCAGCGTCAATTCTTCGCTCAGGAAGAATTCTCCGAGATTAAACAACTCGTTCGAGGCGGCAAGACTCTCGCCCAGTTCCTTGCGTGCGGCGTCCGCATCCTTCTTGGTGCCGGTCTCCATACGGTCGACCAGCGTGTACCAGTCCTTCATCAGCCGATACTGGGTCAGTCGCAGGCGCGCCCGCGACACTGGATCGACCGGCATCAACGGAGGATGCGGATAGCGTTCGTCCAGGTAATCGTTGATGACACCCGCGTCATAAAGGACCAGGTCTCGGTCGATCAACGTCGGAACAGACTGGTAGGGATTGAGATCGATGAGGTCTTCCGGCGGGTGGTCCGGATCGACATCAATGATCTCTACGTTGATTCCCTTCTCCGCCAGGACGAAGCGCACCCGATGACTGTGGATCGAGGTCGGCGAAGAGAACAGGGCCATCACAGATCTGCCTTTGGCTAGGGCCACATTGCACTCCTTGAATTGTAATTATGTCCCTGAATCGGGCCCATCTAATGGACGTCGCGCCAGAATTCCTTCTTGAGCAGCCAGGCCAGGAACGTGAATACTACCAGATAGAGCATCACCCAGATCCCGAGCGACTCGCGCTTCAGCTTTGCCGGCTCACCGACATACTCGAGAAAATTGACCAGATCGGTAACTAACCGGTCGTATTCTTCCGCGCTCATCGTACCGGCCTGAACGACGTCGAACGACGGCCCGGCCGCGTGCCCTCCATGATCGCCTTCGGCAGCCTCGTCATCGGCGTGCGAGACGACCTGGATTCCCTGTTGCTGCCACAGAACATGCGGCATGGCTGTGTTCTGGAATACCGTATTGTTCCAGCCGGTCGGGCGACTAGCGTCGGCGTGGAAGGACTTGAGAAATGTGTAAACCCAGTCTGGCCCCCGCGAGCGCGCCACCAGCGAGAGATCGGGCGGGGCGGCACCGAACCAGCCCTGAGCGGCCTCCTTCTCCATCGCAATGGTCATGACGTCGCCGATCTTCTTGTCGTCGTCGAAGATCAGAAACTCATTCACCTGTTCCTCGGTCAACTCGAGGTCCTCTGCGAGGCGGCTGTAGCGCATGTACTGCGCCGAATGGCAACCCATGCAGTTGTTGACAAAGATCGCGGCGCCGCGCTGCAGAGAGGCGGTGTTGCCCAGATCGATCGAGGCACGTTGCAGGGGAACTTCCGGCCCGGCCGCCGGGGCGCCGCCACTGAACAGGAGCGCCAGGAATGCAACTGTCATGCTTTTCATTCGGTCACCCTCTCCGGTACGGGCTTCGGTTTGTCCCACTTGCTCCACAACGGCATCAGCAGGAAAAACGCAAAGTAGAAAATGGTGAAGATCCGAGCCAGCAGGGTCTGCGTCGCGCTACCGGACTGGGCACCCAGATAACCGAGAACGAGGAAAGAGATCGCAAACAGGGTCAGCATGATCTTCCAGAGCCACCCCTTGTAGCGGATCGACTTCACCGGGCTGCGATCCAGCCAGGGCAGCAAAAACAGAATGAACACCGCTGCGCCCATGACGATCACGCCCCCGAGCTTGTCGGGCACCGCACGCAACATCGCGTAGAACGGCGTGAAATACCAGACCGGTTTGATGTGCTCCGGAGTGACCAGGGGATCAGCCGGCACGAAATTATCGTGCTCCAGGAACCAGCCACCCATCTCCGGCGCATAGAAGATGATGAACGCGAAGATCAGCAGGAACATGCCCACGCCGAACAGGTCCTTGACCGTGTAGTAGGGATGGAACGCAATGCCGTCCACCGGAACACCGTCCTCGTCCTTGTTCTCCTTGATTTCGATCCCGTCCGGATTGTTTGATCCAACCTCGTGCAGCGCGGTGAGGTGAAGGACCACCAGGGCCAGCAGGGCCAGCGGAACGGCAATGACATGCAGCGCCACGAAGCGATTCAGGGTCGCATCGGAGACCAGGTAGTCACCCCGGATCCACTGCGCGATTTCCGGCCCGCTGATGAAGCCCAGATCCGGGATCGCCCCGAACAGGGAGATGATCACCTGCGCCCCCCAGTAGGACATCTGGCCCCAGGGCAGCACATAGCCGAGGAACGCCTCGGCCATCAAGGCCAGGTAGATGAACATCCCGATGATCCACAGCAGCTCCCGCGGCTTGCGGTACGAGCCGTACATCAGTGCGCGAAACATGTGCAGGTAGACCACGATGAAGAACATGGAAGCGCCGATGGCGTGCATGTACCGCACCAGCCAGCCGAAGGGCACGTCCCGCATGATGTACTCGACCGAGGCGAAGGCCTCGGCGGCGCTGGTCTTGTAGTGCATGGTCAACCAGATCCCGGTGATGATCTGGTTGGCCAGCACCAGGATCGCGAGAGAGCCGAAGTAGTACCAAACGTTGAAGTTTTTCGCGGCGTAGTAATTGGCGAGGTGCTTGTCCCAGAACTCCTTGACCGGCAGCCGGGCATCCAGCCACTCCAGCGTATTGGTCGCGCCCCGGGCGATTGCTCCTTGAGGTTTCATCATGTCAAGCGGCTCCTTCCGGTCCAATGCCGATCAGCAGGCGGTTGTCATCCAGAAAGCTGTACGGGGGAACTTCCAGGTTCAGCGGCGCCGGAACGCCCTGATAGACCCGCCCCGCAAGATCAAAGCGGCTGTTGTGGCAGGGGCAGAAGAAGCCGCCCTTCCAATCCGGGTCGAACGGCTGCGGTTCGACCTCCGGCACGAACTTGGGTGAACAGCCGAGATGGGTACAGATTCCCAGCAGCACCAGGTACTCGGGATTCAGCGATCGGTATTGATTCTCGGCAAAATCCGGCTGCTGGTCCTGCGCTTCCGAGTTCGGATCCCGGAGCTGGTCCTCGACCAGGTCGAGCGTCGCCAGCATCTCGTCGGTCCGGCGCAGAATCCAGACCGGTCGACCTCGCCACTCGGCCTTGAGCATCTGGCCGGGCTCGAGTTTGTCGATGGTGACTTCCACCGGTGCCCCGGCGGCTCGAGCGCGCGCACTCGGCTGCCACATCTTCACGAAAGGAATAGCGACGCCGACAGCGCCGATCGCGCCGACAACGCTCACCGTTCCGGTCAGGAATCGGCGGCGATTCTTGTTTACGCCTTCGCTAGACATTCAATTCTCCAGGATTGCTTGTGAACGGGACACCGTGCCGAGCCCATCGACCTGCATGCGCCACCGTAGAAGATCTGTTCTCTGCCGTTGTAAAGGGATGCTGAGCGAATCGTCGCCGCAAAACCCCGCAATTGTACTAAAAACCCAAGTTGCGAGACAATCCGGGCGCCCGTCCCTTTGTCTGCCTGCTTCAGGATGCGCATGAGCCGCTTGTTCGAAAACCTCGTCTACTTCGGCAAATTTGTCCTTCTGGGGGTGATTATCGCCGGTGCAGGTCTATTCGTCGTGACATTGCAGCGAAACGAGCCTGAACGGTCCGTTGACACCCCAACCGGACTCGAGGCGGTCCGCACGTCCTTTGCCGACGCGGTCGACCGAGCCGCGCCCGCAGTGGTCAACGTCTACGTCGACAAGGTCATCGAACAGCGACCGGTGACCATCCTGCGCGACCCGCAACTGAGGCGCTTCGCCGGACGGGCCATCTTCGGCAAGCCGCGCTACCTGCCCCGGAGCGAACTGGGGTCCGGCGTGGTCGTTCACGGCGACGGTCTCATCCTGACCAACTACCACGTCGTGCGCGGCGCCGAGGACATCCATATCGCCTTGTGGGACGGCAGAATCGCCCGGGCGACGGTGGTCGGGTACGACGAAGAGACCGATCTGGCAATCCTCAGCACTGAGCTGGACGGGCTGGCCACGGCGCCTTTCGCGGAATATGGCCGTTTGCGGGTAGGCGACGTGGTGCTGGCCATCGGCAATCCCTTCGGACTGGGTCAGACCGTCACCATGGGCATCGTGAGCGCCACCGGCCGGGCCGACCTGCAGGTGAGCATGTATGAGGATTTCATCCAGACCGACGCCGCGATCAACCGCGGCAATTCGGGCGGCGCGTTGATCAACGCCCGGGGCGAGATCGTCGGCATCAATACGGCCATGCTCGAACACGAGGGGGGCGCCGAAGGAATCGGCTTTGCGATCCCCATTTCCCTGGCCATGGACGTCCTGACCCAGGTCATCGAGCACGGCCAGGTGATCCGCGGATGGCTGGGTGTGGAGATGGAAGACCCACGGCTGGTGCCGGATATCGCCGCCCAGGTCGGCAACGTCTCCGGCCTGGTGATCACCGGAATCTATCCCCAGGGGCCCGCCGATCGGGTCGGGCTGCAGCCGGGCGACTTCCTGACCCATTTTGACGGCGAGCCGGTCGGCAGCCTGCGCGAACTGCTGAAGGAAATCGCTGCCGCGCCACCCGGGTCCGAGCATACGCTCCGGATCCTCCGTGAGGGCGAAGCGGTGGAGGAGACGGTCACCCTCATCCAGCGCCCCCCGCGACTTTCCGGCTCCGGCTAGTCCGCATTCGCGGGAGATCGAAAGCGACAACCATGAAAGCCATGAAAACACATGAAAAAATCAGCAATTCATGTTCACGGCTACGCGGCTAACGAGTCCCTTTCAAGCATTTCATGGTTTTCATGGCCCTGCTGTAATTACATGTTGCTGTAGTTCGGTCCGCCCCCGCCTTCGGGCGTCACCCAGTGGATGTTCTGGGCCGGGTCCTTGATATCGCAGGTCTTGCAGTGGACGCAGTTGGTGAAGTTGATCTGGAACTTCTTGCGGCCGTCCTCTTCCACCACTTCGTAGACTGCCGCCGGGCAATAGCGCTGGGCGGGTTCGTCATACCTGGGCAGGTTCTGACCGATCGGAATCTCCGGATCCTTGAGCTGCAGGTGATTCGGCTGGTCCTCTTCGTGGATCGTCGAGGAGAGATAAACCGATGACAGCTTGTCGAAGCTGAGCTTGCCGTCCGGCGCCGGATAGTCGATCGGGCTGGCCTGGTCCGCGGGCACCAGCGTTGCATGGTCCGGCTTGGGCGCATTCCAGGTAAAGGGCATCTTGCCGCGGAAGATGTTCTGATCGATGAACGTGAACGCGGCCCCGAGCTTGGTGCCCATCTTCTTCAGGCCCGGCTCGAAGTTGCGCGCTCGGTGCAATTCTTCGAATACCCAGGAATCACGCAACCGGGTCTCGTAATCGGTCAGTTCCGCGGCGGGCTGGTCGGCACTCAAGGCCTCGAACACCGATTCCGCGGCCAGCACGCCGGATTTGAAGGCAGTATGGATCCCCTTGATCTTGGCACTGTTCAGCAATCCCGCATCGCAGCCGATGAGCATGCCGCCGGGAAAGGTCAGCTTGGGCACCGATTGCAGCCCGCCCTTGTTCAGCGCCCGGGCGCCATAGCCGATGCGTTCTCCGCCGGCCAGGGAGGCCGCCACCGCCGGATTGTGTTTCCAGCGCTGGAATTCGTGAAAAGGGCTGAGATAGGGGTTGCTGTAGGCCAGCGAAATCACGAAGCCCACGGCAACCAGACCGTCGCCGAAGTGGTAGACGAAGCCACCGCCCCCGGTTCGATTGTCAAGCGGCCAGCCGAGCGTATGGACCACCAGCCCGGGACGATGCTGTTCCGGCCCCAGGCGCCAGATTTCCTTCAGGCCGATCCCGTAGTGCTGCGGGTCGACGCCCCGCCGCAAGGTGAAACGTTGCTCGAGTTCCTTGGCCAGATGACCGCGGCATCCCTCCGCAAATATCGTGTACCGGGCCCGGAGTTCGTAGCCCGGTTCATGACCGGGTTTCGGCTCGCCGTCGGCGCCTACCCCCATGTCCTGCGTGATCACGCCGGCCACCGCACCGTCTTCGTAGATGACCTCGGAAGCGGGAAAACCCGGGAAGATGTTCACCTCCATTGCCTCGGCCTGCTCGCCCAGCCAGCGGCAGACATTGCCCAGACTGACGATGTAGTTGCCATCGTTGTGCATGGGGCTTGGTATCAGGAAGTTGGGGATCCGGGTCGCCTTGCGCTCGTTCCAGAGAAAATGGAACTCGTCCTCGGTCACCGGCTGATCAATCGGCGCGCCGCGCTCCTTCCAGTCCGGCATCAACTCGTCGAGACCGATCGGATCCATGACGGCGCCGGAGAGGATGTGCGCTCCGATCTCCGAGCCCTTCTCGACCAGGCCGACCATGATGTCCTGGCCTTTTTCGGCCGCGAGCTGACGCAGGCGGATCGCCGCTGCCAGCCCTGCCGGGCCGCCGCCAACGATCATGACGTCGAATTCCATTGCTTCCCTTTCCATCACAGTCTCCTGACTTTTCCCAGACCGATTATAACGAACCGCGACTCAGCTCCGTTGGCTCTGCAGGTCACTCGCAGTGGCGCACATCCGGCGCGCTCGCGCGGCCGCTGGCTGCTCCGGGCCAAACCAGGTCGCAATCTCTTCGAGGTCCCTGCAGACCGCGAGAATTCCATCGAAAGCCACCCGGGCGCCAAAGCGTTCGTGACCGACGCGCATCAGTTCTTCGGCCGCGCCGAACATCTGATTGAGCAGCGCCTGGCGCAGCAGCTTCGACCACTCGGAGACCTGCAATCCAACCAGCTTCGGTGCGATGAGTTGGCGAAAACTGGTCTCCGCGAGACCGGCGACGTCCGGCAGCCTGTCGGCCGCCGGGCGATTCAGCCGTGCGCCGACGAGACGGATAAGCTCCGGCTGCGAAGCCCGCGCCGGCGAGGCCAGGATGGTCACCCGCGGCTGGTGCAGAATCGGCTGCCAACCGAGGAGCTTGAGCGCGTAATGGAGACGGAAGAAGCGGTCTTCGATGGGCAGGAGAAAATAATCGAAGCGATACTTCCGAACCAGTTCCGGCAGTTCTTCGGTCACGCGCCGGATGCTTGTCCAATCCGTATGGACCTCGCGCGGGTAGGCGTCGAACCGACCGTCCAGCATCGTCTTGAACCGAGGATGGCCGGCCCAGGCGAGGTACCCCCCCAGGCGGTAGGGATTGTAGACATGCCCGCCCGGCAATTCGGTCAGCAGCCCTACGGCCCCGGGCAGGAACTTGTCGTCCACGTGGTGAAGAAGATAGACCCGCGCCGGCGATTCACGGGCCGGCGCATAGCGAAAGCCTTTCGTCGCTCCGGAAACGAAGTGGAATACCGCAACCACGCCGATGAGCGCTGGAACTGCCTGCCGAAACCTGGCGGGAAGGCGGTTCAGGCCGAGGGACTCCCCGGCCCGCAGGAGCGCCATGGAAGCAAGCGGCAGCATCCAGATGAACCGCACTGCATAGATGGTGGCTGCGATCGCCAGGGCGCCCGACAGCAACAGGAAGACGGTGATCCGGTCCATGGCCCTGCCCCGGTTCTCCTTCAGGTAGGTCAATCCGACGACCGGCACGAGGACCGCATGGGCGATGACCGTCGACATCACCAAGGTTGAATTCCAGGGCAGCACCGGACGATCAACCCGGGTCCAGAGCCGCCCCCATTCGTCCACCACGGCCACCAACGGGTTATTCGCGTCATGGGTGAAGTAGAAGTAGTAGATCTCGAAACCGTGGGGATTGAGCATGACCAATGCAGCCAGGCAGACCAGCAGTCCCGCAAGGCGCATCACTTCACCCCGGTCGCTTCCGGCCTCAACCGCTCGGGCGGCAAGAAAGGCAGCGAGAAACGGAAACACCACAAGCGCAACGGAGTGCATGTTGATCCAGATCACCATCACCAGCGCAGCGGACAACCCCTTTCCGAGGTCGAGCCGGCCGACACACACGAGCCGCAGCATGAGATAGAACAGCAGAATGGAAGCGGCGTGCGGTCGGAACTGAATGATGCGCTGGTAGGCCAGGAATGCGAACAACAGGATGAATCCGATCGTGGCCAGCCGGCTGAAACCGAGTGATCGCACGAACCAGCCGAAGACCGCGAACGTCGCGAAGCCCAACAGCACGTGGGCCAGGCGAAGGCCCGGAAGCTGGAACACCCGGTCGATGACACCAACGAAGACCTGAAACAACCATTCGTGAAAAAAAGGCGGCCCCGGGTTGGGCGCAATCAGAAACGGATCCTGGTCAGGGAAGCCTCGCTGCTGGAGGAAGATCTCACCGAGCTTCAGGTGCCACCAGAAGTCGTCGGTATAGATCGGACGCCCGAGATCGATTGCGTAGCGAAGACCGACCAGCACGAGCATTGTGCCCGCAATCCAGGCCAGGACTCGGTGGGTCGGGGAAATCGCGTCGGGCGGGTTCATGCAGCGCATGATCGGTGGAGTTCGGCCAGGGATCAATCCGGGACACCCGGCCTAACGGCATGGGCAGCATCGTTGGCAGCGTGTAGAATCCGGCATCGGTCTACAGGGATGAGTACTCGATGAGCGACCAGCCTATGTGGTCTCCCTCTCCCCAGCGGGTGGAAGACTCGAACATGAGCCGTTTCATCAGGTTCGTCGGCCGCCAGCTGGACGAGACGGTCGATGACTATGCGAGTCTGTACGAATTTTCGATTCGCAAGCCGGCCGCTTTCTGGGAGGCGGTATGGGAATTCTGCGGCATCAGGGCATCCAGCAGCTGGGACCAGGTTGTCGACGATCCGGCCCGCATGCCGGGTGCGCGCTGGTTTTCCGGCAGCCGCCTGAATTTCGCCCAGAACCTGCTGCGCCATCGTGACGAACGCACCGCGATCATCTTCTGCGGGGAAGACGGCACCCGACGAGAGCTGACCGCGCTCGAGCTGCGGGACGCGACGGCCAGGATGGCCGCGGCACTGCGGAGTGCGGGTGTAGGCCCCGGGGATCGCGTGGCCGGTTTTCTTCCCAATCTGCCGGAAACGATCATTGCGATGCTGGCCACAACCAGCCTGGGGGCGATCTGGTCGTCGTGCTCGCCGGATTTCGGCATCAATGGCGTGGTCGACCGCTTTGGACAGATCGAACCAAAGGTCCTGTTTTGCGCGGACGGCTACCACTACGGTGGCAAGACCTTCGGTTCCCTCGATCGAGTCAGGGGCATCGCCGAGAAGATCGACTCGATCGAGCATATCGTCGTCGTACCCTACGCCGACCCGGACCCGGACCTGAGCGGCATCGCCAGGGCCACGCTCTGGGACGACTTTGCCGATCAGTCCGCCAGCGGCGCGAACATGACCTTCGAGCAGCTGCCCTTCGACCACCCGGTCTACATCATGTACTCGTCCGGTACGACGGGGGTGCCCAAGTGCATCGTGCACGGGGCCGGCGGCACGCTGCTGCAGCACCTGAAGGAACTGGTCCTGCACACCGACCTCAAGCGCGAGGACCGGATCTTCTACTTCACGACCTGCGGCTGGATGATGTGGAACTGGCTGGTGAGCAGCCTGGCGGTCGGGTCGACGGTCGTACTGTTCGATGGCAATCCGTTTCATCCCGGGCCGGACGCGCTCTTCGAGCTGGCGAACGAGGAGGGCGTGACGGTCTTCGGAACCAGCGCCAAATATCTTTCGGCGGTAGAAAAGGCAGGCGTCAAGCCGCGCCAGACGCACCCGCTGAAGTCCCTGAGGACGATCTTGTCCACCGGGTCGCCCCTGCTGCCGGAGAGCTTCGATTTCGTCTACCGCGACGTCAAGGAACGCCTCTGCCTGTCTTCCATTTCCGGCGGAACGGACATCATTTCCTGTTTCGCGCTGGGCAATCCCATTCTCCCGGTGTACCGCGGCGAACTGCAGTGCCGTGGACTCGGCATGAAGGTGGAAATCCTCGACGCCGACGACCAGCCGGTCAGGGACCAGCCCGGCGAGCTCGCCTGCAGCCTCGCGTTCCCGTCCATGCCGGTCTCTTTCTGGAATGATCCCGACGGCAGCAAGTACCACGACGCCTATTTCTCCCGGAAACCCGGGGTCTGGTGTCACGGCGACTACGCCAAGCTGACCCGCCACGACGGGCTGATCATCTATGGCCGTTCCGATGCAGTGCTGAACCCCGGCGGCGTGAGAATCGGGACGGCGGAAATCTATCGCCAGGTGGAGAAGCTGCCGGAGGTGCTGGAGAGCATTGCGGTCGGCCAGGAGTGGGAGGACGACGTGCGGGTCGTCCTGTTCATCCGCCTGCGGGACGACGCAGAACTCAACGACGAGCTACAGGCTCGAATCCGCCAGGTGTTGAAGGACAACGCTTCCCCGCGACACGTGCCGGCGCGGATCCTGACCGTCCCGGATATTCCACGAACGATCAGCGGCAAGATCACCGAACTGGCGGTGCGGGACGTGATTCATGGCCGGCCGGTCAAGAACACCGATGCCCTGGCCAACCCCGAAGCCCTGAAGCATTTCAAGGACCGCCCCGAGCTCCAGAGCTAGCCACCCTGGGTGATGTACTGTTCCAGGCTCTCGATGAGGTGTTCCTGGTCCGCAATCTTGCGCTTTACCAGGTCGCCGATGGACAGCACGCCCAGGATCTGGCCGTCTTCCACGACCGGCAGATGGCGAATGCGCTTCTCGGTCATGATTGCCAGACACTGGTCCAGCGTCTTGTGTGAGTTCACGGTAATCACGTTGGTCGACATGATGTCGCGCACCGGAGTGGATTTCGATGATCGCCCCTGGAGGATCACCTTGCGCGCGTAATCCCGCTCGGACACGACGCCCGCCAACCTCGGCCCGTCGGTGACAAGAAGCGCCCCCACGCCCTTTTCTGCCATCAACTTGATGGCGTCGTAGACCTGGTCGTCCGGACCGATCGACCAGATATCCCGGCCCTTCTCGTCCAAAATCTGCGCAACGCTGTGCATTTTCAGGCCCCACTTTGACGAAGCCTAAGTCTGCGCCCACTCGTGCGGGCGTTGCAAATCGGCAACTTTCGATCAGGCCCGGACCTTGTCCATCTCCTGGATCTTTCGGTGGCTGCGGGAATGAGCCTTCAGGTCGATCCCGATCTTCAGCGCGATCAGGATCAGAAGGGCCCAGATGGGCTGACCCAGCGCCATCACCGCGAACCCCCCGGCGATGATCGTGATATGCAGCACGGCCACCCGGCCATAGGGCGCCATCATGAGCTGGCTTTCGCTGGTTTGCCGGTATTCGCCCCTGAGCAGATAGTTGACCACAAAGGAAACGAGGTGGCTGATCAACAGCGCGCCGACGGCGAAGAACAGCTGGTGCTCGGCCATCAGCTCCAGGAACCAGGGCAGAAAGTCCTCAAGACCCGGCACGTCGCCCTGCCCTTCCATGAAGAAGCCGAACACGAATACGCCGTGGCCGGCCGCGAAACCGCCATAGTGAACGGTGAAGAACGGAATCAGGAAGAATTTCATGGGCCATAGCGAACCCGGCCCCGACGCCAGGGCCATCTTGAGCAGGTTGAGCATGCCGATGATGACGTTCTCGACCCAGAAGAGAACCAGGACCAGGAACACGTTCCAGTCGAACAGCAGCACCCCGAGCACCGGGGCCAGGTTGGCAGCGATCAATGCCGCCATCGGAAGACGGTCCGTGAAACGGCGCGGTGCCGCGTCACTCACGGCGTTGGCTCCGGCGGTTCGAGGAGATCGGACAGGCGCCGATTGACCGCATCCAGTACCGCCTCGGCCTGACCGCTCTCCTCATAAGCCGCCCGCAAACCGGAAACGTCCGATTCATTCAACCCCGTGTTGGGCAGAACCTCCTGCTCCGCATCCCGGTAATCGCGGCCGGGCTCGAGCTGGTCCATGAGCTCGATCGCGAACTTCGCCTGGTGGCGCCACAGGGGCAGCGCCCGGTCGAGCAGGAAGGCAACCCGCTCCGCCAGGCGACGGCGGTTGTCACGCATCAGATGGAGGGTCGCCAGGTTCTGGGTGGCGACGGTCCGGGCCGTATACATGTCTTCCAGGCGACGCAACAGGTCGTGAAAGCCATAGGCATCCTTGAAGTCGGGCAGATGCCGCAATCCCGCCTGCAGGTAAGCGTCGATTCGCTGCAGCGCGCGGAGGATTGCGTCCTCGAAGCGATCGAGGGTGACGGCCTCGACCATCAGGGGATTGGAACAGCTTTCCAGCTGTGCGGCCAGACGGTCCAGCTGCACCGCGGTCGCCTTGAACCGCTGCCGCAGCGATGGCCCGGTGCGCCCGAGCACCCGCTTGAGCCAGCCGCCAGTGGTGGGGGTCGGGTCGAAGTGGCGGAGCACGTTGGTCATTTCCCCGAGCAGCTGCGTGGCCGTGCCGACGGTTTCCGAGTGGGCCGTGCTGCTGATCCGGTCCGCTAGTTCCGCAAAGGCCTTCTCGGCCTTGATCCCGAAGTAGATCAGGCTGTCGATGTCTTTCGGGTCCAGCTCGCGGGCCGCGGCGGCAACCAGCTCTTCGTCGACTTCGCCCAGTTCCGCGAATCGCTCGCGCAGGTCGGCGGGGTCAGAAATGGCTAGACGCCCTCTTTATCCAGTTGCGTTCGCAGGACCTCGATCTTGACGTCCAGGTCCATAACATCGTCGGCCAGCAGCTTTCGCTGCTGCTCGCCGAACGCTTCCTCGA
>JAWVZU010000002.1:0-67970 GCA_033722075.1 Lysobacterales bacterium
TCATGTCCGAGCGCGATGCGGCGGAGGCGATGGCGCAGCTGCTGGATGTGCCGCTGGTCGGAACCAAGCAGTACCCGGAAGTACCGCCCAGCGGAATCGAACTGCCCCTGCGGTTCCTCCGTGAGCAACATCTGGTGCCGATCGCCGAGAGCGAGGACGCGGTCACCGTGGTCATGGCCGACCCGCGCGACCAGTTCGCGATCGACGGCATTCGCATGGCCAGCGGCAAGGACGTGGAAGTGCGCGTCGGCGTGCAGTCCGAGATCGACGACGTGGTGGAACGCTTCTATGGCGGCGGACGATCGGCCATGGGCCAGATCGTCGAGAACCTCAGTGACGAGAGCGGCGTCGGCGAAGACGATGTGGAGCACCTGCGCGACCTGGCTTCCGAGGCGCCGGTCATCCGCCTGGTCAACCTGATCATGCAGCGGGCCGTGGAGGCGCGGGCCTCCGACATCCACATCGAGCCGTTCGAGAATCGCTTGAAGGTCCGCTACCGCATCGACGGCGTGCTCCAGGAAGTCGAGGCGCCGCCGTCGAGTTCGACCGCTGCAGTGATCAGCCGCATCAAGATCATGGCCAAGCTGAATATCGCCGAGCGGCGCCTGCCCCAGGACGGCCGGATCATGCTCCGGGTCCAGGGCAAGGAGCTGGACCTGCGGGTGTCGACCGTGCCGACCCAGTACGGCGAGTCCGTCGTCATGCGGATCCTGGACCGCGAGAGCGTCGTCCTGGACTTCGATCGGCTGGGGTTCCGGGAACCGCTCCTGGGCAACTTCCTGGACGTCCTGTCCGAGCCCCACGGAATCATCCTGGTCACCGGTCCCACCGGCAGCGGTAAGACCACCACCCTTTACACGGCGCTGTCCCGAATCAATACCCCCGAGCGCAAGATCATCACCGTCGAGGACCCGGTCGAATACCAGCTCGAGGGAGTCAACCAGATCCAGGTCAAGCCTTCGATCGGCCTGAACTTTGCCAACGCCCTGCGCTCGATCGTCCGCCAGGACCCGGACGTGATCATGATCGGGGAGATGCGTGACCTGGAGACTGCCAAGATCGCGATCCAGTCCGCGCTGACCGGCCACCTGGTCCTGTCCACCATCCATACCAACGATGCCGCCGGCGGGATCACCCGGATGCTGGACATGGGGGTCGAGGACTACCTGCTGGTGTCGACGGTCAACGGCATCCTGGCCCAGCGCCTGGTGCGGCGTCTGGACGAAGACACCAAGGAGCCCTTCGAGGCGCTGCCGGAAATGGTGACCGAACTGGGCCTGGACCGGTTCACCGACGAACGTCCGATCCGCCTTCATCGGCCGAGTCCCACGGAAGACTCCCCCACCGGCTATCTCGGCCGAACGACCATCGCGGAGTTTCTCGAGCTGAGCGATCCGATCCGCCGGATGGTCATGCAGCACGCCGAATCGGGTGATCTGCTCGAACAGGCCCGCTCCGAAGGCATGCGCACCATGTATGAAGACGGTCTGGCCAAGTGTGTCGAGGGGATCACGACCATCGAGGAAGTGCTCCGGGTCACCCAGGAGACCAACGGCTGATGGCGCTTTACCGGTACAAGGCGGTTTCTCCCGGTGGCGACACGCTGCAGGGGCAGATGGAAGCCCTGAGCGTCGAGGACGTGATCGCCAAGCTCCAGGAGGCGGGCAACGTACCCATTTCCGCCCAGGAAGCCACCGGCGGCCTGGACGCGGCCCTGGGAACGCTCCTGACGCGCGGCGCCCGGGTGTCCCAGCGGGAGGTCGCGGTGTTCACCCAGCAGCTCTCGACCCTGATCGGTGCGGGGCTGCCGCTGGACCGGGCCCTGCACATCCTCCATGACCTGGCGGACAGCGAAGCCATCGGTGAACTGGTCAAGGCGATTCGCGACGAGGTGCGCGGCGGCGCTTCCCTGTCGGATGCGCTGGAAGCCCGCCACGGGGTGTTCAACCGCCTGTACATCAACATGGTGCGTGCCGGAGAAGCCGGCGGGACGCTGGATGTGACCCTGGCGCGCCTGGCGGAATACCTGGAACGCTCGAAGGAACTCAAGGACAGCGTGATCTCGGCACTGATCTACCCGGTGCTGCTGCTGTTCATGGCGATCGGATCGCTGGTCGTGCTGCTGATCTACGTGGTGCCCCAGTTCATGCCGATCTTCGAGGAGCTGGGGGCGGAACTGCCGCTGCTGACCCAGATCGTGCTTGGCGTCGGGCGGATCTTCCAGCAGTACTGGTGGCTTCTGCTGGGGCTGGCCTTTGCGGTGGTCCTGTATTTTCGAAGCCAGTTCGCCGATCCCAAGACGCGCTACAAGTGGGACCGGCGTCTGCTGCGGTTCGGCCTGACCGGCGACCTGATCGCCAAGGTTGAAATGGCTCGGCTGTCGCGCACCGTCGGGACGTTGCTGACCAACGGCGTGCCGCTGCTGGCGGCGCTCTCCATCGGCCGCAACGTGGTCACCAACACGGTGATGGCGGAGGGCGTGGAAACGGCCTCCAAGGAAGTCAAGACCGGCGGTTCGCTGGCTCACAACCTGGCGCGTGCGGGAGACTTCCCGAAGCTCGCGCTGCAGATGATCAACGTCGGCGAGGAGACCGGCCAGCTGGACGTGATGCTGGTCAAGGTCGCCGACACCTACGACCGGGAAGTCCGGACGACCATCGACCGCCTCATGGCGGCGATGGTGCCCATTCTCACCCTGACCCTGGCGGTCGTGATCGCGCTGATCGTGATGTCCATTCTGGTCGCCATCCTCAGCGTCAATGAACTGGTCGCCTGAAAAAAGAACATGACAGGAGTAACCAAGACGATGTACCGAAAAGGAACCCAAAGTGGATTCAGCCTGATCGAGCTGCTGGTGGTGCTGGTGATTCTAGGCCTGCTGGCCGGACTGGTGCTGCCCAATGTGCTCGGCCGGCTGGGCGGGGCAAAACACAAGACCGCCAAGTCGCAGATCGTGGTGCTGCAGAATGGCATCGACGCGTTCGCCCTGGACGTCGGCCGTCTGCCGGAATCGCTGGACGAACTGGTCGAGCAGCCCGCCGATGCGGACTTCTGGTCGGGCCCCTACGTCAAGCGCTCGGTGGTCAAGGACCCCTGGGAGAATGAGTGGGTATACCGACGCCCGGGAGAGCATGGGGCCTATGATCTCATTTCCTATGGCGAGGACGGCTCACCCGGCGGCGAAGGCGTCGCCAGCGACATCAACAGCTGGGAGTAAGCCTGGTTGAGGCAATCCTCACGCCAATCGGGATTCAGCCTGGTCGAAATCCTGGCTGTACTGGTGGTGGTCGGCCTGCTCTTCGGACTGGTCGGCGGATCGCTTTACCGCAGCATGGATGCGGTCAAGATCCGTCGGGCCGGCAAGGAGGTCGTGAATGCGCTGCGTCACACGCGGGCGCAGGCGATCGTCAAGCGCGAGGAACAGTTCCTGGAGGTGGACATCGAGGAGCGCAGCTACCGGCCGGCCGACGGGGAGCCGAAGCAACTTCCCGATGATGTCGACGTCACCCTGCGCACGGCCTCGATGGACATCCTCAATGAAAAGCAGGGCCGGATCCGCTTCTACCCGGATGGCTCCTCCACCGGGGGTGAGATCACGCTCATGTCCGGTTCGCACGTGTGGCGAGTCCGGGTGGCATGGCTGACCGGCGAGATCACCCTGGAAGCCAGTAAGGGGGCCTCCTGATGCGGTTCGGTCCGGCTGGTCAACGCGGGTTTACGCTGCTGGAGATCCTGGCGGCGTTCGTGATCTTCGCCCTGGTCTTTGCCACTACGCTGCAGGTGCTGTCCGGGTCCCTGCGCAACACCCGGCAGTCGGCCGAATACACGGAAGCCGCGCTCCGGGCCCAGAGCGTCATGGACAGCGTGGGTGTCGAACCGCTGCTGGAGGTCGGCACCTATGAGGGTGAGCTGGAGAACGGCTACCGCTGGGAAATGGAGATCAGTCAATATGACATTCAGTCCGAGCCGACGCCGGACGGGCGGACCTATGCCAACCTGTTCGAGGTGCCGATCGATCTCTACGAGGTCCAGCTGACCCTGACCTGGGGCGATCCGGACCGCCCGCGCGGCGCGGTCTTCCGTACCCTTCGTTCCGTGACGGCCGAACCCCAATGACCCGGCAGAGCGGATTCACGCTGGTTGAGATGCTCCTGGCGATGACCCTGGTGGCCCTCATCCTGGGCATGGCCTACAGTGGCCTGCGGACCAGTGCCAAGGCGGTAGAGCGCGGCGATGACCTGCTGGATCGCTCCAACCGGCTGCGCATCGTGCATCAGTTCGTGCGTGCCCAGCTGCGCTCGGTCATGCCGCTGCAGATCCCTCCGGAGAACGATTTCGACGAGGAGATCCTCACCTACTTCGAAGGCGACGAATCCTCGCTGCATTTTGCCGGGCCCATGCCGGGTTATCTGAGCAACGGCGGGCCCCATGAGCAGCGCCTCTACTTCGACCGGGGCCCGGACGGAAACCTGGAACTCCTGTTCGATCATGCTCCCTTGCTGCGCGACGAGGAGTGGCCGGAGCAGGAAGAGCGGGAACCGGTGGTCCTGCTGAGCGGAATCCGCGAAGGACATTTCGAGTACCTGGCCCTCGACGAGGAAGGCGAGCCGGATGAGTGGCAGGCCGAGTGGGAGGAACCGACCACCATTCCCCTGATGGTCCGGATTGCCGTGGAGATGGAGCCGTTCACGCGTCAGACCTGGCCCGTGCTCGAGGTGCGGCCGGTACTCGATGCGGCGACCGGCGGTCGCCAGTTGCAGCGCCCGTTCGTACTGCCGGGATCGCGCCGGGAGGGATCCGGGTGACCGGGACACGTCAAAAAGGCGTCGCGCTGGTGCTGGTGCTGTGGATGAGCGTTCTCCTGGCCGTGGTGATCGGGAGTTTTGCCATTGCGGCCCGCACCGAGACATTGCAGGCGCGCCAGCTTTTCGACGGACTCAAGGCGGAGTACGCCGCGCAGGCCGGACTGCACCGGGCGGTCTACGAGTTGCGTCGCCCGAACATGGAGGACCGCTGGTTCACCGACGGGCGCGCCTACGAGATCCAGTATGACCAGGCCGAGGTGGAGATCCGGATCACCGACGAGTCCGGGAAGATCGACATCAACGTGGCCGACGAGGAGTTGCTCGGACGCCTGTTCGATTCAATCGACGTGTCCGAGGATGCGCGTGACCTGCTGGTCGACGCCATTCTCGATTGGCGCGACCCGGATGACCTGATCCGGATCAACGGGGCCGAAGACGACGACTACCGGTCCGCCGGTTACCCTTACGGTGCCAAGGATGCGCCCTTCGATACGATCGGCGAGGTGCAGCAGGTCATGGGGATGGATTACGAGCTCTATCTGGCCATCGAGCCGGCAATCACCGTACACTCCGGCCGGCCGGTGCCGGAGCCGGCCTTTGCACCCGTCGAGGTCCTGCGCACGCTGGAGGGCATGGACGAGGCCAGCGCCCTGGATTTCGTGGCGCAACGGGAACAGAACACGGAATTGGGTGTCCCATTGCCCGTGCTTCCGGATGGTACGACGCCGCTGGCCCGCGGCGGAGGGTACACCTTTACCGTCGTCAGCACGGCGACCATGCCCAGTGGCGTGACCAATGCCATCGAGGTGACCGTCCGGATGGGTGGCGTCCCCGGTGGGCAGCCATTTCGAATCCTGCGCTGGAACTGATGATGTCCAATACGTTGACCCAAGCCCTGGAACGCGCTCGCCGACACCGCATGGTGACCGGCTCGGTCGCCTTTCTGCGCTGGTGGCGTGACGAGCTGATCGACGGGTTGCCCGAGCTTTGGCGAGCCCGTCTGCGCACGGAAACGGAGCGGTTGTTCGTCGCCTCGGACGGCGACGAGGTCACCGTTCGGGATAACGCCGGGGAAATCCTCGGGACTTTCCGCGAGTCCGAGGAGCCGGCGATCAGTGCCCAGGTGGTGCAGGGGATTCTGGGCAATCTCGAGGAGGATCATCCGGAGATCTACTTTTTGATGGACGAGGCCCGGGTGCTGCAGCGCACCCTGACCCTGCCGGCCGCCGCGGAAGACAACCTCCGCCAGGTCATGCACTACGAGATGGATCGGTACACGCCCTTCAAGGCCGATCAGGTCCATTTCGACTGTGAACTGGTGGAGCGTCTTGGGGGTGGTACCCGCCTGCGGGTCAACCTGCTTGTCGCGCGGCGTGCCGAGGTGGAGGCGGCGGTGCGGTTCTGTCGTGAGCGGAGTCTGGAGCTGCACGGCATCGACGTGATCGGGGCCGACGGCGAGCGACGCGGGGTGAACCTGCTGCCGCCTGAACTGCGAGCCCACAAGGATCGCCGCCAGCTCAAGTGGAACCTCGCCCTGGCCGGGCTGTTCGTGATCCTGCTCTAGGGGGTGCTGTGGCAATCGGTCGCTTCCCGCGAGGAGGCGCTGGAGGCCTATCGGATGAAGCTGGACCGGTTGCGGGGCGATGCGGCCGAGGTGGTGGAACTGCGGGAGGAGCTCGAGGAGTCGGCCGAGGCGGCGCGCTTTCTCGGCGACCAGAAGCGTCGGCGCACGGCGGTGACGGGTCTGCTCGCCGAGCTGACCCGGCAGCTGCCGGAGAACACCTGGTTGCAGCGGCTGCAGGTGAACGAGGAAACGGTGCAGATCTCCGGGCAGACCCCGGAGACGGCCCAGCTGGTGGCTTTGCTCGAAAAGTCGGAGTGTCTGAGGTCGCCGAATATCAAAGGTGCAGTGACGCCCGACCCGCAAAGCGGCAAGGAGCGGTTCACCATCGAGGCGATGCTTGTCGGAGGCCAGTGCTGATGGTCGATATCCTGCCCTCCAAGGAACGCCAGCGCCCGCTGGCCTATCTGCTGCTGCTGGTCGCGCTGATCGTCTTCTATTACGTGTTCTTCCACCGCTTCATCCTCAGCCATCTGGCGCTGTCCGAGCAGATCGAGCAACTCACCCAGTCCGAGCTTCGTTACCGGGCGGCCATCGCCCAGAAGCCGGAGCTGCAGGAGCGGCTGGCGGAGCTGCGCCGGGCCCAGACCGAAAGCGATTATTTCCTGGAGCAGGAGAACATCAACCTCGCGTCGTCCGAACTGACCACCCGGCTCAAGGAGGTCATCTCCCTGCACGCGGAAAACACCGACGAATGCCAGGTGCTGAGCCAGCAGAACATGCGCAACAATACCGACGAGGAGTTCCAGCGGGTCAGCATCAAGGTCCGGATGCGCTGTGAGATCGCCGATCTGAGCCGGGTCCTGTTCAACCTGGAGGACGGCACGCCCTATCTCTTCGTCGACAACCTGACCGTATTTCGCCAGGTGACCCGGCGGCGGCGCAACCGCGAGCTGGTGCAGGAGAAGATGCTCGATGTGCGCTTCGACCTGTCCGGTTACATCCGCTCGGAGCCGCAGGCATGAAGCTCTCCCGACTGGTCGGATTGATCCTTGCCGGCGGATGCGCTCTGCTGGTGCTCGTTGCTTTGCTGCTGGGCGCCGGCGTGGGAACCGGCATCGAGGCCGACGGGGATCCCTCCGAATTCGAGCGTCCGGTTGCCGACGTGGACCAGAGCGGGGGATTCCGGCTGGAGGAATTCGACGAGCGCTACGCGGTCATTGCCGAGGCACCGCTGTTCAACGAGGATCGGCTGCCCAGCAGGGACGAACCGGTGGTCGAGGAGTCCGAGGCACCGGGTTTCGGCGAGCCCGAGCCGGTTCCGCTGAACGTCGTCGTCAAGGGCATCATCATCACCCCGGAGGTGAAGCTTGCGATCGTCACCGACGAACGCAGCAAGGAAACCCAACGCTTGAAAGAAGGGATGCCGCTGGAAGGCGAGATGGGCGGCTGGACCCTGGCCGAGATCGAACCCAGAAAACTGATTTTCGACAGTGCGTCGCAGGGACGGGCCGAGGTGGACCTGCAAGTCCATACGAAGGCGCTTGCCGGCGGCGCTGCGCCTGCGCGCACCAACGCGCGGACGGCGAACGAGGACGCGTCACAGGAACCTGCGGCTGAGAATCAGCAGGGCGCCCAGCCCATGGATGCGGAGGCGCGTGCCGAGGAAATTCGGCGGCGCGTCGCGGAACGGCGGGCTCAGCTGCGAGCCGAGGCGGAACGTCGGCGACAGGAACAGGCCGACGAGCAGTAGCGTCGCCGGCAGAACAACGAAGAATACGAACCAATAATGAATCAAGGAGTGCCGTTTTGAATTGCAGAACCTCAAAGCTCGCAGCGCTGGCGCTGTTGCTTACGGCCTGCGGGAGCCTACCGGTGAGCGACGACGGCCCCGATCAAGCCACGCGGTCCGCTGCCGGGCCAACGGATCCGGCGGCCGCGGAGGTCGGGGCGGCTCAGCCCGAGAGCGACCCGGCGCCGACGACGGCCAGTCCCGAACTTTACCCCGGCAGCGGTCGATTCATCGACTCGGATGCGGCCCAGCGGCCTGCGCTGGATGCGGTGGGAGAGGGGGAGATCATCTTCAATTTCGAAGGTGAGGCGCTCCAGGCCGTGGTCAAGGCGATCCTCGGCGACCTGTTGCAGGAGAACTACGTGATTTCGCCCGGGATCCAGGGCAACGTCACCTTCTCCACGGCCAAGCCGGTTCCCATGGACCAGGTGCTGCCTATCCTCGAAATGCTCCTGTCCTGGAACAATGCCGCCCTGGTCTATCGTGACGGCCGCTACCATGTCATGCCGATCCCGCGGGCCGTGCAGGGCCAGCTGCGCCCGGTCATGGGGCCGCTGGCCGATCAGCGTGGCTACGAGGTTCGCGCCTTTCCGCTGGACTTCATTGCGCCTGCCGAGATGGAAAAGCTGCTGCGGCCCTATGCCCGGGAGAATGCCTTCGTCAGCGTGGACAACGCGCGAGGCCTGCTGATCCTGGCCGGCACCCGGGACGAGCTCGAGAACTACCGTCAGACCATCGAGATCTTCGACGTCGATTGGCTGGAGGGTATGTCCGTCGGGGTCTATCCGCTGGAGCGGGTGGAGGCCGACACGGTGGTCGGCGAGCTGGAGGCGGTCTTCGGTGAGGGTTCCGGTACGCCCCTGGCGGGCATGTTCCGCTTCATGGCCATCGAGCGGCTGAATGCAATCATGGTGATCACGCCGCAGCCGGCCTACCTGGACAAGGCGGTCGAGTGGGTCAAGCGCCTCGATCGGGGCGGCAGCGAGGCAGGAACACGCCTCTATGTTTATGCCGTGCGCAACGTCAAGGCGACGGACCTGGCCGACACGCTTTCGGACATCTTCAGCGACTCCGGGCGATCGTCCAGCCGTGAGCAACGCCGCGGCTCGCTGCAGCTGGCTCCCGGCCTGGAAGCCGGCGAGATTTCCTCGATCAACGATCCGCGGCGCCGGCAGCAGCAGGAACAGACCGAGACGGCGGAGCGGCGACCGGCGACCCGCGAAAGCGGGGGCGGCGGCATCGCTCTGGTCGACGGGGAAGAGGTACGCATCACCGCCGTGGAAGAATCCAACTCACTGCTGATCCGGGCCACGCCGGGGCAATACGATGCGGTACTCGGGGCCATCAAGCGCCTGGACATCGTGCCCCTGCAGGTACTGGTGGAGGTCCAGGTGCTCGAGGTCACGCTGAACGAAAACCTGAGATACGGCGTACAGTGGTTCTTCGAGAGTGCACTCAATGACTTCAGCTTTCCGGGCAGCGGATCCGGCAGCGGCGGCAAGGGCGTGTTCGACAGCGGCGGCTCGATCAGCGGTGATCGCTATGCCACCGTTTCCGGGGGCGGCGGGCTGAACTATGCGATCCAGGGTGGCGACGCCGCAGCGATCGTTTCCGCGCTGGAATCGGTGACGGATGTGCGGACGATCTCCGCGCCTTCCATGATGGTGTTGAACAACCGCGAAGCGAACATCAATGTCGGCACCCAGATCCCGGTCAATTCCCCGATCTTCAATCTGGGCACCGGGACTGATGTCGGGCGCACCCAGGTGCAGTTCCGGGATACCGGCGTCACGCTCAACGTGGTCCCCCGGGTCAATCCCGGTGGGATGGTGTTCATGGAAGTGCAGCAGGAAGTCAGTGCGCCGATCGGGTCGGCCGATGCTCAGGGCAACGTGTCGCTTCGCCAGCGGCGGATCGACACGGAAGTGGCCGTCCAGAGTGACGAAACGGTGGTCCTCGGCGGCCTGATCCAGGCCGACTTCGAAGAAGACCGGAGCGGGCTGCCCTGGTTATCCCGGATGCCGTTGGTCGGCGGTCTGTTCGGAAACCAGGGACGAGACATCACGCGCACCGAGCTGATTGTGCTGATCACCCCGAAGGTGGTCGCCAGCATCGAGGAAGCTCGCGCCGTCAGCCGCGAATATCGTGAGCGGATGCGCACGCTGAAGCCCCTGGACTCGGAAAAAGTGGAAATCAATAACTAGAACGGAGCGTACGGAATGATGAGAGTGGTGTTGATTGCGCTGGCCGCGGCCATGCTGGCGGCGTGTGCCGGTCTGGGTCGACCGGTCAGCCTCGAGGAGCGGGCCCAGGCGCGCTGGGACGCGGTGATCAGCGGCGACTGGGAGCGTGCCTATGCGTACCTGTCCCCGGGAGCCAGGACCGCCATGTCGGAGAGCGCGTTCCGGGAGCTGATGACCAACCGCACGATCAACTGGACCGGCGCCGAGGTGGTGGAAATCGGAATGTGCGATACGGCGGTCGGCAGCTGCGACGTGATTGTCAACGTCGGTTACCGGGTTTCCCGCGGCGTGCCGGGCCTGCGCAAGCCCATAGAACTCACCAAAGGAGTGACCGAAAGCTGGATCGAGGTAGACGGGGCTTGGTATTTCGTTCCCGATCGTCTACGATAACGGCACAAAAAGAGATCCAAGGGGGTCGGCGGAAGCCCTTTCCCAACGGCTTTTTCGCCAATCGTGTAAATCATTGCGTTGTGGATTTCGTTTTTGTACCATGTGGTCGCTCTTTTGTAGCGGAAAGCACTGGCTTAGGCGGGAAATAAGCGACTAAACGTGATTTCTGCCCGAGTGGCCCTGTGAATGTGTTAGGAGTGTTGTAATGAAGAGAAAAACCTTAACGACTGCTGTGCTCGCTGGCATCGGTGGTGTGGCGGGTATCGCCAACATCTCCGGCGCCGTGAACCTGAACCCGGATGGTCTGGGCCAGGTTCTTATCTATCCTTTCTATACGGTTAATGGTGGCAACGACACGCTTGTGTCGGTTGTGAACACCACTGCTGAAGTCAAGGCCGTCAAGGTCCGCTTCCTCGAGAGCAAGAACTCTCGCGAAGTGCTCGACTTCAACTTGTATCTGTCGCCGTTTGACGTCTGGGTCGGTGCCGCAACTTCTACCGGTGATACCGGTGCTGCGGTTCTGGTCGTGCCCGATGGCGAAGACAGCTGCACGGTTCCGGCCATCACCGGTCCGGTTCCGTTCACCAACCTGCTGCTGACCGAGCGGAATGCAGCCGGCTCCGCTTTCATCGACAACAGCATCGAGCGTACCCGTGAGGGCTACATCGAGATGATCGAGATGGGCGTGGTCGAGGAAACCGCTGACGCCGTCAAGACGGGTCTGGAAGCGGCTGCTATCCACACCCCGCGCGGTACTGTTCCGGCTAACTGTGGCGCTCTTGTTGCCGCATGGTCCACCGGCGGTATCTGGCTGCAGGACGAAGACACCGACGTACTGGCGCCGACCGGCGGCCTGTTCGGTGGTGGTTCCGTGATCAACGTATTCGGCGGCTACCAGGCCTCCTATACGGCTGACGCGATCGAGGGTTTCTACAACCCGATCAATGGTGACGCTTCCGTAACCGCTGCGGTTCGGAACACCCTTCACAGCCAGCCGGGTGACACCAACCCGACGCTGCTGCAGACGGACACCACCAACCTGACCGGCGATCCGTCGGTTGACCGTAGCTTCGTGTTCGATCGTGACCGCGTCGTGACCTCTGACTGGTCGCGTGCGGGCGTTCCGGATGCAGTCAGCGCGACCTTCATGCGCGACTTCATCTACAACGAGTACGCAATCGAAACGGTTCTGTTGGGTGCGACCGAGTGGGTTGCCACCTTCCCGACCAAGCGTTTCTACGTTGACCCGGCAATTGCTGGCACCACGGCTATCAACCCCTTCACCAACCAGTTTGGTGTGGTTGACGGCATCGGCGCCTGCGAATTCGTCGCTCTGGACTTCTTCGATCGCGAAGAAGACACCACCTTCGTTGTTGACGAGCCTGTGTTCTCGCCGGCTCCGGTCACCCTGCCGAACGTTCCGTTCCTGTGCTTCGAAGCCCAGGTCATTTCGTTCGGTGAGCCGGGTACCGGCTTCTTCGGCACCTCACCGTCGACTGTTCTGGGTTCCCCGAACTCGCAGAACATCCCGGTCGAGACCGAAGGCTTCGAGTCCGGTTGGGCTCAGATCGGCTTCGCGCCGGCTGACGTCGCACAAGGTCTCGGTGTGCGTCACACCATGACCTCGGACGACGGTGACGTCTACAACGGTCTGCCGGTTACCGGTTTCTCGGTTCAGGTGGTCCGTAATGGCACCATCACCGACGACGCTGGCAACAACGTGCTGTCCAACTACGCTGGCCTGTTCAATCACCGGTCCAGCCGGGACATCATCGGCAGCTAACAGCCGAGTCAACAGCTCTAGCTGTGGAAAGGGGCGCTCTGCGCCCCTTTTCTTATTGGGGAAGCGGAACCTTTTCCCTATGATGGAATCGAAGCTGGCGCGGGTTGGTGGCAGGAATCTTCCGGGAGCCGACCCTAAATTAATTCTTAACACGTGAACTGCCAGCCTGATTTAGAATTGTTGCTCTCCAGATTCGGAGTGGACGATGAAAAAAGAACTACAGATCATGATTGCCGCCGCCGCGTTCACCGCGTCGGCAGGCGCCCAAAACAACCTGACCCTGAGCACGGATGAAACCGTCACCACCGATGATTGCACAGTGATTCTCCGGTCGGGCGCCGCCGTGGAATTCACTACCGATGGTCTTACGGCCGAGGTGGAAGGTAATCCGGACGGATGCCTGGCAACAGGCCTGTCCGGTGGCGGTGCTGTGGCCCTTGACGCGGCGCCGTTTGACGAGGTCGAAGAAAATACGACCGTGACCCTGACCTGGGACGTTCCGGCGAACCACGACTGTACCCTGACCCGGAACGGCGCCACGTTTTTCAGCGATTCCCAGATCGACGCGAATACCTCCACGACCGATACGGTCAGTGGTGACGTGACTTACCGGATGAACTGCACCAACAGCAAGACTGACCCGCAGTTTGCGCCCGGAACGGAGTCCGCCTTTGCGACCGCGCTGGTCACCGTCTTGAACAGCGGCGGTGGCGGCGGCGGTGGTGTCGGCGAGTTCTGTGATGCGCAGCCCACCGGCCTCTCCCGGGTTGATCCGGTCGAGTTCCTCTCCAACCGCCTCATCGAGGGCAGTTCCTCGACCTACGAGGGTATCTGGGGCCCCTGGGGCGATAGCTCGAGCACCATCTATGTCGAGATGAGCAACGGGCAATATGCCTCGCTTCCGTTTGTCATCAGTAATACGCGATCGGACGATTTCGCGATCATGGTCTGGGACCAGATTTCCGAAAGCCCCGAGCAGGTGCGGGTCAGCGTCTCCACCTGTATCGGTGGTCCGCTCCAGGAAACCTCAGTTCCCCAATCCGGGAATAACTCCTGTTACTTCCAGGGCAGTGGGGTGTCCGGTGGCTTCAACATGAAGGCGATCGAATCGACCAGCGGTTGCATCCTGCAAGCCGGTGTTCAGTACTTCTTCAATATCGCATTCGTGGACGCGAACGGTAACGCGGGCTGCACGCTTCCTGGAGGAAACTGCGCGTGGAACGTCAGCGAGAACTGATCGGCGCTGCGGCACGGCTCGCCGCATCCGCCATCACCCTGGGGTGCCTAGCAGCACCCCTTTTTGCGAGCGACCTCGGTCCCGGCGTGCTGGCCCGCCTGGGCCAGGCCGAAGTGACCCAGGCCGACGTCAACGCAGCCCTGCTCGATGTGCCGGCAGACAAGCGCGACGGCGTCATGAACAGCCCCGACCGGGTCGGCAACCTGCTCCAGACGATCCTCCTGCGACGCGCAATCGTGGCCGATGCGGACCGCTTCCTGTCCCGATCGGAGATGCGCAAGGCACGGGAGAGCGCACAGGAGGAAGCGCTGGCAACCCTCGCCCTGGAGATGATTCCGGTCGTCAACGACGAGCGCGCAATCGAACAACGGGCACGCCAGCTCTACGAACGAGAGGCGGCCGCCGCTGCCCGAACCGTTGTAAGCTTCGACCTGATTACCGTTCAGGCAGATGCGCATGGCTGGGACGGTGCGGAGCGAGTGGCTGCAGAGCAATACGCTGTGCTCCAGGCCGGTGACACGGTCGAAGAGAGCGAAGGAATTACCGTCCGACGCTTTCAGGACGTGGATCGAACCCAGATTGCCGACGAGTTTCGCGAGCGGATTAGCGACATGCAACCAGGCACTGTCAGCAAACCTTATCCGATGGTCGTAGGCTATCAGATCCTCGTCTACCGCGGTGCTGAAACACGCCCGCCACCTTCTTTCGAGGATACCCGCTCAACCTGGATGGCGCGTGCGCGGGACGACCTGGCCGCGGCAGGCCGGCGGGAATTGGCTCAACTGCACGACGAGGCTGGACTGGCAGACCTGGCGAAGGAAGCGGGCCTGGACAATGAGCCGACCGGTGCAGCATACCTGCGCCAGGCCGAAGAGGAGGCCCTCCTGGCGGAACTCAAGAACGCGTATTTCGAAGAAGAACTGCAGGGGGACTATTCCGCGCTGGTGCGCGAACGCTATGTCACGAGCCGGGCGCAGCATCGCACCCAGCCGCAGGCTGATATCGCGCTGGTGCGGGTTCGCGGTATGCCGGCCGTTGATCAAGGTGAGCTCCGGGAAAAGCTGGACTCGTACGTCCGCGAGCAGGGGCTCGGCGGATTCGATGAGCGGGTCAAGGCCCTCACCGGCGTGCCCGCAGTCATGGCGTCCTACCAGCGCCAGGTCCCCTTCAAGATTCTCCGGGATTCCACGGAATTCGCGCTGTACGAGATGCTCGAGCGGGATTGGGTCGCCCATGTTTCGGAGACCGATGGCATCGTCAGTTTCGTCGCGATGGCAAACTACGTGCCGTCGCGCCAGAAGGAGTTCGCGGAGGTCGAGGAAGACCTCATGGCCTCCGTTAGCAAGGAGCTCCGAGAAGCCGCCTGGCGACGCTTTACCGATCCTTACTACAAGCTGGAGCTGGAAGCCGATCCGGAGGCAATTGCCGCCCTGAGAGTGCCCGGCATGGAAGGCGGCTAAACGTCGGCGACCGTCATGTTGCTGAGCCGGACCGAGGTTGCCGTATTCCGCCTTCTGCTCTGGCGGTACGCCCGCGAACGTTATCTCCAGAACTGGGCAGGCCCACTGTGGGTCATCCTGGTACCGCTGGCCCAGCTCGCAATCTACGCCTTCGTGTTCGTCGAGATCTTCAAGGCACGGGTCCCGGAGGCGGACACGGTGGGTTTCGTGCCCTATCTGGCCGTTGCCTTCTGGCCGTGGACAGCGTTTGCCGATGCGGTGATGCGGGCGACGCCTTCGGTGGTCGAGAACCGGGACCTGATCGGCAAGGTGGCGCTCCCGGCGGAGGCGCTCCCTGCGGCCAGTGCTTCGGCAACATTTCTCCTGACCCTGGCCGGCTACGTGGCGGTGCTGATCGTCCTAGCCGCGACGGGTACGCCTATTGGTCTGGTGGGGCTGCCCCTGATGCTGACCATGGTGCTTTGCACCTACTTTCTGGCCTTGGGCCTCTCCCTTCTCTTCAGCGCCCTGCAGGTCTACGCTCGCGACCTCAATCATGCGCTCGGTCCGCTGTTCATGCTGTGGTTCTTTACCACCCCGATTCTCTATTCCATTGACCTGATTCCCGAGCGTCTGCGTGGTCTCGCTCAGCTGAATCCGTTCTATTACATCGTCAGCCGCATTCGCGATGCGCTGCTTTTCGATGCTCCCCGTTTCCGCTTGGCAGATATCGCGTTCCTCGTCGCGAGTGCGCTTTTCATGCTGCTCTGCGTTGCCGTTTTTCGCCGTCTCTCGCGCCGCTTCGAAGACTACCTATGACCGATTGCCTGATCCGTCTGCGAGGTGTCAGCAAGGCGTTTCCCGTTTCCGGAAGCCGCCTTGCGCGACGTGCCAAATCCTGGCGGACGGTTCTTCACGGCATCGACCTGGAGCTGCACAAGGGCGAGTCACTCGCGGTGCTCGGGGAAAACGGTGCCGGGAAATCGACCCTGCTCAAGATTATTGCCGGGGTCGCCCGTGCGACCGCCGGGGAAGTCGCGGTTCAGGGGACCTTCGGCGCCCTGATCGAACTGGGGGCCGGCTTCCATCCGGAGCAGACCGGTCTGGAGAACCTGAAGGCGGGGGCGACCCTGATGGGTGTGCCGAGGGACGAAATCGGGGAGATTACGGAGCAGGCGATGGCCTTCTCCGGGCTGCGGGACCACGCCGACAAACCCCTGAAGCATTACTCGTCGGGGATGGTCGTGCGCCTCGGCTTTGCGATGATTGCCTCCATTCGTCCGGATCTCCTGATCAGCGACGAAGTTCTGGCGGTCGGTGACGAATCCTTTCAGAAGAAGTGCATTGGCTGGCTCGAGTCCTACCTTGCCGGGGGTGGTACCTTGCTGCTGGTCTCGCACAACCTCTATCACGTACAGAAACTCTGCGAACGCGCGGTCTGGTTACATGAGGGTACGATCCGATCGGCCGGGGACACCTTCGAAGTCGTCCAGGAATACCTGGCGTTTCACGAGGCCCGGCTCGGTCGGGCTTCAACCGCGGCAAACGACGCCGGTTTACCTGGGCTGGCTTTTGCGCCTGAAGGACGGACATCCTACAGCCAGGGAGAAACGGTCGCCCTGACGCTCGATGGTTCGCCGGAAGCCCCCCTGACATGCGCCCTGCGGCGGCTGAGCGGCGATCTGATCTGGGAACGATCCCTGCCTGTAGAGGCCGCCGAGTGCGAACTCCCGACCGCCGATCTGTTGCCCGGGCGCTATGTCGTCGAGATCAGCCGGCCGGGCGCAGCGGGCGGGGTGACCCGCCTGTTCCGGATCACCGGAGCAAGCCGCGAGTTCGGATCCCTGCGCCTCCCCCACAGCTGGGTCCAGTGATGACCCTCGTTGCGATGCCCGTGTACAACGCCGCTGACGCGCTTGGCCGTTGCCTCCGCTCCCTGGAACAGCACTTGCCTCCCGAACAAGCCATCGTGATCTGCGATGACGCATCGACCGATGTACGGGTCGGCGAATTGCTGGATGGGTTCTGTGACCGATCGACACGAACCTTGCTGCGAAATCCCACCAACCGGGGATTCGTCGCGACGGCCAATCGCCTGCTGGATCAGGGGCGGGACGATGTTGTCCTGCTCAACTCTGACACGCGGGTCACGCCGAACTGGCTTGCGGCACTGGAGCGCTGCGCCGCATCGGATCCGATGATCGGCACGATCACGCCGTTTTCCAATCACGCGGAGATCTGTTCCTTTCCCGACTTCTGCCGGCCAAACCCGGTTCCCGCCGATCCCGATGCGGTCGCCCGCGCGATCGCCCGGATCGGTCGCCCGACCTATCCGCGGTTGCCGACGGCAGTGGGATTCTGCATGTGGGTCCGGCGTCGGCTGCTCGATGAGATCGGCGCTTTCGACGAGTCGGCCTTCGGCCGCGGCTACGGCGAGGAAAACGATTTCTGCATGCGAGCTTCCGCTGCGGGTTATCATCACGTCCTGTGTGACGATGCCTATGTTGTCCACGAGGGCGGCGCGTCCTTCGCCGAGACCGGCCTGAAACCCGGCCCGGAGACCATGGCGCGACTGCTGGCCAAACACCCGGATTACGAGACTCTGGTGCATCGATTCATCGCAACCGATCCGATTGCCGCCCGACGGGCCGAGCTGTTGGCCGGCATGAATGCCTACGAGCGCGGCCAGTTGGCCTGATCCGGACATGGAATTCACCGGTGAAAGGTTCCTGCCCGAGTGCCAGCGCGAGATCTGGTACGAGCATTTCCATCGCTATGTCTTCGCGCGTCACCTCGCCCGGAACCGCCGTGTCCTGGATCTGGCCTGCGGGGAGGGCTATGGCGCTTCCCTGTTGTCGGACGTCGCCCGGCAGGTCATAGCGGTCGATCGATCAGGGGAGGCAGTCGTGCATGCCCGGGGCGAGTACGGGAACGACCGCCTGGTGTTGGTCCAGGGGGACGCGTCAGCGATCCCGCTGGCCGACGCGAGCGTCGATCTGGTCGTATCCTTCGAGACCCTGGAGCATCTCGAAGCCCAGACCGAAATGGTCGGTGAATTCGCCCGGGTACTCCGAAAAGACGGCCTGGTGTTGATTTCCAGCCCGGACAAACGCACCTATAGTGACGAGCGGGACTATACCAACGAGTTTCACGTCCGGGAGCTGTACCTTGAAGAATTCAAGGCCCTGCTCGCGGAACACTTCCCGGCGGTGCGCTTGTTCGGCCAGAAGCTGGGCTTCCACTCGGTGATCTGGGATCCCGAATCGGCCCACGGCGGCAAGGTGACCGCCGAGGCCGTCGCCCGGGATGATGCCGAACCCGGCCCCTGGCAGCCATCACCGATGTACTGGATCGGCGTGTGCGCGGCCGCTCCGGGGGCGCTGGAACGGGCGGGCCTGACGGATCTGGCCCTGTTTGCCGATACCGAGGAATCGGTCTACGCGCATTACGAGCACGAGATCCGCAAGAACATGGCTGCCGGTGGGATCATCGCCGAGCGCGACCAGCGAATCGCCGAACTCGAAGCCCGTTTGGCGGATCGGGACCACAATATGCCGGGCTGGCTGCAACGACTTACAAGAAAAATACTGAAATAACGCCATGGAATTCGATATCGACTTCGGTACCTTGAACCAAGCGCCCGAGCCCGAGGATGATGGGCCTCTCTGCGCCAGCATCGACGGGATGGTTGCTCAGCTTTCCGGCGAAGAATGCGTCTTCCAGGTGCGGGATTCGGATGCGGTGCATGTCATGACGCTGGACGTGCTCCAGGCGATGAACGCAATGCGGACGTTCCGACCGCTGAAGGAGCACATCGATCGGATCGAGCAGCAGCTCCCGGACCTGAAAGGGCGCCGGGATGCCATCGGACGCGTGATCGAGGGTCTCATGGGTCGGGGACTGGTGGTGACCTCCGACTCGATTCTCGAGACCGCGACGTCGGGGGATGAACGCGCCGAGAGCCCAACGCCGATCGTGGTGCGGACGGCCGATCGCCCGGAGCAGCTGGCGAAGCTTCTCGAGAGCCTGAGCGACCTGGAGGAAGACATGCCCGTGGTGGTGATCGACGAATCCAGCGATTCGCAAGCCGGCGAGGCCAATGCGGACCACGTTGCCGGGCTCACCGACCGACCGGCGACCTGGCTCGGTCGGGAGTGGCGCGGTCGTTTTGCGGCAGAGCTTGCCTCGTCTGCAGGCGTCGACCAGGCGGAGCTGGCCGAACTGCTGGACGAGCCGGACACCGCGGCGTTCACCGGGGGACAGGTCTGGAACGCAGCGTTGCTCCTCACCGCCGGACAACGTCCGGTGCTGCTCGACGACGACATGCGCTGGAACCTGCGCGAACCGGGTCAGGTCCGGCCGGTCGTGAGTTTCCGCCAGTCTGCCAGAACGCCGCTCTACTTCGCGCCCGGCGACGAGGCCCTGGAGCCGGCCCTGAGCGCTGCAGGCCGGGACTGGTTCGCGGAACATCGCCGTCTCTGCGGCTCAGGGCTTGCTGCCCTCAAGGACCTGGAAGGATTCTCGATCGACCCCGACACGCTGCGCGGCCAGAGCTACCGTGCCCTGGACCGGCTGACCCGCGAGGCGCGGATCAAAAGCACCTGTTCCGGTTACTACGGCGACGCGGCGATGGACACCCGATTGTGGTTCTATCTCGCGCCAAACCAGGCTTCCCTTTGGCGCGACAAGTCGGCCTATTTCGACATCATGGCCCATCCTCACGTCGCCCAGGGGTTTGGACATGTGCAGCTGGGCGAACTGAGCCAATTCACGCCGACCATGGTCGACAACACGGAATTGCTGCCTCCCGTCGCTCCCCGGGGGCGTGGCGAGGATCTCATGTTCGGCGCGCTGGTCCGTTTCCTCTACCCTCATTCGGTGTGCGTCCACCTGCCGTCGCTGATCGAACACCGCCGCGTGCGGCCCCACGACGCCGAGAACCCGGATGCCTTCGTTCCCAATGCGTCACGGTTCTTCGCCGAGTTTGCGCTGGCCCATCAGGATGAATGCGACGCATCGGCGCCGGCCGATCGCATGGCGCTCCTGGCCATGCGCTACCGGGATATCGCCAGCGCCAGCGACGCACGCCGGCAGACCATGTTGCGTGAGTTCCTCGGCTACATGCGTTCGCAGATCGTCCACCAGCTGCAGGCCCAGCTGACCGGGAGTTCCGGATCGCCGGACTTCTGGCAACAGGCGGTGCAGGACTGGATCGAAGCGAACGGACGGGCGCTGACCGAGTCCCGGCCGCCACGCTTGCGGGGCTGGTCCGGCGACCTGGATGCCGCGGGCTGCGCGAATGCCCTCCGCTCCGATGCGCAGCGCCACGCGCGCTGGCTGGCGCTGTGGCCCCAGGTGTGGTCGGCGGCTCAAGGGCGCTTCGAGGAGCTGATTGGTTTGTGACCGCCCGCACCGACGCGGTGGTGGTCAATTTCAATGCCGGTGAATGGTTGGCCCGCTGCGCCTTGTCCCTGCTGAAGGAGCCGGCCGTGGCCGCGCTCACGGTGGTGGACAACGGTTCAACGGATGCCAGCATGACCGGCTTGCCGGAAGACCCGCGCGTCGCGGTGATCTCCAATCCTGACAACCGGGGCTACGCCGCAGCGGCCAACCAGGGCGCCGGGGCGGGAAGCGGCGAGTTCCTTCTTTTTTCGAACCCGGACCTGGAGCTCGTCACCGGCTCCCTGGCTACGCTGCAGGAGCTTCTCGACGCCGATCCCGAGGTCGGAATTGCCGGTGTACAGGTCGTGGGTCCCGGCGGTCAGGAGCAACGGGCGTGTCGTCGGCGGTCACCGACGCCGGGTCGTGCCCTGATAACCATGCTGGGCCTCGAATGGCTGGGCCTGCCGGGCGTGAACCTCCGATCCAGCATGCCGAGCGTCCCGCAGCCCCTCGACGGGGTCTCCGGGGCGCTGCTGTTCGTCCGCCGCCGCTGCTTCGAGGCCCTGGGTGGATTTGACGAGGGCTATTTCCTGCATTGCGAGGACCTCGATCTGTTCGAGCGTGCGCGTGCGGCCGGCTGGAAGATCCTGTTCGTACCGCAGGTGACCGCCCGCCATGCGAAGGGCATCAGCCAGCGGGGGCGGCGGCTTGCCTCCGAGGCTGCCAAGCACCGCGGCATGGTCCGGTATTATCGGCGCTTTCATGCCGCTTCCTGGCCGCGAGGGCTGCGCTGGTTGTGGCCCGCGCTGGTCGGGGCCCGCTTTGCACTTTTCAGTCCATTCTGGTGGGCTGCGGACCGGTTGCGATGAAACAGGTCATGGTCGTCGGCGGCACCAATCAGATTGCCGCCTATCTGATTCCCGAACTGCTGAATCGCCGCTATCACGTCGAGGTCGTGTCCCGGGCTCCGCGGCCACCCTGGATTACGCCGAACGTTCGCCTGAGCTGGCAGTTGCACGACCTCGCCGCGTTCCCCTTGTCGGGGCCGGTCGAGCGGGCGGTCTACCTGGCGCCCCTGGGGCTGGTCGGCCAGCTGGAGACGGCCCTGGCGCCGGGCGGGCGGATCGTCTGTTTCAGTTCGACCAGTGTGGTCTCGAAGGCGGATTCGAGCAGTGCGGCAGAGCGCGCGCTGGCCGCCGAACTCGAGAGCGGGGAACGGGCAGTCCGGGATCTCTCACGGCTGCACGCCGGCGAATGGACCATTCTGCGCCCGACCCTGGTGTACGGCGCCGGGCTCGATCGGAACCTGACTCGCATCGCCGCCAGCCTGGAAAAGTGGCGCGTCTTTCCACTGCCGGGCTCCGGCAGCGGCCGGCGCCAGCCGGTTCACGCCCAGGACCTCGCACGGGCTGCCGCGGCCTCGCTGGAACGGCCGGAGGCCGTCGGAAAGACCTATACGCTGGTTGGGGGCACGACCTTGACCTATCGGGAGATGATCGAGCGGATCTTCCGCTCGCTGGGCCGATCTCCGCGAATCCTGCCGTTGCCGCCGGCGGTGCTCAGGCTCGCCGTCGCCGCCGCGCGACTGCTGCCCCGCTGGCGTGACATCACCCCGGCCATGCTGGATCGCATCAATCAGGACCTGGTGTTCGACTCGGGCCCCGCCCGCGCCGATCTCGACTATCAACCTCGCGAATTCAATCCCACCGGCGAGACCTGGCAGCGGCTGGACGATCGTCGCTGACCGGACGCCCGCCGGCGGCGCAGGTCAGGCCTTGAGACGCTTGTACTTGATGCGGTGCGGGCGGTCGGCCTCGTCGCCCAGGCGCCGCTTGCGGTCGTTTTCGTAGTCCTCGTAGTTGCCCTCGAACCAGACCACTTCGCTGTCGCCTTCGAAGGCGATGATGTGGGTGGCAATCCGGTCCAGGAACCAGCGGTCGTGGGAGATCACCATCACGCAGCCGGGGAACTCGAGGATCGCCTCTTCCAGCGCCCGCAACGTTTCGACGTCCAGGTCGTTGGTCGGCTCGTCGAGCAGGAGGACGTTTCCCCCGCTGCGCAGTACCTTCGCCAGGTGGACCCGGTTGCGCTCGCCTCCGGACAGGTCCTTGACCTGCTTCTGCTGGTCCGCGCCCCTGAAGTTGAAGCGCCCGACGTAGGCCCGCGAGGGCGTCTGGTAATTGCCGACCTGGATGTGGTCCAGCCCGTCCGAGATTTCCTGCCAGACGCTGTTCGCTCCGTTCAGGGAATCCCGTGACTGGTCGACGTAGGCCAGTTCCACAGTGGGCCCGACCCGCAGGTTGCCGCCGTCCGGCTCTTCCTTGCCGGCGATGAGCGAGAACAGCGTGCTCTTGCCCGCCCCGTTGGGGCCGATGATGCCGACGATGGCGCCGCGCGGGACCTTGAAGGAGAAGTCCTCATACAACAGCTTGTCACCGAACGCCTTGGTGAGCCCTTCGGCCTCGATGACCAGGTCACCGAGACGGGGGCCGGGTGGGATGTAGATTTCCCGGGTCTCGTTGCGGGCCTGGTGTTCCTGGGAGCTCAGTTCCTCGAAGCGGGTCAGTCGCGCCTTGCTCTTGGCCCGGCGTCCCTTGGGGTTGGCGCGCACCCATTCGAGCTCCTGCTCGATGGTCTTGCGGCGAGCCTTGTTCTGGGCCTCTTCCTGCTGCAGGCGCTGTTCCTTCTGCTCCAGCCAGGAGGAGTAGTTGCCCTTCCAGGGAATGCCGTGTCCCCGGTCCAGCTCGAGGATCCACTCCGCGGCGTTGTCCAGGAAATAGCGATCGTGCGTGACGGCGACGACGGTGCCCGGGTATTCCAGCAGGAACCGCTCCAGCCAGGCCACGGACTCAGCGTCCAGGTGGTTGGTCGGCTCGTCCAGCAGCAGCATGTCGGGTTTCGCCAGCAGGAGACGGCACAGGGCCACCCGGCGCCGCTCGCCGCCGGACAGCTGTTCGACGGGCTGCTCCCAGGGCGGGAGGCGCAGGGCATCGGCGGCGATATCGAGGGTCCGGTCCAGTTCCCAGCCGTTGGCCGCATCGATCGCGTCCTGGAGTCGCCCCTGCTCCTCGAGCAGTGCATTCATCGCCTCGTCATCCATGGGCTCGGCGAACCGGGCGCTGATCTCGTCGAAGCGGTTCAGCAGATCCTTGATCTCGGCGACCCCCTGTTCCACGTTTTCTCGCACCGTGGTGCCCTCGGTCAGCTGCGGCTCCTGGGGCAGGAAGCCGATCCGGATGCCGGGCTGGGGACGGGCCTCGCCGTTGTAGGACTGATCCTCGCCGGCCATGATCCGGAGCAGGGTGGATTTGCCCGACCCGTTGAGACCCAGAACGCCGATCTTGGCGCCCGGGAAGAACGACAGGGAAATGTCCTTGATGATCTCGCGGTTGGGCGGCACCGTCTTGCTGACGCCCAGCATGGTGTAGATATATTGCGCCATGGATCTCGGATTCTGCACGAAGGGGCGCGCATTATCGTCGATCTATCGCCGATCGCAAACCCGCGCCCTGCGACCGGACATCCATTACAATAGTGGTTTCACTGCAGCAACAGGATGTCCCATGTTCGACGCCCAGATGACCATTGCCGGTTTCGACGACGAACTGTGGTCCGCCATGGAAGGCGAGATGCGCCGCCAGGAAGATCACGTCGAGCTCATCGCTTCGGAAAACTACGCCAGCCCGCGGGTGCTCGCAGCCCAGGGTTCGGTGATGACCAACAAGTACGCGGAGGGCTATCCCGGCAAGCGCTACTACGGCGGTTGCGAGTACGTTGACGTGGCCGAAGAGCTGGCGCGCGAGCGCGTGAAGAAGCTTTTCGGCGCCGACTACGCCAACGTCCAGCCCCACTCCGGGTCCCAGGCCAATGCGGCCGTTTACATGGCGCTGCTTTCGCCGGGCGACACGATCATGGGGATGAGCCTGGATGCCGGTGGGCACCTCACCCACGGCGCGAAGCCCAACTTCTCGGGAAAGCTCTACAACGCGGTCCAATACGGCCTGGACGAAGCCACCGGCCTGGTCGATTACGACGCAATGGCGGACCAGGCGCGCGAGCACCAGCCCAAGATGCTGATCGGCGGGTTCTCGGCCTATTCGCAGATCATGGACTGGGCGAAGATGCGCGAGATTGCCGATGAGGTCGGCGCCTGGTTCGTCGTGGACATGGCCCATGTCGCGGGGCTGGTTGCCGCCGGCGTCTACCCCAACCCGGTCCCGCATGCCCACGTGGTGACTTCGACGACCCACAAGACGCTGCGCGGCCCGCGCGGCGGCATCATCCTTGCGCAGGCCGACGAGGCGATCGAGAAGAAGCTGAACTCGCTGGTATTTCCCGGGACCCAGGGCGGCCCGCTGATGCACGTCATCGCGGCCAAGGCGGTTGCCTTCAAGGAAGCCCTGGAGCACGGTTTCAAGACCTACCAGGAGCAGGTCGTGAAGAATGCCAAGGCGATGGCGGGGGTATTCATGGAGCGCGGGTACAAGGTCGTGTCGGGCGGGACCGAGAACCATCTGTTCCTGGTCGACCTCATCGACAAGGACATCACCGGCAAGGATGCGGAGGCGGCCCTGGGGCGCGCCCACATCACGGTCAACAAGAATGCGGTGCCGAAGGACCCGCGATCGCCGTTCGTCACCAGCGGCCTGCGCATCGGTACCCCGGCGATCACCACCCGCGGCTACCTCGAGAGCGATGCCGCGGACCTGACCGGCTGGATCTGCGATGTCCTGGATGATCTGGACAACACGGAGGTCGAAGCGCGGGTCCGGAAGCAGGTCCTCGAGCAATGCCGTCGGCTCCCGGTCTACGGGCACCTGCTCTGAGCGCTGCGGGCTGAGGGATCAGCAATGCACTGCCCGTTCTGCCAGGCAACCGATACGCGGGTGATCGACTCGCGCCTCAAGGGCGAGGGGTTCCAGATCCGGCGGCGCCGTGAGTGTTCCCAGTGTGGTGCACGCTTCAATACCTTCGAGACGCCGGAGATGAAGCTGCCCAACGTGGTCAAGAGCGGCGGCAACCGGGAGGCGTTCGATCCGGACAAGTTGCGCTCGGGCATGTTCCGGGCACTGGAGAAACGGCCGGTCGATACGGACGAGGTGGAAGAGGCCATTGCCCGGATTCTGCATGCGCTCCGGTCGGTCGATGCCGCGGAGATCCCGGCCAGGGCCATCGGGGAACACGTGATGGCCGAACTGAAGCGCCTGGACCAGGTTGCCTACGTTCGGTTTGCCTCGGTCTACAAGCGCTTCGAGGATCCGGACGCTTTCCTGGAAGTCATCGAACAACTCCGGACCGAGGCGCCGGAAGGCCTGGACTCGCGTCAGCTGTCGCTCCTCGGCAACCGCCTGGCCGGACTGGGCGACGGCGAAGAATCCTGACCCGCTGACCCGATTTCGGCCCATGTCTGAATTCACTTCCGCCGATCATGCCTGGATGAGCCGGACACTGCGGCTGGCCGAGCGCGGCCTTTACTCGACCGATCCGAATCCCCGGGTCGGCTGCGTGCTGGTCCGGGACGGCGAACTCGTGGGGCAGGGGTGGCATGTTCGTGCCGGCGGTCCGCACGCGGAAATCGAGGCGCTGGCCGAAGCGGGCGATCGCGCCCGGGGCGCGACGGCCTACGTGAGTCTGGAACCCTGCTGCCACCACGGCCGAACCGGTCCCTGCGCGGAAGCGCTCATCGAAGCCGGTGTGAGCCGGGTCGTCGCCGCGCTGGAGGATCCGTTTCCGGAGGTAGCGGGCCGTGGGCTCGCCCGGCTTCGCGAAGCCGGCATTGCAACGACGCTCGGCCTGCTGGCCGAGCAGGCGGAGGAACTCAATGTCGGTTTTCTCTCGCGAATCCGGCGCGGACGGCCGTTCCTGCGGGTCAAGCTGGCCGCGAGTCTCGATGGGCGGACCGCCCTGCCCAACGGGATCAGCAAGTGGATCACCTCGGAGGAGGCCCGCTCGGATGTTCAGGTCTGGCGCGCCCGGGCCTCGGCGATCATGACCGGAATCGGGACCGTACGGGCGGATGATCCGCAGCTCGACGTGCGCATCAAAACGCCCCGGCAGCCGGCACGGATCGTCGTGGATCCCGGCTTTTCCCTGTCGTCGGAAGCGCGCCTGCTGTCGCGCGGCGGCCCCGTATTCGTGATCGGAAGCGAAGAGGCCGCGGTGCCCGACTGGTACGAGAGCCGGGAAGTCGAAGCCATCCCCGTGCCCCGGGCTGGTGACGGGCTGGATCTTGCCGCGGCCCTCAAGCTGCTGGCGGCCCGGGGGATGAACGAAATTCACGTGGAAGCCGGTGCGATCCTCTGTGGCGCACTGCTGGAGGCGCGCCTGGTGGATGAGCTGGTGCTCTACCTGGCGCCGAGACTGCTGGGGCCCGGCCGCGGACTGTTCGAGTTCACGCCCCTTGAAAGCATGGACCGCCGGATCAATCTAGCCTGGCATTCGATCGACCGGATCGGTCCGGATCTGCGCATCCGGGCCCGCCCGGAAAAGCCAGAGAGCCAATCATGTTCACCGGACTGATCCAGCACATCGGAACGATCAAGCGCGCCGACCGCGTGGGTGGCGACCTGCGGCTGCAGATCGATGCGGGAGAGGATTACCTCCAAGGCGTCGAATCCGGCGCAAGCATCGCCGTCTCCGGCCCCTGCCTGACCGCCGTCGACATCACACGCGGTCATTTCTCCGCCGATGTCTCGGTCGAAACGCTGGACAAGACGACCCTCGCTGCCTGGCGTGCCGGCCGCCGGGTGAACCTGGAGAAATCCCTGCGACCGGATTCACCGCTGGGCGGGCATTTCGTGACCGGGCATGTCGACGGTCCGGGGCGCCTCGTGTCACGGCGACGCGACGCCCGCTCCGAGCGGATGCGATTCGAGGTGCCCGAGTCCATCGAGGCCCTGGTAGCGGAGAAGGGTTCCATTGCCATCGAGGGAGTGAGCCTCACGATCAACGCCGTTGCGGGGCGCTGTGTGGACGTGAACATCGTGCCGCACACGCTGGAGGCCACCACCCTGGGCGAACTGCGCCCCGGCGATCGGGTCAACATCGAGGCCGACTTGCTGGCCCGCTACGTCGCACGCCTGCACGCGGTAGAATAGTCGCCATGAACAAGATTCCCGAGATCATCGACGAGATTCGCGAAGGCCGGATGGTCGTCATGGTGGACGACGAGGACCGCGAGAACGAGGGCGACCTGATCATGGCCGCCTCCATGGTGCGCCCGGAAGACATCAATTTCATGGCGCGGCATGCCCGCGGCCTCATCTGCCTCCCTCTGACCCGTGACCGGTGCCGGCAGCTCAATCTCCCGCTGATGGTCAACAGCAACCGGACCCGCTATGGCACCAACTTCACCGTGTCCATCGAGGCCGCAGAGGGCGTGACTACGGGCATTTCCGCCTATGACCGGGCCCATACCATTCGCACCGCCGTTCGGCCCAACGCGGGGCCTCACGATGTGGCTCAGCCGGGGCACGTGTTTCCACTGATGTCGCAACCGGGCGGCGTGCTCACCCGAGCAGGCCACACCGAAGCGGCGGTGGACCTGGCCTGCCTCGCCGGGCTGGAGCCTGCCGGCGTGCTGGTGGAAATCCTCAACGAGGACGGCACCATGGCGCGCCGACCGCAGCTGGAGGCGTTTGCGGCCGAGCATGACCTGAAGATCGGAACCATCGCCGATCTGATCCACCACCGTCTGGAAACGGAAAAGACCATCGCCCGGGTCGCCGAGCGCGAGGTGCAGACCGAGTTTGGCCCCTTCCGGTTGCTGGCTTATCGCGATGTGATCAAGAAACAGCTTCACCTGGCGCTGGTCCGCGGCGCGCCCGCGCCGACGTCGCCGACCCTGGTCCGGGTGCACGTGCGCAGTACCCTCAGTGACGTGCTGCAGGTCGACGATCCGACCCTGGGCCTGCCGATCCGGATTGCCCAGCGGGAGCTGGCGGCCTCATCCGATCCGGGCGTGCTGGTGGTGCTGGGCGAGGATGAAAGCGCCGATAGCGTCATCCATCGCCTGCAGACCGGAAGCATGCCCAACATCAACAAGCGCAGCACCCAGGCCACGGCAGAGCTGCGCAACTACGGCATCGGTGCCCAGATCCTGGCCGATCTCGGGGTGGGCCGCATGCGCGTCCTGTCCGCGCCGAAACGCTTCCATGGCCTGTCTGGTTTCGGCCTGGAGGTCATCGAGTACGTGGAGCCTGAAGGCGCCGAAAACATGAGCAGTGAAGAAGCGGGGGCATTCAGCAATGGAAACGATTGAAGGGCAACTGACCGGCGCGGAGGGCAAGTTCGCCCTGGTGGCGGGGCGGTTCAACGGCATGATCGTGGAGTCCCTGGTTACCGGCGCGCGGGACGCGCTGCTGCGCCATGGCGTCGCCGATGAAAGTCTGACGCTGATTCGGGTGCCCGGCGCCTTCGAGATTCCCGCGGCTTGTGCCCGGGCCGTTGACAGCGGCGAATATGCCGCGGTAATCGCCCTGGGCTGCGTGATCCGTGGCGCGACACCGCATTTCGATTACGTGGCCGGCGAATGCGCCAAGGGGCTTTCGCGGCTGGGCATGGAATCCGACGTCCCGGTGGTCTTCGGTGTGCTGACCTGCGACACCATCGAGCAGGCCATCGAGCGTGCCGGTACGAAGGCCGGCAACAAGGGGGCCGATGCCGCCATGGCTGCGCTGGAGATGGTCGATCTCTATGCCCGCATGCCCGGGTCATGAGCCGGGCCCGCAATCCGCACGTCCGCCGCTCCCGGGCGCGACGGCGGGCGCTTCAGGCCCTCTATCAATGGACCATCACCGGCCAGGAAAGCGCCGACATCCTGCGCCAGTTCGGTGAGGAACAGGACATGTCCAGCGTCGACGTCGAGTACTTCGAGGCATTGGTACGGGATACGATCGCATCGGCCCCGGAACTGACCTCCGCCCTGGGCGAGTATCTGGACCGGGACTGGCAGCAGATCGATCTGATGGAACGCAGCGTCCTGCTCATCGGCGCCTTCGAGCTGCGCGCCCGTCAGGAAATTCCGTTCCGGGTGGCGATCAAGGAGTCGGTGGACCTGGCCGGGGCCTTCGGTACGGACCAATCGCCTGATTACGTGAACGCCGTCCTCGACCGCTGCGCCCGGGAATGGCGCGCAGACGAATACCGGGCTGCCTCCTCCTGAGCCCCGCGCTGTGAACGAAGACCAGCTGGTCAAGGCGATCGAGGCCGCAGCCCGACGCCTTCCTCCCGTGCGTCTCGGAATCGGAGACGACGCTGCGCTGGTCGATGTGCGCGAGGGGTGCGAGCTCGCGGTCTGCGTCGACACGCTCAACGAAGGCGTTCACTTTCCCGCCGATGTGGCGCCCGCCGACCTGGGGCACAAGGCGCTCGCGGTCAACCTCAGCGACCTGGCGGCGATGGGCGCCGACCCGGCCTGGGCCCTGCTGAGCCTTTCGCTGCAGCAGGTCGAGGAACGCTGGTTGGGACAATTTCTTGATGGTTTTTGCGATCTGGCGGAGCGGTTCCGGGTTGCGCTGGCCGGCGGTGATTCCACGAAAGGCCCGCTTGCGGTCTCGGTGACCGTAGCCGGCTACGTTCAGCCGGAGCAGGCGCTGCTGCGCGGCGCCGGGCGCGCCGGGGACCACCTGTGGGTTTCCGGCACCCTGGGCGACGCGGCGGCGGCCCTCGGGGGGTGCCCTGATGAATTCCTGGACGCGCGCCTTCATCGCCCGGAACCGCGAGTGGCGCTTGGCCAGGCGCTGCGCGGCCTGGCCACCTCCTGTATCGATCTCTCGGACGGCCTGAGGCGGGATCTCCCGCGGCTTTTGCCGTCGGGCAGGGGAGCGCAGGTGGACGTGTTCGCCTTGCCGCGATCCGAGGCCCTGCGTGCGGCAGCGGATGATCGGCGGACACTGAGCTGGGCGATGGTCGGCGGGGATGACTATGAGCTTTGCTTCACTGCCGCGCCCGAGCATGGCGATGCGGTTCGGGACGCCGGCCGGCGCGCCCGCGTAACGGTCACCCGGATTGGAATGGTGACCAGGGATTCCGAGCTGCGCTGGCTGGACCGGCACGGCCAACCCTTCGAGCCCGAGTCGGCGGGCTTTGAGCACTTTTGAAGGCGGTCAAAGTCCGCTTTCGGGGATGTAATCGAAGACCTTCACGACCTGCTTTACGCCCCGCACACGGGCAACCCGCTCGGCAACCTTCTCGGCTTCTTCCTCGGTTACCAGACCCATCAGGTAGGCGATGCCGCGCAGGCTGGTGACCTTCACCCGGGCCGGGTCGAAGCCGGGCAGCCCCGTGCCCAGCAGCGCGGCCTTGATCTGGCCGGTAAGCAGCGTGTCGCGGCTGCGCCGGCCGAGGCCGGTCTGTTCGCCTATGGCCAGCTCGTTGACCACCCGCTGGACGTCGCCGACCTGCGAGACGATCCGCTCCGCTTCCTGCTTGGCCTCCTCCGTTCGCACTTCGCCGGCAAGGAGCACCGTGCGGTTGTAGCTGACTACGCGGATGTGGTTGCCACGTCCTGGCGCACCGTCCTGGTGGAGCCGGTCCGTTGCGTGCAGTTCGATCGCATTGTCGTCGAGAATCGTGCCGGCGCTTCGGCGATCGTGCACCGTCGCCGCCACCCCGCCCACCACCGCCGCGGCGCAGCCGGACAGGGTGGCGATGATGAGCAGCAGGACCGCGAGGCGGAACAGGCCGGAGACGGACGGATGGGTAGGGTCAGCTTTCAAAGGCATTGCGTATCCACTCGTAGCGTGGCCAGACGGTGCCGCTGATGGACACCACGTCGAACCGGCAGGGGCGCTCGGCATACTGGGGATAGCGACCGAGAAAATGGCGCGCGGCGCGAATCAGGCGCTGGCGCTTGGTCGATCCGATGCTTTCGGCGCCGCTGCCGAACCGGGATGGCGAACGGTACCGGACTTCCACGAAACTGATCGTGTCGCCGTCAGTCATCACCAGGTCGATTTCGCCGAAGCGACAACGATAGTTGCGGGTCAGCGGCTGCAGGCCGCGGCGGCGCAGGAAATTCGCCGCTCGACGTTCCCATTGCCTGCCATTGCCGGTCACGGCCCGGCACGTTCCCGGTTGTTTTCCAGGGGGCGCGGCCCGCCGGAGCGGATCTCCGCACAGTCCAGGCGTCGCTTGATCTGCCCGTCGCGGTTGACGACAAGCTGGCCCGTCGTGCCCGGGAAGCCGTCGCCGCTGAGACCGGACAGCCAGTCGAGGTACGGCAGAATCCGGAAGGCGTCATAACCGATCGCGAACAGGCGCAGCCGACTGCCGCTCGCGGACTCGAAGGTCTCGCGCAGCATGTCCGCGTCCAGCTGGAACGACTGGCTGCCCAGGAGCAGCGGGGCGTCGCAGAAGCGGACCTCGTTCAAGTCACGGTTGGCGATCGGGTCGGCGATGCCGGTGTAGACATGGGAGGTCGCATAGACTGGAAGCGAACCCGCATTGTGGAATGCCAGCTGCGGCTTGATCAGGCGGCCCTCACGCGGGCGAGCCGCCATGAACAGAGCATCCACGTCGGGGCGCATCTGCGGCACGAAGCCCAGCGGAATGCCGAGCTGTCCCTGGAGCTCGCGCCGGCGTTGCTGGGCACGGTCCAGCCCGACGACCCGCTCGATCAGGGGGCTGAAATCCACGGAATCCTCGGCATACGCGGTGACATCCTGGACGACACCGCCGAGCGCCTCGAAGCGGTCCACGAACGCCTGTCCCATGCGATCGCCCCAGGAGGAATTCGGCTTGAGAACCAGCGCACGCGCGTGCCCGTCCGAGAGCATTCGTTCGGCGGTTGCCCGCGCGTCGTCCTCCGGCAGAAGGCCGAACTGGAAAATGCCGGGCAGGGCAGGGACCGGGCGGGTTGGATAGTTGAGCGCCAGCAGCGGTACGCTGCCGTCGGCCTCCAGGATGACCGCGGCGACGGCGTCCTTGTCGAGGGGGCCGACCACTGCCGACACCCTTTCGGCGATGGCGCGGCGATACATGGCGAGCGCCACCGATGGTTCGGACTGGCTGTCGTAGACCTGGATCTGACCGGTGCGGTCGCCCGAGTAATAGGCGGTCATGAAGCCATCGAGCATGGATTGTCCCGCGGACGCGAGGTTGCCCGAGAGTGGCAGGATCAGGGCGATCCGGCGCGGGCTGGAGAAGCTCACATCGTAGCTCGAAATCAGGGCGTCGGCGGCCTCGAGATTGGCCGGGTGGTCTGGAAAGCGTTCGCGCCAGGCGTCCACCGCGGCGCGGATAGGCTGACTCGAAAACACCGCCTGCTTGGCGCTGCTGACCAGGGCCATCCAGCCGTAGATCTCCTCTTCCGGGTCGTGGCGACGCAGCAGGCGGGTCAGTTCCTGGACAGAAAGTTGCTGCAATGCCTCGAGCACGGCGAGCCGGTTCTGCCGGGCCAGTTCCGGGTCCAGCAGTTCGTCGGCCAGCCGCAGGCGCTCGACCGCGCTGGCATAAGGCTGGTCGGCCGCCGCTAGCACCTGGCCCCGGGTCTTGAGGTACAGCCCGCGGTACGCCTCCGGCAAGCGTTCCGGCGGGTAATCGAGGTTGGCCAGGGCCCGGATGGGGCTCATGGGTGGTCTGGCGGTGGCGACCTCGAGGAGCCGGGCGAGCGGACGGTCGTCGGCTTCCAGCCGATCCAGCTGGGACCGTTTCAGGAAATCGCCGGCCCGGCGGGCGTCGCCGGCAAGCCAGGCGGCGTCGGCGGCGCGAAACCACCAGTAGTCGGCGACTTCCGGCTGGCTCAAGGCCAGTTCCTGGAACTCGATCGCAGCGGTTCCGTAGTCTCCGGCCAGATAGGCACTCCGGGCCTCGCCGGCACTGGACTGCCGGTCGGCATCGGGTCCCGGTGCGGCGCAGGCCGCAATGACCAGGATGATCGGCAGGAGCAGACAGGTTCTGGGTGGGATCGGAGTCTCGGGCACGGTCAGTCTGGTTCGGGTGTCGGCCAATATCTGGGCCTATATGATGCAATGTTGAATGCCGGGGCGGAACCTCCTGTGACCAAATCGTGCCAATTTGGCGGCAACGTTTTGCCCCGCTCGCCCAAATGCGCAACCATCCGTTCATGAATGCCCAACGAAAACGCGGCGTGCTCTACGTGGTGGCCACTCCGCTGGGCAACCTCGACGATCTGTCGCAGCGTGTCTGCGACACGCTGGCCCGAGTCCGGCTGATCGGCGCCGAGGACACCCGGCGGACCGGGCGTCTGCTGAGCCACCTGGGTATCGAGGTGCCGATGGTTTCCTATCACGAGCACAGCGAAGCTTCCCGGCTGGACAAATTGCTCGAGACACTGGATTCCGGCGAGGACGTGGCCCTGGTTTCCGATGCGGGTACGCCCCTGGTGAGCGATCCGGGCTACGAACTCGTGCGCGAAGCCCTGGCGCGCGGTCTGGCGGTGGTGCCCATCCCGGGCCCCAGTGCGGTGACCGCGGCATTGTCCGTGGCCGGGCTGCCCACGGACCGGTTTCTGTTCGCCGGCTTTCCACCGGCCAAGGCGGCTGCCCGGCGAGCGTTTCTGGGCGAGCTGGGCGGCCAGACGTGCACCCTGGTGTTGTTCGAGTCCTGCCATCGGATCGTCGACTGCATCGCCGACCTGGCTGGCCAATTCGGCAAGGAGCGACGCGCCTTTCTGGGGCGCGAGATGACCAAGCTGCACGAGGAATACCTTGCGGGCACGCTGGAGGAGCTCGGCGAGCGGCTGCGGAGCGGGCAGATCCCGGCCCGCGGCGAGTTCGTGGTGGTCGTGGCCGGGGCTACCGCATCGGGCGAAGGGGACGCCGAGCAGGAAGCCCGCCGCCTGCTGGCAGTGCTGGTCGAGGAGCTGCCGGTCAGCCGCGCCGCCCGGGTGGCGGCGAAGCTGAGCGGCTTGCCGCGGGCGCGCTGCTTCCAGCTCGCTGAAGGCCTGCGCCGGGGAGACACCACCTGATGAGGGCTCCTGCGGCTGCTCTTCCTTGAAACTTTCGAGCCAGACCGGATCTAATGGACACGCGAGCCGGCCGGGCAGTCGCTGACCCCGAGGGTTGGAGGAAAGTCCGGGCTCCGCAGGGCAGGGTGCCAGGTAACGCCTGGGAGGCGAGAGCCTACGGAAAGTGCAACAGAAAGCATACCGCCCCCCAGGGGGTAAGGGTGAAATGGTGCGGTAAGAGCGCACCGCGTCGGTGGTAACACGCGACGGCATGGCAAACCCCACCCGGAGCAAGACCAAATAGGGGAGCGATGGCGTGGCCCGCGCCGCTCCCGGGTAGGTTGCTCGAGGCGTCCGGTGACGGGCGTCCCAGATGAATGACTGCCCCAGGCGCTTCGGTGCTTGGACAGAACCCGGCTTACAGGCCGGCTCGCGCTCTCACACCATGGAAGGAAGGTCTCAGATGGGGTCCCAAAGCGACTCAAGGCACCAGGTTCCCGGTGGTCTCTACTGGAAGACCCGCCTGGTGACCGGGACCCGGCCTTTCTGGGCGTGGCTGGGGCGGCTTGAAAGCCGCATTCTGCGCGACGAGATCGAGGCGACCGCCATCACCCAACCGATCTACGTCACGGCGCTGGCGCGCTCGGGCACGACGATCGTGACCGAGCTCCTGCATGCCCACCCGGCGACGACGGCGCATCACTACGCGGACTTTCCCCTGGTGGACATTCCGTTCTGGCGCAACTGGCTCCACGCCCGCACCCGGGTTGCGGTGCCGCAGGCGGTGGAAAGGGCTCACGGCGACCGCATTCTGGTCACCGAGGACAGCCCGGAAGCGGTGGAGGAGCTGCTCTGGATGGCAGCGTTTCCGCGGCTGCACGATCCCCGGACTTCGCAGCTGCTCGGGCCCGAACAGCGGAACGTCGCCTTCGACTCGGTGTATCGCGATCACATCCGAAAACTGCTCCTGGTGCGCGGCGCCCAGCGCTATGTGGCGAAGGGGAACTACAACATCAGTCGCCTGCGCTACCTGCTCGACCTCTTCCCGGATGCGCGTTTCATCGTTCCCGTGAGGCATCCGGTGAATCACATCGCCTCGCTGGCAAAGCAACACCGCTTCTTCAGCGCAGGCCAGGAGCACAACCCCAGGATCCGGCTCCAGCTGGCGGCCTCGGGCCATTTCGAGTTCGGGCAGGACCGGCGAGCGGTCCACCTCGGAGATGAAGAGCGGGCCCGCGCCATACGGGAGGCCTGGAGCCAGGGCCAGGACATCCGGGGCTGGGCGCTCTACTGGGAATCGGTTTATTCCTACCTGTGGGCGCTACGAACCGAGGACCCGCGGGTAGCCGACGCGCTGCTGTTCGTGCGTTTCGAGGACCTGTGCCGGGACGGGGAAACCTGGATCGACCGGATCTTCGAACACGCCGGCCTGGAGCCCCACGCGCCAACCCGTGCCGAGTTCGCCGGGCGTCTCAGTCCGCCCGACTATTATCAGCCCGATTTCAGCAGCGCCGAGATGGAACTCATCGAGACCATTACCGGTGCCACGGCCGCGCGCTACGGTTACTGAAGCGACAGGATCAGTCCGGCAATATCACCGATCCCGGAGACCGTCTCGTTCAGCGGGTGAGACGAAAAGAAGACCCCGGGAACCAGCGCCGGATCGATGCAGTGATCCCCGCTCCAGGCCCTGTCATTGTCTTCGATCAGTCGCGGCGGCACGGCGCCCAGGCTGGTCTGCCACGAAGCCCGGTAACCTCGCTGGTAACCGGCCACCAGGTCCGGCGCGTCGTCGTTTGCATTGCCGGGATAGATCTCCGCACCGTCGAAGACCCGGCTGATCACCGGTTGATCCAGGTCCGGGTCCCGGAATTCGGCGAGTCTAGCGGCGAGTTCGGCCTTTAGGCGAGCTGCGTCTTTCGGGTCGACGATCCCTTCCGCCTCGCGCCCCGCCAGGTTCAGAAAAATCCCGTTGAGACCGATGGCATAGGCACGGGTGCGGCTCCAGTCGACATCGGAGAACAGGGGCCCGGACTCCGCGGCGCCCTCTTTCAAGACCAGGAAGCCTGCCCGCCGCAGCCAGTTGTTGAGGTGAACTGCGCGGCGGAACGGCGCAAACCCGTGGTCGCTGATGATGATCAGGCGGTCATCGGGGCCCATGGCGTTCAGGGTCCGGCCGACGATCCGGTCGGCTTCGCGGTAGATCCAGTCGATCGCCTGGCGCTCGACTTCGCTCGTTTCGGGGTAGAGGGGATGGTCCGGATCGAGGCCCCGATAGAACATGTGGCTGACGCGGTCCGTCTGGACGAATACGCCCATGACCAGTTCCGAGTCGGCACGCTCCAGGGCGTCGAAGAACATCGCCTCCCGCTCGGCCAGAATGGTCTTCTCCATCTCCAGGAAGGCCTCACCGGAGATATGGCCCTCGTTCAGGGACCAGGTCTCTTCCGGCATGCCGATGGTGTGATAGAGGCCGATCCGGTCCGCCAGTTCGCCCGCATAGGACTCGGGATGCGTCAGCGGGACCGCCGGATCCTGCGGATCGATGTGGATGGGCGACATGTAGAGGACCGGGTCCGGATAACCCTGGACCAGATGGAAGCGCACGATGCCGGTGACGCCCAGGGGGCCGAGAATGTCGAACTCGAGACGCACCCAGTCGGACCAGTCCCCGGCTTCGAGGCGCTGCTGCCAGTCGCCCGTCTGGACCACCACCGCCGCGCCCTGCGGCTCGAGCGTCAGCGGCACTTCCAGGCTCGCGCCGTCGCCGAAGGGATCGGTCGGTCCTTCGATCCGCGTCTCGATCCGTCCGTCCCGGTACGGCCGCATGCGGACCGTTCGCGTCGACGAACTCAGCGCCGAGCCCTGTCGGCGGGTTGCATAAAGCGTGTAGGTTCCCTGGGTGCCCAGCAGGTCCGGTATGCCCATGCCGGAGAACATGCGGTGCACCGGGTCCGGTGGGAAGGTGACCGGCACGCGCAGGACCGTCGCGCGCTCGCCTCGGTCCTCGAAGGTCGACCAGAAGGGCTCGCCGATGCGCCGGTTGACGATCTGCGCGTCGCTCAAGGGGAGCTCCGTCCCGAACAGTTCGATGCTGCGGCCGGGAACCGTCTTGGAGATCGAGAATACCGGCGCGTAGGTTTCCGGGTCGCGGCGCAAAAAATCGTAGATGCCGTGGGACCCTGCTCCGGCGCCGGTGGCAAAGCTGGCCCAGGCGACCGGCGACTGTGGCGGGTTGCTTGTCGCCAGGGACTGGAAATGACCCGTCTCGGCCAGCCGGGCCAGGTTGGGCAGGTCGCCGCGAGCCATCCGTTCCTGGACGAGGACCGGGTCCATGCCGTCGAAACCCAGGACGATGATCCGCCGCTCTGCCGGCGGTTCGCTGCCGCAGGCGGAGAGCAGGCAGGCCAGGAGAACCGTAATCAGGCAAATGGACCGACAGTTTGCGGAATGCAAATGAATCACCGTAAGCATTGGGGTCGGAGGCGTATTCAACCGGTTTGGCCCGTTGGGCGCAACCGCACCGGCCGTGTTAGACTCTCGCGCCGATTTTTCGGCGTTCTGTCACCATGCGATATCTGCTCTATCTGATCCTCCTGGTGGTGCTTCTGGGCTGCGGAAGAGAGTCGACGCCCCTGGGTACGGCTTTCGAAGGCCTGCCGGTCAGGAATGTGGTGGTGATCAGTTTCGATGCCCTGCGTGCCGATGCCCTGGGTGTCTACGGCTACGAGCGGGGGACCTCGCCCCATATAGATCGCTGGGCCAGCCGGGCGGTCATCTTCGACCGGGCCCACGCCAGCGCGCAGGCCACGCCCACCTCTTTTGCCGGCGCCTTCACCGGGCGCTATCCGTTCCGGGTCTTCCGCGGATGGCAGCTGGAGGACGAGGAGACGCTGGCATCCCGGTTCCGGGACAACGGCTTCCACACCGCATTCCTGTCCAACAACATCCAGGTCATGGCCGAACGCGGTTTCGGGGTGGGCTTTAACGACTACGTCGTCCGCGACGCGGGTGACGACGAGGAACTGCTCCCGCAGGTGCTGGAATGGATCGACAAGGCCCCGGACGAGCCGCTGTTTGCCTGGTTCCACTTCCTTTCACCCCATACGCCGTACGATGCCCGGCAGATGGCCGAGCGGTTCTATGATCCGAGCTACGAGGGGCCGTTCGAGGAGACCACCACGGGTGAGTTCAGTGCCGAGACTCCGGCGGATCAGGCCCGTGTTCGCGACCTCTATGACGGCGAAGTGTTCTATGCCGACTGGATTTTCCGTCAGGTTCTCGATCGCCTGGAGCGCAAGGGGCTGCTGGAGCAGACGTTGATCGTGCTGACCGCCGATCATGGCGAGGAGTTTCTTGAGCATGGGCAATACCAGCACAACCATGTCTACGAAGAGGTCTCCCGGATCCCGCTGATCTTCTGGCATGCGCAGCTGGGCTCGGTTGTCCGCAGTGACCAGCCGGTGTCAAATGTCGACCTGTTTCCGACGCTGGCGGCCCTCGCCGGCTTTCCCGCGGACGAAAAGCCGATGGATGGCGAGGACCTCACCCAGCCCCTCCCGGACGATCGGGTCCGGATCGTCGCGGCCATGACCCACGCGCACGATCGGCAGATCGCGATCATGCAGGACCGGCACAAACTCATCCTCGTCTGCTCACCGGACTATGCGGAGTTACTCTACGACCTGGCTGCCGATCCGGGCGAGACGCGCGATATTGCCCCGGACGATCCGCCCCGCGTCGAGGCGCTGATCGAAGAGGCGACCCGCCTGTTCGGTGAGGATCCCTGCAATGCGATGGCCAAGGCGACCCAGGGCTTGCCCATCGAGAGCGGTCTGACCGAGGAGCAGATCGAACGGTTGCGGTCGCTGGGCTACATCCAGTAGCGCAGATTTTTCCGGGGGTCACGCCCCCTGATTCCCCAATCCCGGTTCCATCGCGAGACGACGTGAACTACGTCACGTCCTGGTGTGCCCGTTCCTGCGCCAGCCCGCACCGCTATTGACTCGGTGCAGGTTAGGTTCTATGGTGCAGCTTGGTGGGAAAAAGTAGGGAAAAGTGGGATAAGTGTTCTATGGCGAGACTGCCATCAGCCTGGACGCCAAGGGGCGCATGGCGATTCCAGCGCGCTACCGCGAGCAGATCGACTCGGTCTGCCAGGGGCGGCTGGTGCTCACTTATAACGCTTTCGACAACGATTCCCTCTGGCTTTACCCCGAAGCAGTCTGGTCCCGGGTGCGGGATCAGGTGATGGGGCTGAGCTCCTTTGATTCGCGCCATCGCGCCCTCCAACGTCGGCTGGTGGGTAGTGCGGCGGAGATCGGTCCGGACGGCAGCGGGCGCATCCAGATTCCGGCCACGCTGCGTGAAGTGGCGAACCTGGAAAAGCGGGTCGTGCTGATGGGGCTGGGGTCGAAATTCGAAATCTGGAACGAGGAAGTGCTCAACCGGACGCGGTTCGAGCAGCCTCTGACCGAGCCGACGGAGGAAATCTCGAAACTTGTGATCTGAAGTCGAGAACGCCGTTATTGGGGCGGCAGGGAATGATGATAGGTGAAAGGATGGCGAGCAGGCCATTTCGGTACGCGCCATTGCCGGCGGTCCGGAAGGGCCTTTTTGCGTATCAGGAGGGGGCGATGAGCGCTCCCGGCCTGCACCGGCCGGTATTGCTGGCGGAGGCGGTTTCCGCCCTCGCGGTAAGCGCCGACGGCAGCTACCTGGACGCAACCTTCGGTCGGGGCGGGCACAGTCGAAACATTCTCGATGCCCTGTCGGCGGACGGGCGCTTGTATGCGATCGACCGCGATCCCGACGCCGTGGCCCACGCCGAGGCGCAGCTTGCCGACGATCCCCGCTTCTCCATCTGGCATGGTGCCTTCGCCAACCTCGATCGGGGGCTGCGCGAGATGGGCTGCGAGCAACGACTGGACGGCATTCTCTTCGACCTGGGCGTGTCGTCACCGCAGCTTGATGAGGGTGCCCGGGGCTTCAGCTTCCGCGCCGACGGTCCGCTGGACATGCGTATGGATCCAACTTGCGGTGAGAGTGCAGCCGAATGGCTGGCCCATGTGGGCGAAGGCGAGCTGGCGAAGGTGCTTCGGGACTACGGCGAAGAGCGTTACGCACGTCGCATTGCCCGGGCCATCGTCGCCCGGCGCTCCGAGAAGCCTTTTACGCGTACCGCCGACCTGGCGCAGTGCATCAGCGCCGCTTCGCCCAGCCGAGAGAAAGACAAGCATCCCGCGACGCGGGCCTTTCAGGCCATTCGAATCCGGGTCAACGATGAGCTGGGCGAGATCGAGGCGGCCCTGGAGGCGGCGGTCCGACGCCTGGCGCCGGGCGGTCGGCTGGTCGTGATCAGCTTCCATTCGCTGGAAGACCGGATCGTCAAGAACTTCATCCGCCACGAATCGCGCCACACCGGCGGGCGGCGCTTGCCGATGCCGGAAGAGCGGCCACTGCGGTTGCGCCCCGTCGGCAAGCCGACCTGGCCCGACGCCTCGGAGTGTGACGAGAACCCCAGGGCACGCAGTGCGGTGATGCGGGTTGCGGAGCGGACCGATGCGGCCTAGGCGCAGCACCTGGATTCTGCTTGCTTCAGTCGTGCTCAGCGCGCTGGCAGTGGTCTACGTGCGTCACGAGGCGCGCCGCGGGTTCATAGAGCTGCAGGCCCTGGAGAACGGGCGCGACCAGGTCGTGACGGACTGGGGGCGACTGCAGCTGGAGTACGCGACCTGGGCCTCCGGGGGGCGCGTCGAGTCCCTTGCGAAGGACGAGTTGGGTCTGCGTGAGGTCGAGCCAAAACAGGTAATCGTGGTCCTCGAGTGAATCGACGTAGCCGCCAAACCGTGCGAGTCCATCCCGGCCGTTACTACACGGTCCTGGTGCTCTTTGCGCTGCTCGGCTCCTTACTGCTCGCGCGGGCGGCCGACATTCAGCTGCTGCGCGATCAGTTCTACCGGGATCAGGGCGATGCACGTCACGTGCGCCTTGTTCCGGTCAATGCGGTGCGGGGCGCCATCCTCGACCGCAATGGAGAACCGCTGGCCATCAGTACGCCGGTCGACTCGGTGTGGGGCAATCCGAAAGAGATGTTGAGCCGTCCCGACCGGTTGCCCGAACTGGCCGAAATTCTCGACCTGGATGCGGAAACCCTCGCCCGGCGGGTCAGCCAGCGCTCGGAGCGGGAGTTCGTCTACCTGCGCCGGCATGTGGCCCCGGACATCGCCGAGCGCGTGGACGCGCTCGAGTTTCCCGGGGTTGCCCTGGAGCGCGAATACCGTCGCTTCTATCCGGCCGGGGAGGCGGCTGGACATGTGCTGGGCATGACCAACGTGGACGACGTGGGCCAGGAAGGGCTGGAACTCGCATTCAACGAATGGCTGATCGGCGAACCCGGTCAGAAGCGGGTCGTCAAGGACCTCTATGGCCGCGTGATCGAAAACGTCGAACTGGTGAAGCAGGCACGTCAGGGCCGGGATCTGGTGAGCAGCCTGGATCGCCGCCTCCAGTACCTGGCCTACCGCGAGCTGAAGTCGGCGGTCGCCGAGTTCGGGGCCAGGTCCGGTTCCGTGGTGGTCCTTTCCGTGGCCAATGGCGAGGTGCTGGCCATGGTCAACCAGCCCTCTTACAACCCCAACGACCGCACCCGTAACGCGGGTGCGGCAATGCGCAACCGGGCGGTCACCGACTTCTTCGAACCGGGCTCGGTGATCAAGCCGTTCACCTTGGCCGCGGCGCTGGAGAGCGGGCGCTACGGTCACAACAGCGAGGTGGATACGTCGCCGGGTTTCCTGCAGGTCGGCAGCTACACGATTCGCGACCATCGCGACTACGGCGTCCTGGACATGACCGGGATCCTCACCAAGTCCAGCAACGTGGGCGCCAGCAAGCTGGCGTTGAGCCTCGAGGCCGGGCATCTGTGGGACATCTACCGCCGTTTCGGTTTCGGGACGGTCACCGGGTCGGCCTTTCCCGGCGAGTCGCCGGGCATCCTGCTGCATCACGGCCGCTGGCGAGAGGTGGAGCAGGCGGCGGTCTCCTACGGCTATGGAGTTTCGACCACCCCGCTGCAACTGGCGACCGCCTATGCGGCGATTGCCAACCAGGGCCGGATTCGCGCACCGAGCTTCGTCAAGGGGGCAGTCAATCCGGACAGCGCCGTCATCGATCCCCAGCTCGCCCGCCAGCTGATCGGCATGATGGAAACGGTGACCGCGACGGCGGGCACCGGCACCCGCGCGGCCCTGACCCATTTCCGCGTGGCGGGAAAGACCGGAACGTCTCGGAAGGCCAGCCAGGAAGGCTATTCGGACCGCTACATCGCCACTTTTGCGGGCATGGCGCCGGCCAGCAACCCGCAGCTGGTTGTAGTGGTGGTGATCAACGACCCGGCATCCGAGGAATATTACGGCGGACAGGTCGCCGCGCCGGTCTTCCGGGAAGTGATGGGGGCGGCGCTGCGCCTGATGAACATCGCGCCGGACAATCTCCTGGCCAGTCCGCCGAATTACGTGGCGGGAGGCGAGCGATGATGCGTCTCTCCCAGCTCATCGAAGGATTCGCGAAACTGCGCGGTGAAGACGTCGAGATCGGCGGCCTGAGCCTCGATTCGCGCACGGTTCAGCCCGGGGAGGCTTTTCTGGCCCTGCCCGGGACGCGTGACGACGGCGCCCGGTTCATTCCGGAAGCCGTGGCCCGAGGCTGCGTTGCGGTCCTGCGAGATGCAAATGGGGCAGGCGCCGATGCCGCGGGCGTGCCGTTGGTAGGCATTCCCCATCTCGCCGTGAATGCCGGTGAACTGGCCAGCCGCTTCTACGGCCATCCGAGCCGCTCGATGGACGTCATCGGGGTCACCGGAACCAACGGCAAGACCTCCTTCGTCCACCTGCTGGCGCGTGCGCTGCAGCGCCGTTCCGCGTCCGGCAGCATCGGTACGCTGGGTGCCGGGCCGGTCGGCCGTGAGCATGCGCTGCGGCACACGACGCCCGACCCGATCTCGGTGCACCGGGAACTGGCCGCGATGCGCGATGCCGGGGTGGTCAGCGTGGCGATGGAAGTTTCCTCGCACGCACTTGACCAGCATCGGGTCGCCGGCGTGCGATTTGCCGGGGCCGCCTGGACCAATCTCACGCGAGACCATCTCGACTATCACGGCAGCATGGCCCGCTACGCCGCGGCAAAAGCCCGCCTGATGGCCTGGGAAGGCCTCCGCTTTGCCATCCTGAACCACGATGATTCCTGGGTTGACGAATTCCGGAAGCGGACCGGCAAGAACGTGCACTGCGTGGAATACGGGCTGAAGGGCGGTGACTATCGGGCCGAGGAATTGCAATTCACCGGCACCGGCGTGGTCTTCACCCTGCGCTCCCCGCTGGGCTCGACCCGCGTGGCGACCCGTCTGCTGGGGCGCTTCAATGTTCACAACCTGCTGGCCATCGCGGCGACCCTCGGTGCCCTGGGATGGGGGCTGGCAGACATCGCTGCAGCCATCGAGGCGGCAGAACCGGTGCCCGGGCGCGTCAACGCACTCGCCCGGCCGGGCCAGCCGGTGGTCGTCATCGACTATGCCCACACGCCGGACGCGCTCGAGCAATGCCTGACCGCACTGCGCGAACATGGATTCCGGCGCATTTCCTGCGTCTTCGGCTGCGGCGGAGACCGGGATCGCGGCAAGCGACCCCTGATGGCCGCCGCGGTGGAGGGTCTGGCGGACCGGCTGATCGTGACCGACGACAATCCCCGCACCGAGTCCGGGGACCGGATCATCGCCGACATCCTCGCCGGGCTGCAGCGACCCGACGAGGCGATCGTCGAGCGGGATCGCGCCCGGGCGATCGCCCAAGCGATTCGGGCGAGCGGTGCCGGGGACCTGGTGCTGATCGCCGGAAAGGGGCACGAGACCTACCAGGAGGTCGGTACCGAGCGGCGCCCCTTCGACGACCGCGTGGCCGCCCTGGAAGTCCTGGAGGGCGCGGCATGATCCACGGACAACTCAGTCAGGCCGCCGCCTGGGTCGACGGGGAACTGCTGGGACCGGACGCCGACTTCCGGGGACTGGCCATCGACAGTCGCAAGATCGAACCGCAGCAGCTGTTCGTCGCCCTGCACGGGGAGCGGACCGATGGACACCGCTACGTTGGCAGCGCCCTGGCCGACGGCGCGGCGGGCGCGCTGATCGAGTCCGATACGGGTGTCGAGGGTTCGCAGATCCAGGTTTCCGATACGCTCGCCGGCATCGGGCATCTCGGACGGGCCTGGCGCGAACGCTTTGACCTGCCAGTCATCGGCGTCACCGGCAGCAATGGCAAGACCACCGTCAAGTCGATGCTGGCGGCGATCCTCGGGCTGCGCCGCCACTGGCTGGTGAACCGGGGCAATTTCAACAACGAGATCGGGGTTCCGCTGACCCTCGCCGAGCTGGACGAAACCCACGTCGGCGCGATCGTGGAGATGGGCTGTGCTCGCCCCGGTGACATTGCCTATCTCGCCGGCCTGGCCAAGCCCAGCATTGGCGTGGTCACGAACGCTGCAGCCGCTCATCTCGAGGGGATGGGTACGGTGCAGAAGGTCGCCGCGACCAAGGGCGAGATGTTCCAGGCCCTTTCCAAGGATGGCTGGGCGGTGATCAATGCCGACGATGACCATGCCGATTTCTGGCGTGAACTGGCGCAGGGACGGAACATCGCCACCTCCGGTCTCGACAATGCGGCGGACGTCCGGGGGACCTACTCGGCCGATGGCGATGAGCGGCGCCTGGAGATCCGGGCCGCCGACTGGAAGGCGGACGTGAGCCTCAAGGTGCCGGGCGTGCACAATGCGCGCAACGCCCTGGCGGCAGCGACCGCAGCGCGGATTGCCGGCGCGTCCCCGGAGGATATTGCCCACGCCCTGAGCCAGTTCGTGGCCGTGGGCGGGCGCCTGGACGCACGGCCCCAGCCGGGGGGCTGGCTGCTCCTGGAGGACAGCTACAACGCCAACCCGGCGTCGCTGGCGGCCGGGATCAGCGTGTTGCTGGAGCATCCGGGTGAGCGCTGGCTTGTGCTCGGCGACATGGCGGAACTGGGGCCCGATGCGGAAGCGCTGCATTTCCAGGCCGGCTCGACCGCCCGGCGCCAGGGTGTCGAGCGACTGTTCGGGGTGGGTCCGCTGAGCCACCATGCGGTGCAGGCCTTCGGTGAGGGGGGCGAGCACTTTGCCGGCAAGAAAGAGCTGATCGAAGCGCTCAAGTCCCGCCTGAAATCCGGCGTCGTGTGCCTCATCAAGGGCTCGCGCAGCTCTCGCATGGAAGAGGTCAGCCAAGCGCTTACCGGGGGGAATGTCTGATGCTCTTGATCCTGGCCGATTACCTGCGCGAGTTCGAAAGCGGCTTCAACGTATTCAGCTACGTGACCTTCCGGACCATCCTCAGTGCGCTGACTGCGCTGGCCCTGTCCCTCCTGGTGGGGCCCTGGATGATTTCCCGCCTGTCGGCCTACCAGATGGGTCAGCCCATTCGGCGGGATGGGCCGCAGTCCCACCTGGCCAAGGCCGGTACGCCGACCATGGGCGGGGCGCTGATTCTGGTGGCGGTGCTGGTGGCGACGGTCCTCTGGGCCGACCTGAAGAACCAGTATGTCTGGGTGGTGGTCGCGGTGACCGCGGCATTCGGCGTGATCGGCTGGATCGACGACTATCGAAAGCTCGTGCTCAAGGACAGTCGGGGCCTGCCGGCTCGCTGGAAGTACCTGCTGCAGTCGATCGCCGGTCTGGGCGCAGCCGTGTACTTGTACATGAATGCGGACTCGCCGGTCGAGACGCAGCTGATCGTGCCGTTTTTCAAGGACGTGGCGATCCCGCTGGGTATCCTGTTCGTACCGCTGGCCTATTGCGTGGTCGTCGGCACCAGCAACGCTGTGAACCTCACGGACGGGCTGGACGGATTGGCGATCATGCCGACCGTGCTGGTGGCCGCTGCCCTGGGCATCTTCGCCTACGCCTCCGGCCATGCCGTCTTCGCTCCCTACCTGGGCATTCCGCACGTGTCGGGAACCGGGGAGCTGGCCATCTTCTGCGGTGCCCTGGCCGGAGCCGGCCTGGGTTTCCTCTGGTTCAACACCTATCCGGCTCAGGTCTTCATGGGCGATATCGGTGCGTTGGCCATGGGCGCCGCCCTGGGCACCATCGCGGTGATCGTCCGCCAGGAGCTTGTCCTGTTCATCATGGGCGGCGTGTTCGTCATGGAGACCGTCTCGGTGATCCTTCAGGTGGCCTCCTACAAGCTCACCGGCAAGCGGATCTTCCGCATGGCGCCCATCCACCATCACTTCGAGCTCAAGGGGTGGCCGGAGCCACGGGTCATCGTGCGCTTCTGGATCATCACCGTCGTCCTGGTGCTGGTCGGTCTGGCCACCCTGAAGGTGCGCTGATGGTCCAGGCGCGACGCAAAACCCCTCAGAAGATCGACCTGCGCATCGACCCGGTGTTGCTGAGCAGCGCGATCGCCCTTGCCGTGCTCGGTCTGATCATGGTCGCTTCGGCCTCCGTGGCCATTGCCGAAAAGAACGATCTGCCGCTGGCCTATTTCGCCATGAAACACGCCGTGGCCCTGACTCTGGGCCTCGGACTGGCCTGGGCGGCGGTGCGCATCCCGCTGGAGAACCTCGAGCGCGCCAGCCCGCTGCTGCTGCCCCTGGTCGTCGCCATGCTGCTCCTGGTGTTCGTGCCGGGTCTGGGTCAGCGCATCAACGGCAGTGCCCGCTGGATCGACCTGGGCGTGATGCAGTTCCAGGTGGTCGAAGCGGTGAAGATCCTGTTCATCATTTTCCTGTCCGGCTACGCAGTCAAACACCACGAGAAGATCTGTACCAGCCTGCGGGGCTTGGTCGCGCCCTGCGTTGCGGCCGCCATTCTCGCCGTGCTGCTTCTGGCGCAGCCGGACTTTGGTGGCGCGGTCCTGATCATCGGCGTGACCGGCGGCATCCTGTGGATTGCCGGAGCGCGGTTTCGGGACCTGTCTGCGCTGGCTCTCCTGGCGCTACCGGTAATGCTGTGGGTCGCGCTGTCGGAGTCCTATCGTCTGCGTCGCCTGCGCAGTTTCCTGGATCCCTGGGCCGACCCCTTCAACGAGGGGTTCCAGCTGACCCAGGCGCTGATCGCCGTGGGGCGGGGAGAGTGGTTCGGCGTGGGACTTGGCGGCAGTGTCCAGAAGCTGTTCTATCTCCCCGAAGCGCATACGGACTTCATCGTCGCGGTTCTTGCGGAAGAACTCGGATTCATCGGGCTGGTCGTCCTCCTGGCCCTGTTTGCGACGCTGATCGGCCGCGGGCTGGTGGTCTCCATGCATGCCCTGAACCAGGGGCACCCGTTTGCGGCCTTCCTGAGCTTCGGTATCTCCACGCTGATCGGTCTGCAGGTGCTGATCAGCGTCGGGGTGAACCTCGGTGTCCTGCCGACCAAGGGGTTGACGCTCCCCCTGATCAGCTCCGGCGGGAGCAGCGTCATGATGACCGGTCTGGCGATCGGTCTGCTGCTGCGAGCCGCGGCGGAAACCGACCTGGCCCGGCCGCCCGACGAGGCGGCGGAGGCGAGCAATCCATGACCGGTCCCGTGCTGATCATGGCCGGCGGAACGGGGGGGCACATCTTCCCCGGGCTCGCTGTGGCGCAGGAACTCCAGCGTCGCTCCGTCCCGGTCGCGTGGATGGGCGCTGCGAGCGGGATGGAGGCCGAACTCATTCCGCGCTATGGCATTCCCTTCTACCCGATCGACGCGCGTCGCCTGCGCGGCCAACGGCTGGTGGCCCGGCTCCTGCTGCCCCTGATCCTCCTGCGGGCGATGTTCCAGGCGATCGGCGTGGTGCGCCGGCTGGCGCCGCGAACGGTGCTCGGGATGGGAGGGTTTGCGGCGGGGCCGGGTGGTCTGGCCGCGTGGCTGCTGCGCCGGCCGCTGGTGATCCACGAACAGAATCGCATTCCCGGGTTGACCAATCGGCTCCTCGCACGGCTCGCCCGGATCGTGCTGTCCGGGTTCCCCGATGCCTTTCCCGAGGCCCTTGGCGCGGTCTACATCGGAAACCCGGTGCGCGAAGAGATCTACCAGGTGGAGCCGCCGGAGCGGCGGTTCGGCAGGTCGGAGAAGGCTCGCCTCCTGGTGCTGGGCGGGAGCCAGGGAGCTCTGCGGCTCAACGAGATTCTGCCGAAGGCGCTCGCCGGCATGGCTCAGCCGCCGGCCGTCTGCCACCAGGTGGGCAAAGTCCATCTGGAGCGTGCCAGGAAAGCCTATGCCGAGGCCGGTGTGGAAGCGGATGTCGTGGCATTCATCGACGCCATGGCCGACGCCTATCGCCAGGCAGACCTGGTCGTGGCGCGTGCCGGCGCGCTGACGGTTGCCGAACTGGCGGCGGTCGGAATCGGCGCCATCCTGGTGCCTTTTCCCTACGCCGTTGACGATCACCAGACCCGCAACGCCGAGTTTCTTGCCGATGCCGGGGCTGCCGAGATCGTCCCCGAAGCCGACCTGACCGAAGCGCGCCTGACCGGACGTCTGACGGAACTGCTGGCCGACCGCTCGCGCCTTGTTGCGATGGCGCAGGCGGCGCGGGAACTGGCAACGCCCGATGCTGCCCGAAACGCGGCGGATGCTTGCCTGGAGGTGGCGGCATGAACGACAGCCGGATGCGCCGCTTCCAGAACGTTCATTTCATCGGGATCGGCGGTGCCGGCATGTCCGGCATCGCGGAAGTGATGATCAACCTGGGCTACCAGGTGAGCGGCTCGGACCTTGCTCGCACCGGGACCGTCGAGCGTCTTGAACGCCTGGGCGCGCGTATCTGTGAGGGGCATTCCGCCGAGAACGTGGATGACGCACAGGTTGTCGTGGCCTCCAGTGCGGTCGCGGACGACAACCCGGAAGTGGTCGCCGCCGGGGAGCGACGGATTCCGGTGGTGCCGCGAGCCGAGATGCTCGGTGAGTTGATGCGTTTCCGGGAGGGTATCGCTGTTGCCGGCACTCACGGCAAGACCACCACGACCTCACTGGTTGCCGCAGTGCTGGCCGAAGGCGGGCTCGATCCGACCTTCGTCATCGGCGGTCTGCTGAACGCCCTGGGGAGCAACGCTCGGCTGGGCGAGGGCCGATTCCTGGTCGCAGAGGCCGATGAGAGCGATGGCTCCTTTCTGCTGCTGCAGCCCGCCGTTGCGGTGGTCACCAATATCGACCAGGATCACCTGGAAAGCTTCGAGGGCGATTTCGAGCGGTTGCTCCAGGCTTTCCAGGAGTTCCTGCACCACCTTCCGTTCTACGGGCTGGCCGTCATTTGCCGCGACGATCCCCATCTGGAGGCCATGCTCCCGGAGATTCACCGGAACGTGATCACCTACGGGCTTTCCGAGGATGCGGATGTCCGGGCGACCGGGGTGCGCCAGGAAGGCTACACCATGCACTTCGAGCTGTGGCTTCCCGGCAGCAAGGAAGGCGCGGCGATGAGCCTGAACCTCCCCGGCGTTCACAACGTGCGCAATGCGCTGGCGGCGGTGGCCGTGGCGCACGACCTCGGGCTGTCCATGGAAGCCATCAGGGTGGGTCTAGGGACCTTCGAGGGCATCGGGCGCCGTTTCAATGTTCACGGCGAACTGGGCGTCGGCGATGCGCACGTGACGGTGATGGACGACTATGCTCATCACCCGACCGAGCTGGAGGCGACCCTCGATGCGGCTCGCGGCGCTTGGCCGGATCGTCGCCTCGTGGTGCTCTTCCAGCCCCATCGGTATACCCGGACCCACCGCCTGCTGGATGACTTCGTCCGTGTGCTGGCGACGGTCGACGTGCTCCTGGTCACGGACGTGTACCCGGCCGGCGAAGAGCCGATCCCGGGCGCCGACGGCCGCGCCATCTGTCGCGCCGTGCGGGCGCGCAAGCGGATCGACCCGATCTTCGCGGCGCATCCACGGGAAGCGATCGAAGTCCTGCCGGACGTGTTGAACGACGGAGACGTGCTGCTGTTCCTGGGCGCCGGCGATGTTGGTCCCGTGGCCGCGGATTTCGTGGCCGGGCTGCGCGAGGAGGCCGGAACATGAGTCTCCGTGCGCCGGAAGATTACGGCCGGGTCCTCCTCGTAATGGGTGGCGACGGCAGCGAGCGCGAGGTGTCCCTGGACGGCGGCAGCCAGGTTCTCGCAGCGCTGCAGCGTCAGGATGTGGACGTGGAGCCCATCGACGGCCTGGCGGAATTGATCGCGGCAGTCGGACAACAACGCGGTGACCGGGTGTTCAACCTGTTGCACGGCCGCGGCGGCGAGGACGGCGTTCTCCAGGGCGCAATGCGGGCCCTGGGCGTACCCTTCACCGGCGCCGGCGTTCTCGGCTCCGCGCTTTCCATGCACAAGGCGCAGGCCAAGCGGATCTGGCTGCAGTGTGGCCTGCTCACGCCGCAGTTTGCGCTGGTCGTGAGTGAGGAGGCAGCGGCTCGCGCAGCCGAGGAGCTGGGTTTTCCCCTGGTCTGCAAGCCGCCGTCGGAGGGATCCAGCGTGGGGATTTCCATGGTGGCCGATGCCGATGAGTTGTCCACGGCCTTCGAACTTGCCCAGCGCCATGAAACCGAGGTGATGCTGGAATCCTTCATCGAAGGCGCGGAATACACCGTCGGGGTATTGGCCGGAAAAGCGCTTCCGGTGGTCCGCATCCAGCCTGCCCGTGCCTTCTATGACTACACCGCCAAGTACGAGGACGACGCGACCGGCTACTTCTGCCCCAGCGGCCTGAGCAGCAACGAGGAGGCGATGCTCCAGGCTACGGCCCTGGCGGCTTTCAGGGCGCTGGAATGCTCGGGATGGGGCCGGATCGACTTCATCCGCGGATCGGACCGGCGCTTCTATCTCCTGGAGGCCAACACCACTCCGGGCATGACCTCGCACAGCCTGGTCCCCAAGGCCGCTGCGGCTGCGGGTATCAGCTTCGATGATCTCTGCCTGGCCATACTCGAAACCAGCTTTGACGAGGTGAAACGATGAGCGCCCAGCTGGCCCTGTGGCAAAAAACGCTTCGCTGGGCTGCTGCGGCGGCCCTCCTGGCAATCGGGCTGCTCGTACTCGCGGGCGTAGGCCGGGTGATGCGGGTCGACGCCCTGGCGATCCGCTGGGTCGAGGTCAACGGCGCTTTCCAGCGGGTCAGCGCCGAGCAGGTTCGCAGCGCCGCTGCCCTGCACCTGGTCGACGGTTTCTTCGCGGTCGATCCGCTGCGGGTCAAGGCGGCCGTCGAGCAGGTGCCGTGGGTGCAGAACGCCATGGTCGTCAAGCGCTGGCCGGACACGGTTGTGATCGACGTCACCGAACATCGCCCCCTCGCCCGCTGGGGCGGTGACCGGCTGGTCAGCGATACCGGGCACCTGTTCAGCGTGGACGGTACGGCGCTGATGGGGGGCTTGCCGGTGCTGAACGGTCCGGACGAGGCGGCACCCGAAGTGGTCGTTTTCTATCGGGCCCTGCAGGATCGCCTCGCCGGCACGGGTCTGGAAGTTGCGCGCCTGGAGCGTTCGCCGCGCGGCGCCTGGCATGCGGAACTGGCCGGTGGAGTGGAACTGATGCTCGGGAGCGACCAGCCGCTTCCTCGCGTGGAGCGCTTCGTGGCGGCTCTGCGTGAACTCGGGGGCGATCCCAAGACCCTCCTGAGACGGGTCGACCTGCGCTACGGCCATGGTTTCGCCGTGCGCTGGCGTGAGTCGGCAGAACCGGGCTTGAGCGTGGTGGGCATGGAATGACGATGATGGGCGCACGTGGAGACAATCAGCTGATCGTCGGCCTGGATATCGGGACATCCAAGGTCGTCGCGATCGTCGGCGAAGTCGGTGAGGACGGCGAAGTCGATGTGGTCGGCATCGGATCGCATGCCTCGCGCGGCATCAAGCGCGGCGTCGTGGTGGACATCGAGTCCACGGTCCAGTCGATCCAGCGGGCCGTGGAAGAGGCCGAGCTGATGGCCGGCTGCGAGATCCAGTCCGTCTTCGCAGGCATTGCCGGGAGCCATATCGAGAGTCTCAACTCGCACGGGATCGTGGCGATCAAGGATCGTGAGGTCCTGGAAGGCGATGTGGACCGGGTCCTCGATGCCGCCCGAGCGGTGGCCGTTCCCGCCGATCAGCGAATCCTGCACGTCCTGCCGCAGGAATACATCATCGATGGCCAGGACGGCATTCGCCATCCGGTGGGCATGTCCGGCGTTCGCCTCGAGGCCAAGGTGCACGTGGTGACCTGCGCGGCGAGTGCCGCCCAGAACATCGGCAAATGCGTGGCCCGCTGTGGGCTGGCCGTGGACGACCTGATCCTTCAGCAGTTGGCCTCCAGCTACGCGGTGCTGACGGAGGACGAGAAAGAGCTAGGCATCTGCCTGGTTGACATGGGAGCGGGGACCACGGACATCGCCGTCTTTACCCAGGGCGCGATTCGCCACACCGCAGTGATCCCGATTGCCGGAGACCAGGTAACCAACGACATTGCGGTCGCGCTGCGAACACCCACGCAGTACGCCGAAGAAATCAAGATCAAATATGCCTGCGCCCTGCGGCAACTGGCCTCGGCGGACGAGACGATCCAGGTGCCCAGTGTGGGCGATCGTCCGCCGAGGCGGCTTGCCCGGCAGACCCTGGCCGAGGTGGTCGAGCCCCGCTACGAGGAACTGTTCAGCCTGGTCCAGGCTGAGCTGCGTCGCTCGGGCTACGAAGACATGATCGCCGCGGGCATTGTTCTGACCGGGGGTGCGGCCAAGATGGAAGGGGTCGTGGAACTGGCCGAGGAGGTGTTCCACATGCCGGTGCGCATCGGTGCCCCGCAGTACGTCACGGGACTTTCCGACGTGGTGAACAACCAGATCCATTCCACCGGGGTGGGTCTGCTGCTGTTCGGCGCGCGGGCCGGCGAGACGGCTGGGGTCGCAGGACCCCGGGTCGCGCTGGGCGGATTATGGGAGCGGATCAAGGGATGGTTTCGCGGGGAGTTCTGAAATTCGGCGCTCGCGGCAGGACGCCCGAACGCCTGACTAGCGTGCCCGGCACGCGGACATTCCGGGAGCGGAACCGGAATGGCAATCAAGTAAAACTGGAGAGAAGCAATGTTTGAGTTGATGGACAGCTACAGCCAGAGCGCTGTGATCAAGGTAATCGGTATCGGTGGCGGAGGCGGTAACGCCGTACGCCAGATGCTTGCCGCAGAAATCGAAGGCGTGGATTTCATCTGCGCCAACACGGATGCCCAGGCGTTGAAGAGCCTGACGGCTCCGACGACGCTGCAGATCGGTTCCAACGTCACCAAGGGGCTGGGCGCCGGCGCCAACCCGGAAGTCGGGCGCCAGGCCGCCCTCGAGGATCGCGAGCAGATCATGGAGGTCCTGGAGGGGGCGGACATGGTTTTCATCACCGCCGGCATGGGTGGCGGTACCGGCACCGGTGCGGCACCCGTTGTCGCCAACCTCGCCAAGGAGATGGGAATTCTGACGGTGGCCGTCGTCACCAAGCCGTTCCCCTTCGAGGGTCGTCGCCGGATGGGCGTCGCGGTGCAGGGCATCGATGAGCTCAGCCGCTTCGTCGATTCGCTGATCACCATCCCCAACGAGAAGCTGCTCAGCGTTCTCGGCGGCGAGGTCACCCTCCTGAATGCCTTTTCGACGGCCAATGACGTGCTGCTGGGTGCCGTTCAGGGGATTGCCGACCTCATTACCCGTCCCGGCCTGATCAACGTCGATTTCGCCGACGTCCGGACCGTGATGTCCGAGATGGGCATGGCGATGATGGGGACCGGTGTCGCCAAGGGGGACGATCGGGCCATCGTTGCCGCGGAAGCGGCCATCGGCAGCCCGCTGCTGGAAGACGTCAACCTGTCGGGCGCCTGCGGCATCCTGGTCAACATCACCGCCGGAATGACCCTGTCCATGCGCGAGTTCGAGGAAGTGGGTCGCACCGTCAGCGAATTCGCATCGGAGGATGCCACGGTGGTGGTCGGCACGGTGATCGAGGAGGACCTGGGCGATGAACTCCGGGTGACGGTCGTCGCCACCGGCCTCAATCGGGAGGCTGCGGTCAAGGAGGAAAAGCCGATGCGGCTGGTACGCAACGCGACGACAGGCGGCGTCGATTATGCCGAGGAAGCGCAGGAGACGCGCAAACCGGAGCCACGCGAGGAGGTCGCCGAGAGCAAGCCGCGTACCGAAGAGCAGCTGGATTATCTCGATATCCCGGCTTTTCTGCGGCGGCAGGCGGACTGAACCGATGGCTACGAAAGCGCTCCTGTGGGCGCAGGGTTGCCCGCGATCCGTCCATGTATCGCGACGGGAGGCCCAGGCGGGCCAGGCTTGCTGACTACCCAGTCCGGGCTGCGGTGATTCCGCACCGCTTCTCTCCGCCGCAGCCCGGCGGCGGCAGCCTGCCCGCCCCTCTGTTGTAAAAACACAACAGGTTGTTGTTTTTTCTCACCGAAATGCTTTCCTGGCGAGGAAGCGTGTGATAGTATCGGCGCGGTTTTCCTCAAACGCCTGTATAAATTTCTCTTTCGGGTGGGCCAGATAATGATAAGACAGCGGACACTCAAGAACGTGATACGTGCAACCGGCGTCGGTATCCATACCGGCCAGAAGGTGCTCCTCACGCTGCGTCCTGCTGCACCCAACACGGGTATAATCTTCCGCCGCGTCGACCTCGATCCGGTGGTCGAGATTCCTGCCTGCCCGAACAACGTCGGTGATACCAGTCTTTCCACGACGTTGACCCGCGGCAATGCCAGGATTTCCACGATCGAACATCTCCTGTCGGCGATGGCGGGGCTGGGGATCGATAACGCCTACATCGACCTTAGCGCGTCCGAGGTACCGATCATGGACGGCAGCGCGGGTCCGTTCGTGTTCCTCATCCAGTCGGCCGGTATCGAAGAGCAGAATGTGCCCAAGCGGTTCATTCGGATCACCCGTCCGGTGGAGGTGACCGACGGCGACAAGACGGCTCGCTTTGAACCCTATGACGGCTTCAAGGTGCGTTTCTCCATCGATTTTGATCACCCCGTATTCCGTACCCACTCGAATGCCGCGGAAATCGACTTCTCGACGACTTCTTTCGTCAAGGAAGTGGCTCGGGCGCGGACCTTCGGATTCATGCGGGATATCGAAATGCTGCGCGACCGGAACCTGGTTCTCGGCGGCAGCATGGACAATGCGATCGTTCTTGACGACTACCGGATCCTCAACGAAGACGGCTTGCGCTATGAAGACGAGTTCGTCAAGCACAAGATCCTGGACGCCATTGGCGATCTCTACCTGCTGGGTCACAGTCTGATCGGCGCTTTTTGCGGCCACAAATCGGGTCATGCCCTCAACAACCAGCTGCTCCGGACCCTGCTCGAGCGGAAGGACTGCTGGGAAGAGGTGATCTTCGAGGACGAGCGAACCGCGCCCATTTCCTACGCTCACCCGGCGCAGGCTGTCTGACGCCGGGCCGAGTCAGGCCCGGTCAGGGCTTGTTTTCCGACTTTTCCGCCAGCCGCTGAAACGCCGCCCTGAGCTGCTCATCGGGACATGCCTGTGCGGCACGGGAAAGACTGTCGGATGCGCTCTTGCTCAATGACCGTGGGTGACGCTCAGGCGCCCTGGCCTGCTCGCGAGGCCGAACCTGGACCTCGATGGATTGGACTGGAATTTTGAAGTTGCTCCGGGCGATGTGTAAAATCCGGGAGCTTGTGTGCCGTAGCCGCGTCGCCCAGACGGAGGAATCTGCGGTCAGAATAAGGGTGGAATCCCGATAATTGGCAAGATCGCAATGCGGCCGGACGTCCTCCGGGAGGTGCGGCCACAGGGCATTTTTCAGCGCCGCCAGCTGGGCGGCCCGCTTGGCGAAGTGAGCCAATGAAGCATCGCCGGATGCAACGCCGGCAACACTCTCGGGATTCGAGCCGGAACAAGAGCGACGAGCCATATGAACATTATCATCGTCCGCGATGTACGCCGCAAACCACTGCGCCTGAGCCTGTCGGCGCGTCGTTTGTACGGTCTTGTGGCCGCCTCGATCATGATCCTGCTCGGGATCGTAGGAAGTCTGGGCTATGTGCTCGGCGACGAATTCGGGGAAGCCCGGAGAACGGCGCTGGGAACGGTCCAGGCGCTCAAGTCCGAACTCTCGCATCAGGCTGATCGAATCCACGAACTCCGCCAGGAAAACGATCGGCAGCTCAATGCGCTTGCTTTGCGACTTGGCGATCTCCAGGCCCGGTCGGCGCGGATCGACGCGCTGGGTGAACGGCTGACCAAGATCGGTCAGATGGACGACGGCGAATTCGATTTTGATGGCCCGCCCGCCATGGGTGGACCGGAAATGGCAGCGGCGGCGGAGGCCGAGCCTTTTGATCTGGCGGTCGAACTGCTCACCCTGGAATCCCACCTGGAACGCCAGGAACGGGATCTGGGAATCCTCGAGCAGCTGATCTCGGACCGTGAGCTCGATGAATCCCTTGAGCCGGCCGGGCGTCCGGTCGATTCGGGATGGCTCGCATCCCGGTTCGGTTCCCGGGTAGACCCCTTCACCGGCGAACCGGACTATCATCCGGGCGTCGACTTCTCCGGCCGCAAAGGGGCGGAAGTGCTGGCCGTTGCCGACGGTGTGGTCATCGCCGCCGGAAAACACTACCAGTACGGCAACATGATCGACATCGACCATGGCAACGGCTATGTCACCCGTTACGCCCACAACGAGGAAAATCTCGTCAAACTGGGTGATCGCGTACGCGCCGGAGACCGGATCGCGAAGATGGGCGCCACGGGACGGGCCACCGGCGTCCACGTTCACTTCGAAGTCTGGTATGAAGGTCGACGCATCGATCCGATGCAGATGGTGTCCCGGATCCGCGGATAGCCGAACGGCCGATACCGCCTTGATTCGTCCTTCCCGGGGGGCGGCGGGCTTGTTTCATGAAGGTCCCGCCCTCACCTCGTTAGGTCAGGTGCACCGGTTAAATCCGTGAGGCCCTGCTTGACCCTGCTAGAGTTTTTCACATCATGCTGAACAGTCTTTTTACAAAGGTCTTTGGCAGCCGCAACGATCGTCTCGTCAAGCGGATGTACAAGACCGTCGATCAGATCAATGCGCTCGAAGCGGAGATCGAGAAACTTACCGACGAGCAGCTGGCAAGCCGCACCGACGAGTTCAAGCAGCGCCTGGCCGATGGCGAGACCCTCGACGAGTTGCTGCCGGAGGCCTTCGCTACCGTTCGTGAAGCCGCCAGAAGGAACGTGGGAATGCGCCCCTTCGACGTCCAGCTCATCGGCGGCATCGTCCTGCACCACGGCAAGATCGCCGAGATGCGCACGGGTGAGGGCAAGACCCTGGTCGCGACACTCCCCGCCTACCTGAACGCGCTGACCGGCAACGGTGTTCACATCGTGACCGTGAACGACTACCTGGCGAAGCGTGACGCGCAATGGATGGGGCCTGTCTACAAGGCGCTGGGGATGACCGTCGGCGCGGCCGTTCCCGACATGCCGCCGGCGGCCAAACGGGCCGCCTATGGCGCCGATATCACCTACGGTACCAACAACGAGTTCGGTTTCGACTATCTGCGCGACAACATGGCATTCTCGCGCCAGGACCGGGTCCAGCGTGGGCGTCACTTCGCCATTGTCGACGAGGTCGACTCGATCCTGATCGACGAGGCCAGAACACCGCTGATTATTTCCGGGCCGGCTGACGAATCGCCTCATCTCTACGTGCAGGTGAACAAGCTGGTGCCCGAACTGGCTCGTCAGGAAGAGGATGACGGGCCTGGCGATTACTCGGTCGACGAGAAACAGAAGCAGATCTACCTCACGGAAGAGGGGATGGAGCATATCGAGCGCCTGTGTCTCCGACAGGGCCTGATCAAGGAAGGGGAAAGTCTCTTCGATCCCCAGTACCTGGCGCTGGTTCACCACCTGACTGCGGCGATCCGGGCGCATGCCCTGTTCAAGAAAGACGTCGACTACATCGTCAAGGAGGGCGAGGTCGTCATCGTCGACGAATTCACCGGGCGGACCATGCCCGGCCGGCGCTGGTCGGACGGTCTGCACCAGGCCATCGAAGCGAAGGAGGGCGTGCCCATCCAGCGCGAGAACCAGACCCTGGCTTCGATTACCTTTCAGAACTACTTCCGGACCTACGACAAGCTGTCGGGGATGACCGGCACGGCGGACACGGAGGCCTACGAGTTCCAGACGATCTACGGCCTGGAAGTGGTGGTCATCCCGACGCACAAGCCGATGATCCGCGACGATCAGGGTGACCTGGTCTATCTGAACCAGAAATCCAAGTTCAATGCCATCATCGAGGACATCCGGGACTGTCGAGAGCGGCAGCAACCCGTGCTCGTCGGCACCACCTCCATCGAGGCGTCGGAGCTGATCTCGAATGCCCTCCGCAAGGAGAAGATCAAGCATGAGGTCCTGAACGCCAAGCAGCACGCGCGAGAAGCCCAGATCGTCGCCCAGGCCGGAAGCCCGGGCGCCGTGACGATCGCGACCAACATGGCCGGGCGCGGAACCGACATCGTGCTGGGCGGCAACCTCGAAGCGGAGCTGGCCGAGCTGGGTGAAAACGCGACCGAGGCAGAACGCCAGAAAGTGCGCGAGGATTGGCAGGAGCGCCACCAGGCGGTCATCGACGCGGGCGGGCTGCGCATCATCGGTACGGAACGTCACGAGTCCCGTCGCATCGACAATCAGCTGCGGGGCCGCTCAGGCCGTCAGGGAGACCCGGGCTCGAGCCGCTTCTATCTGTCGCTGGACGACAACCTCATGCGGATCTTCGCCTCGGAGCGCGTCTCAGCGATGATGCAGCGCTTCGGCATGGAAGACGACGAGGCCATCGAACACCCCTGGGTCACCAAGGCCATCGAGAATGCTCAGCGGAAGGTCGAGGCCCACAACTTCGACATCCGGAAACACCTGCTGGATTTTGATGATGTCGCCAACGATCAGCGCAAGGTCATCTACGAGCAGCGGGATCACCTGATGGAGGCGGACGACATTCACGAGACGATTCTCGACGTCCGCCACGACGTGATCCAGGACGTGATCAGTACCTATATTCCGCCCGGCAGCATCGACGAACAGTGGGATGCTAAGGGCCTGGAGAAGGCCCTGGAGGGCGAGTTCGGTGCCGAGGTCCCGGTCGAGGAGTGGCTCAAGGAAGACGAGACGCTGAACGAAGAAGGGCTGCGCGAGAAGATCCATGCGGCCATGGATGACTTCTTCAAGGAAAAGGAAGCGATGACCGGCACCGAGGTCATGCGCAATTTCGAAAAGGCGGTCATGCTGCACGTGCTGGACCAGCTCTGGAAGGACCACCTGGCCAACATGGATTATCTGCGTCAGGGCATTCACCTGCGCGGCTATGCCCAGCGTCAGCCCAAGCAGGAGTACAAGCGCGAATCGTTCGAGATGTTCGAGGAACTGCTCGAGCGGATCCGTCACGAGGTGATCAAGATTCTCGCGCGCGTGCGCGTTCAGGCACCGGAGGACGTGGAGGCGGTCGACCAGCAGCGCCGGGGTTCATCGAACATGCAATTCCAGCATCCGGATGCGGCTGCCGCCGGTGGTGGCGGCACGGCAACGGCGACCGCCGAGCAGGGAGCTGAGACGCACCAGCCCTATGTCCGTGAAGGCCGCAAGGTCGGACGCAACGACCCCTGCCCCTGCGGATCGGGCAAGAAGTACAAGCACTGCCACGGCCGGCTGACCTAGGCCAATACCCGGATTTCAATGCCCGTACTGGTCGCGGCCGGCATTCTTCGGGACGCTGAGGACCGTATTCTGGTCCAGCAGCGTGCCCCCGGCACCCATCAAGGCGGGCTGTGGGAATTCCCGGGAGGCAAGGTCGAGCCCGGCGAAGCGGCCCTCGATGCCCTGACCCGGGAGCTGCGCGAGGAACTCGGCGTCGAGGTGCAGCACGCGGAGCCGATGGTCCGCGTAAACCATCGCTATCCCACCCAGCATGTCCAGCTCGATGTCTGGACGGTTGTCCGTTACGCGGGGGAAGTGCGGCCGCTCGAAGGTCAGCCGCTGCGTTGGCTCGAGCCGGTGGCGCTCGCCGACCTGCCGATGCCGGCAGCCGATCGGCCGCTCATTCGCCTGCTGACCGACCTCTGAGCGTTGCCTCCTTCCGATATTTCGCATCGAGGCGGTCGACCTCAGGATCCAGTGCTTCCAACGGTCCGGAGTTGTCGATGACGTCATCTGCGTGGTTCAGGCGCGTTGCGCGATCCACCTGTGCGGCCAGCATTGCTTCGATCTGCTCCGGCCGGCTACCGTCGCGTCTGGCCAGGCGCTCCCGCTGGATCGCCACCGGCACGTCGATCACCAGTATCCGATCGACGGTGTCATGGAGGCCGCCTTCAATGAGGAGGGGCACGGCCAGGATGCAATAGGGATGCGAGACCTCGCGGGCCTTCCGGAACATCCGCTCGCGGACCAGGGGATGGAGAATCTGCTCCAGACGTTTTCGCCGCCTGGGGTTGGCAAAGACGACCCGGCGCATGCGACCGCGATCGAGTCGGCCGTCCGCATCGAGGACGTGCTCACCGAACTCAGTAACGATCTCGGCAAGCGCCGCCTCACCCGGTTCCACCAGCTCTCGGGCGATCACGTCCGCGTCAATGACCGGGACGCCACGCTGGGCAAACAGCTCGGAGACGGTGGACTTGCCCGTTGCGACCCCGCCGGTCAGGCCGACCAGGAGCGGCAGCCGGTCAGCCGATTCCGCTGACACCGAGGTAGCCAGCCAGCAGCTGGTCCCCCCACACCATGGCAATCCACCCTGCGGCGGCCAGGTACGGGCCGAAGGGGATCGGAATGTTGCGGTCCCGTCCACGCAGCACGACCAGCATGATGCCGACCACGGCACCGACGAAGGACGACAGGACCACGATCAGCGGGAGCATCTGCCAGCCGAACCAGGCGCCGAACATCGCAAGCAGCTTGAAATCCCCGTATCCCATACCCTCCTTGCCGGTAAGCAGGCGGAAGAGTTGAAACACGATCCACAGGGACATGTATCCGGCAACGGCGCCGATGACGGCGCTGCTGAGGTCGGTGAACATGGCCTGGGTGTTCAGCAACAGGCCGAGCCAGAGCAGGGGGAAGATGATTACGTCCGGCAGCAGCTGCTCCCGCAGATCGATCCCGGACAAGGCGATCAGTCCCCAGGTCAGCGCGACCGCAGCGATGCCCGACGTGGTCAGGCCATAGTGTGCGATCAGGAAGACCGTCAGGACGCCGGTAATCAGCTCGACGACCGGATACTGGAACGAGATGGACTTTCCGCAACCGGAGCAACGTCCCCGCAGAACCAGCCAGCTCAATACCGGGATGTTCTCGTACCAGCGGATGCGTTTCTTGCACTGGGGGCAGTGACTTGGCGTGAATACGAGATCCGGCGGCGGTTCCAGGGCCAGCTCCTTCTGCTCGAGGAGCTCGTTGCATTGCTGGCGCCACTCGAAATGCAGTCGGCGGGGCAGCCGGAGAATGACGACGTTCAGGAAGCTGCCGCCGGCCAGGCCAACAAGCGTGGCCAGGGCCAGCAGCACTGGCTGGTTGACGGCGAGCAAGGAATCGTCTTAGAAAGTAGCGGCCATCTTGAAGATCGGCAGATACATCCCGACCACCATGCCGCCTACCACGACACCGATGATCACCATGATGATCGGTTCGAGGAGACTGCTGAGCGCATCAACGGCATTGTTGACTTCGGTTTCGTAGAACTCGGCCACCTTGTTCAACATCTGGTCCAGCGCGCCGGATTCCTCGCCGATGGCGGTCATCTGGATCACCATGTGCGGGAACAGATCCACCTGTCGCATCGCCAGTTGCAGCTGGTGGCCGACCGAAACGTCTTCCCGGATTCGCTTCACCGCGTCGCCGTAGACCACGTTACCTGTTGCGCCGGATACCGTTTCGAGGGCGTCCACCAGCGGGACCCCGGCGGCAAAGGTCGTGGCCAGCGTCCGGGCAAACCGGGAAATGGCGGAGTTATGGAGAATCCCGCCGATGATCGGCAGCTTCAGCGACATGCGGTCAATGAAATGAGCGAACTTTCGTGATCGCTTCTTGGCCTGAACGATGCCCCAGATGCCGAAACCGAGAGCAATGACCAGCAGGAAGCCGTTCGATTGCATCCAGTCGGACGCGTCGACCAGCATCCGGGTGAACGCGGGAAGATCGCCGCCGAAACTCTCGAAGATCGACTCGAACTGCGGAACCACGTAGACGAGCAGGATGGCGGAAACGAGAATGGCCACGGCGACGACGGCAGCCGGATAGAACAAGGCCTTCTTGATCTTGCCCTTGATCTCCTCGATCCGCTCCTTGTAGGTCGCGATCTCGTCGAGCAGCGTGTCGAGTACACCGGCTGACTCGCCGGCGCGCACCAGGTTGATGTACAACTCGTCGAAATACAACGGGTGTTTTTCGAGCGCTTCGCTGAGCGTCGATCCCGATTCGATCGAATTCTTTACATCGGTGATCATGTCCTTCATGCGCGGGTTGTTGTGACCCCCGGCGATGATGTCGAAGGCCGAAACCAGCGGCACGCCGGCCATCATCATCGTGGCCATCTGGCGGCTGAAGACGGCAATATCCTGAGGCGTGATCTTCTGGCCGGCAGCGCCGAAGAGGGGCTTGGCCTTCTTCTTGACCTTGGTCGGATTGATCCCCTGACGGCGCAGGTCCGCCTTGACCATGTTGGCATTCTTGGCGGGTGCCTCGCCCTTGAGCTTCGTGCCCCGCTTGTCGGTACCTTCCCAGACGAAAACCGGGAGTTCTGCCGCTTTGGTCGCCATATCAGTCCACCGTAACTCGATTGATTTCCGCCAGGCCGGTGATCCCTTCCCGGACCTTGTTCAAGGCGGATTGGAAAAGGTCATTGATACCCTCTTTCTCGGCTACTTCAGCGATCTGTAGCGCATTGCCGCCGGCAAGCACGATCTTCTGGATCGCCTCCGACATCGGCATGACCTGGTAGATGCCGACACGGCCCTTGTAGCCCTCGTTGCACCCGGAGCACCCGACCGGCTCGTAGACCACCAACTCGTCCAGCTCGTCTTCCCGGAACCCTTCCTTCAACAACGCTTCCCGCGGAAGTTCGCTCTGCGCCTTGCAATCGTGCAGCCGACGCCCGAGTCGCTGGGCGATGACCAGCGTGACCGACGAGGTGATGTTGAACGGCGCAATGCCCATGTTCATCAGGCGCGCGATGGTCTGCGGGGCATCGTTTGTGTGCAGCGTGGAGAGCACCATATGGCCCGTCTGGGCGGCCTTGATCGCAATCTCCGCCGTTTCCAGGTCGCGGATCTCCCCGACCATGATGATGTCCGGATCCTGGCGCAGGAACGAGCGCAGGGCGGCCGCAAAGGTCATGCCCTGCTTGGTATTCTGCTGGACCTGGTTGATGCCCGCCAGGCGGATCTCCACCGGATCTTCCGCGGTCGAGATGTTGCGCGCCTCCGTGTTGAGGATGTTGAGCGCCGTGTAAAGCGATACGGTCTTGCCGCTGCCGGTCGGGCCGGTTACCAGCGTCATGCCATAGGGCTTGTGAATCGCATCCAGGAAAAGTTCTTTCTGCTCAGGCTCGTAGCCCAGCTTGTCAATCCCCATCTTCGCCGCGGACGCGTCGAGGATCCGGAGCACGATCTTCTCGCCGAACAGCGTCGGACACGTGCTCACCCGGAAGTCGATCGCTCGCGACTTGGAAAGGTTCAGCTTGATGCGGCCATCCTGCGGCACCCGTCGTTCGGCAATGTCCAGGTTGGCCATGACCTTCAGGCGGGCGGCCAGCCGCGGCGCCATCTTGACCGGGGGGTTGGCAATCTGGCGCAGTACGCCGTCCATGCGGAACCGGACCCGGTAGCTCTTCTCATAGGGCTCGAAATGGATGTCGGACGCGCCGCGCTTGATCCCGTCGAGCAGAACCTTGTTGATGAAGCGCACCACCGGCGTGTCGTCGGACCCCATGTCCACGGCGCCTTCATCTTCGTTCTCCATCTCGTCGACGTCCGCGAAATCGACATCGTCCAGGCCTTCCTCGTCGTCCAGGCCTTCCATCATCTCGTCGGTCTGCGACAGCGCATCGTCGATGACACGGTCCAGGACGTCGTCCCGGACCAGGACGGCGTCGATCCCGAGGTTCGTATGGAACTTGATTTCGTCCAGCGCGCGAAGGTTGGTCGGATCGGACACCCCCACGAAGAGACGATTGCCCCTTTTGTGAAGCGGGATTGCACGGTGTTGCTGGATCAGTTTCTCTTCGACGAGCTTGATCGGTGCCTGGGCGAGATCAAGCGTTGTCGCGTCGAACAGTGGAACACCGAACTCGTTGGCGGCCGTGATGGCGACATCGCCTGCTTCGGCGATACCGTTCTGCACGAGGTAGGAGACAAAAGGGATCTTCTTCTTCGAGGCCTCGTCGCTGGCCTTCTGGGCCTCCTCCGCCTCAATCAGGCCTTCGGCAACGAGTCGCCGTGCAAGTCCCGTCAGACCGAATACCGCCTTGGATGAAGTTGCCATATCATGCAAGCATTTCGACTGCGACCAAGAATATCACGTTGGAACGGCGAGATGCTAAAGAGCTCCCTGCTCAACCGCGAATCTGGTAAGACCGTTCTGCAGGGGCCTGACCCGTGTACGCCGGGGTCAATGGCGCTTCGAACGACGAAACGACACCTCTCGAGCTCTCCACTTCCGCGAAATATTGGCCAATGAGCGTTTTGGTCTATACGGGAACCAAGGCCCAGCTCGTCAAAATGGCGCCCGTGCTCCGCGAACTGGATCGGCAGGAGGTCGACTATGCGTGGTGGTTGTCCGGCCAGCACGAAGAGACCATTCAGGATCTGATAGCTGATTTCCAGCTGCGCCAGCCCCAGCGCATCATGCTCGGTGGGCTGGAGGCCGATACGCAGGTCAAACTGCTGCGATGGGCATGCCGATCCTCGTTGAGCCTGGTGGCGGCGCTTCGTCGGCAAAGCCCACGGCCGACCTGCATGCTGGTTCACGGTGACACGGCGAGTACGCTGCAAGGCGCAGCGATAGCACGACTGCTTTCAATCCCCGTCCTTCATGTTGAAGCCGGCCTTCGTTCGAGCCGCCTGATGGACCCGTTCCCGGAAGAGATCATTCGTCGCGCGGTTTCGCGTCTCAGTTGCGTTCATTACTGCCAGGACCGGTGGTCGCTCCGTAACCTGGATGGCCAGTCTGGCGCCAGGGTGAATCTGGGCGCGAATACGCTGCTGGATACGCTTCGGCTGTCGCTACGCTACGAGGATCATGCGCAATTCGACGAAGACCCGCCCTACTGTATTGCGTCAATTCACAGAACCGAGAACCTGAAGGGGGCTCGCTTCAGGTTCATCGTTGAGGAACTGGTGACTATCGCGCGGAAACTGGAGGTCCGTTTCATCCTCCATCCGGTCACTCGAGCAACGCTGCGGCGCCGCCCGGAGCTCGAGCGCCGTCTGAGGGCGGCGCCGGGGGTCAAACTCATCGAGCGCATGAATCACGCGCGGTTTGTCGCTCAGCTATATGGTGCAAGGTTTGTCGTTACGGATGGCGGCAGCAATCAGGAGGAGTGTGCCGCCTTGGGGATCCCATGCCTGCTGCTGCGCATGACCACCGAGCGACAGGACGGCCTCTCCACCAGCGTCGTGCTCAGTAGACTCAATCGGGACACCATCCAGGGTTTTGTCGCCAAGCACATCGCAGCGGGGTCAGCCCGCCGGTCTCTGCCGGAACACCAGCCAAGTCGCCATCTGGTTCAGGACCTCATTGAACGTGGACTCGCAACCGCCCGGCCGATCCGTTGACCCCCCGCCGGATGCCGTCCTATTGAGGGTCGGGCGCGCTGGGCAATTAAGCGGTTAACCTGGACTGTTTCCTTTCCTCATCTGTCAACCGGCTCGGTGTTCGCAAACAGCAGCGCGGTTATCTGCTCGGAGATCAGGCCGATGAGAAAAACCACGATTGAAACCAGGATCAGGACGGCCCCCATGTTGGTGAAACGGGACAACATGGTCAGCGTGTAAGTCATGTAGCCGGCGCCGACGACGAAGAAAAACGCCGATATCGGCGCAAACAGCTTGAGTGGAGAATAGAGGGTCCCGACTCGAAATATGATGAGCAGGAACTTCACCCCGTCCCGCAGCGGCCGGATGTGGCTCTCACCCTCGCGCTGCAGGGCGGTAATCGGCACGAAGCAGACCGAACGCCCCCCTCGCAAGATCGCCATGGTGAGCGTCGTCGGGTAGGAAAAGCCGTTCGGCAGCAATGAGACATAGTTGCGAGCGACCTCCGCTCGCACCACGCGGTAGCCCGAGGTGAGGTCCGAGATCGGGGTTTCGGTTACCCAACTCGCGAGCCGGTTGTAGAACGCGTTGGCAAGCCGGCGGGCGATCGAGGCATGCCCCGCCGGCCCGCGCGAGCCGACCACCATGTCGAAGCCCTCGTCCAGTCGTTCGAGCAACCGGTGGATGTCCTCGGGACGGTGCTGCCCGTCGGCATCCATGAACATGACGTATTCGGACCGGGTTGCTCGCAGCCCCCTTTTGATTGCGGCGCCGTTCCCCATCGAGCGCGGGCTCGCAAGGCGCTCGACCCCATTGAGTGAACAAACTTCTGCAGTATTGTCCGTTGAGCCGTCGTCGACGACGAAGATGCGCGCGTCATCTGGTGCGTGTTCGCGAAGCGCCGGTAAAAGGGTCTCCAGATTCGCTGCCTCATTCTTGGCAGGCAGCACGATCGTCAGCGATTTTTCCATGACAGGCCTTGGGTCCACGGGCTGGCTGAGAGTCCGGTTATCTTCGCATCTCCGCCGCCGGCGAGCCACGAGTGCAGCTCATGGTGCATCTTGGAAGTCGGGCAGTCGGACGAGCAGTGCGACCGGCGTGCCGTCGGGTCCGGGGGCGCTGGCGGCGAGCACCTCGGGGTTGGGCAACCATTGCAGTGGATGATAAGGCGGCAGTTGGTACTGGACCGCGCTGAGGCCCAACGCCAGCGCCAGATTGCACTGGTTCAGCCGGGCGATGCTCTCCCCGGCCGGGTAGCTCACCGTGGCGGCACGAGCATAATGGAAGACCAGGTGGGGGGCGATGGTATAGACGCATTCCCGGCGCGGGATACGCCCGCGCAGGCCGGCCAGGAAGCGAATGATCCCGTCGGTCGCCGCAAGTTCGTCCAACGCGGCTTCCCGGGAGGTCCGGAGCAGCCAGTCTCCGGAGATGCGGTAGGTTTCGAGCCGGGGCGGGACCGGTTCGACCAGGCGCCAGGCCATGCGTCCGCCGGTCGCCAGGGCCACGGCCAGCAGCAGACACCCGGCCGCCGTGGACACATCCCGAGAAAGGACCCGTTGGCCGAGTGCGCGCACCCCGAGCAGCGCGTAATGCAGAAGCAGGGCGTGGATGACCACCTCGAA
>JAWVZU010000003.1:0-41031 GCA_033722075.1 Lysobacterales bacterium
CCGGCAAAGACGATCCCCGCACCCAATGCCCAGCGTCCGGCCGACAGGGCTCCGCGACCCCAATCGGATCCGCGTCCGATAAACGCCAGCAGGTAGAAGAGGACGCCACCGCCGAGCAGGCCAACGGTGAAATGCACCCAGACCGGGTGCCAGTTGGGGACCAGTTCAATCATTTCGCCGCATTCCCGGTTTCCTATCGTGCCGTCCACCCTAGGGAGCGACCGTCGCTCCCGCAAATCCGCGCCTCACGAGTCCGGCAGCTTCCGCGAATGCCAGAGGAGAAAAATCGCCGGGATCACCGCAAGCGTCAAGACGGTGGCGCTGACCATGCCCCCGACCATCGGCGCCGCGATTCTCCGCATCACCTCGGATCCGGTGCCGGTACCCAGCATGATGGGCAACAGACCGGCAATGATCGTCACCACCGTCATGAGCTTCGGGCGCAAACGCTGTACCGCACCGACCGTCACGGCAGCGACGAGGTCCGACCGGGTGAGCTCATCGCGAGGCTTGGACGCCTTGCGCTCCCGCCACGCTTCGTCCAGGTAGACCAGCATCACGACGCCCGTCTCCGCCGCAACGCCGGCCAGGGCGATGAAACCGACGCCCACCGCAACCGACAGGTTGTATTCCAGCAGGTGCAGGAGCCACACGCCGCCCACCAGGGCCATGGGCAACGTGGCGACGATGATGAGCACGTCCGCGAGATTCCGGAAGTTGAGATAGAGCAGCAACACGATGATCACCAGGGTCAGCGGCACCACCACGACCAGGCGCTCGGCCGCGCGCTGGAGGTATTCGAACTGTCCCGACCACTGGATCGAGTAGCCCGGGGGCAGATCGACCTCCCGGGCGACCGTTTCCCGTGCTTCCGCCACATAACGGCCCAGATCCCGCCCGGTGATGTCGACGTAGATCCAGCCGTTCGGCCGACCGTTCTCGCTCTTGATCATCGGCGGCCCGTCTTCGACCCGGACTTCAGCGACCGATTCCAGGGGAATGTGCTGCCCGGAAGGCGTCACGATGGGCAGGGCTCGCAGCGATTCCGGTGAATCCCGGTAATCCCTCGGGTAACGAAGATTGACCGGATAGCGTTCCAGCCCCTCCACCGTCTCGGTGACGTTCATGCCACCGATGGCCGTACGGACGACCTCCTGGATGTCGGCGATATTCAACCCGTAGCGCCCGGCCTGGCGGCGGTCGATGTCCACCACCAGGTAGCGCCCGCCCGCCACGCGCTCCGAGAACGCCGACGCAGTCCCTGGCACATCGGCCAGCGCCGCCTCGATCTGCTGACCGATCTGCTGGATGACGTCCAGATCCGGTCCCGCGATCTTGATGCCGACCGGCGTCTTGATGCCGGTTGCCAGCATGTCGATGCGGGTCTTGATCGGCCATACCCAGGCGTTGGTGACACCGGGCAGCTTGACCCGCGCATCGAGCTCGGCCTTGATGTGATCGATGGTCACGCCGGGACGCCACTCATCCTTTGGCTTGAGGCGGATCACCGTCTCGATCATCGTCAGCGGAGCGGGATCCGTGGCCGTGTCGGCACGCCCGATCTTGCCGAACACCTGCGACACCTCGGGTACCGACAGGATCAACTTGTCGGTCTGTTGCAGGAGCTCCTGGGCCTTGCCGATGGAAATGCCCGGAAAGGTCGTGGGCATGTACATGAGATCGCCCTCGTTGAGCTCCGGCATGAACTCGGTGCCGAGGTGGCGAGCCGGCCACCAGGCACTGGCCATGACCAGGATCGCCGCCAGGGCCACCACCCAGGGCATCCGTGTGACCAGCGAAATCACCGGTGCATAGAGCCACATCAGGAACCGGTTGAGAGGGTTCGTCCGCTCGTCCCGGATCCGGCCCCGGATCAGATAACCCATGAGGACCGGGACCAGCGTCACGGACAGGCCGGCGGCCGCCGCCATGGCATAGGTCTTGGTGAAGGCCAGCGGCGCGAACATCCGGCCTTCCTGGGCCTCCAGCGTGAAGACCGGCAGGAAACTCACGGTGATTATCAGTAGCGAGAAGAACAGCGGGGGACCCACCTGTTCGCTGGCCTTGCGGACAAACGCCCAGTGTCGCTTGGGGTCATAGTCCTCGCGCTCCATGTGCTTGTGCAGGTTCTCGATCATGACGATGGCCGCATCGACCATGGCGCCGATTGCGATCGCGATGCCGCCCAGCGACATGATGTTGGCGTTCAGGCCCTGCGCGTGCATGACCGCGAAGGCCGCCAGGATGCCGACCGGCAGGCTCAGGACGATCACCAGCGAAGACCGGAAGTGGAGCAGGAAGACGAGGCAGACCAGCACGACCACCACGAACTCCTCGATGAGCTTCTCCTCCAGGGTGTCTACGGCCCGGTCGATCAGCGCCGACCGGTCGTAGGTCTCGACGACCTCCACTCCCTCCGGGAGGCTGTCGGCCAGTTCCGCCAGCCGCGCTTTCACCGCGTCGATGGTGGCGCTGGCGTTTTCCCCGAAACGCATGACGATGATGCCGCCCACGACCTCGCCCTGGCCGTCCAGCTCGGCGATGCCCCGGCGCATCTGCGGCCCGAGCCGGACTTCGGCCACGTCGGCAATTCGCACCGGCACGCCGTCCGGATTCATGCCCAGGGGGATGTCCAGCAGGTCTTCGCGGTCATCGACATAGCCGGTGGCCCGGATCATGTACTCGGCTTCGGCCAGCTCCACGACGGAGCCGCCGACCTCCTGGTTGCCGCGCCGTATCGCCTCGCGCACATGGCGAAGTTCCAGGCCATAGGCACGGAGCGCGTCGGGATCCAGGACCACCTGATATTGCCGAACCATGCCGCCGACCGTGGCCACTTCCGCAACGCCGGGTACCGACTGCAGTTCGAATTTCAGGAACCAGTCCTGAATCGAGCGCAGCTGGGCCAGGTCGTGACGACCGGTCCGATCGACCAGCGCATATTGATAGATCCAGCCCACCCCGGTGGCGTCCGGACCAAGCGCCGGCCGCGCACCGGCCGGCAATCGATCCGACACCTGGTTGAGGTACTCGAGCACGCGCGAGCGCGCCCAGTAGAGGTCGGTGCCGTCCTCGAAGATCACGTAGACATAGGAATCCCCGAAGAACGAGAAGCCACGCACGGTGGTTGCCCCCGGCACCGACAGCATGGCCGTGGTCAGGGGATAGGTCACCTGCTCTTCCACGACGCGGGGCGCCTGGCCGGCGAAGGGTGTGCGGATGATCACCTGCACGTCCGAGAGATCCGGGATCGCATCCACCGGGGTCTCGCGCAAGGCGTGAACGCCCCATCCGGCCAGCACCAGGGTCAGCAGCAGGACCAGGAAACGATTTTCCAGCGACCACCCGATGATCCGGGCGATCATGGCTGCATGCTCCCGTCCATGACATGGATCTGCCGCACCAGGAACGTCCCTTCCGCGGTCTTGACCATCTGGAAATGGATCGAGTCGCCCGGTTCCGCTGCCGCCGCCACCTCGGCATCAGCCAGCTGGAAATCCATGGTCATTGCCGGCCACCCGAGGGCTTCGACCGGGTCGTGCTCGATGGTCGCCGTGGTCCCCTCCTTTCCGACCAGACGGCCGGAAACGTTCCAGGGTCCCCGGTCGTTTTCCCGCCGGGAGTCCTCGAGGCGTTTCAGGCTGCCCGACAGGCTGGCCTCCGAATCGATGAGAAACTGGGCCGAGGTGACAACGCGATCACCGGCACTCAGACCCTCACGGATCTCGATCCAGTCTCCGCTGCGGATGCCGGTCACCACCTCGCGGGCCTGAAACCGGCCATCGCCGAGTGCGACCACCACGCGGTCCCGCTCGGCGCCGCGGATCAGGGCCTCGGCCGGAATCGAGAGTACGCCCTCCAGGGCACCGCCATAGATCTTGACGGCGGCAAACATGTTGGGCTTCAGCGCCCGCTCCGGATTGTCGAACCGCAGGCGCACCTGAAGCGTCCGGGTGTCCGGATCCAGTACCGGATCGATGAACACCACCTCGCCTTCGAAGGTCCGCCCCGGCAGCGCCTCGAGGGTCATTTCCGCGGGCTGTCCCTCCCTGACCCAGGCCGACTGGGATTCGAACACCGCGGCGTGAACCCACACCGAACCGAGATCGGCAATACTGAACACGATCGTCGCCGGCGTGACATACATGCCTTCCCGCACGTTCATCTCGGTCACCACGCCATCACGGGGCGCAGCGACTTCAAAGGTCTGGGATACGCTGCCACGCTTGCCGAGTTGCCGGATCTGCCCGTCGGTCATCCCCAGTGCGCGCAGCTTTTCGCCCGCGGCCTCGGTGATGGCCGTTTGCCCCCGACGCAGGGCGGCGAGGTACTCCTTCTGCGCATTGACCAGTTCGGGCGAATACACCTCGGCGATGACGGTGCCGGCGCGAACGGTTTCTCCGAGCGTGGCCACGGCAAGGTCCTCCACCCAGCCTTCCGTTCGCAGATGGACATGACTGATCAGCGACTCGTCGTAGTCCACGTAGCCGGTCGCCCGGATCAGTCGCCAGAGCTTTCCGGCTTCGACGACCGCGGTCCGTACGCCCAGGTTCTGTTCGACCGCCGGAGAAATCGTAACTGCGTCCCCGCTGCCCTGGGCTTCATCCGCATAGACCGGGACCAGGTCCATGCCCATGGGCGACTTGCCCGGACCGTCGCGCCTGAAATTGGGGTCCATGGGCGCAACCCAGTAGAGGATCTCCCGCTCCCCGGAGCCGTTGCTGCCGGACTCTGCCTCTTGCCCCGGCTCGATCCACATCCCGATGCCGATGCCGAGCGCCAGAGTGGCGATGACCATGATGATGGTGCCGATGCGACTCATGACCGACCCTCCAGATAAAGCAATTGGGCTCGCGCCTTCAGTTCATCGCGCTTGAGGCGCGCATACTCCAGCTTGAGCTCGTACTCGGTGATCTGGGCTCTCATCAGCTCGGTCAGGTCACCGACCGCAGTGCGGTAGGCATCCAGGGCGGCTTCCCGGTTGTCCGCCGCCTGCGGCAGAAGGATCTCCCGAAACCGCTCCAACCGTTCACGGACCTGGCGCAAGCGGGCCGCCGATTCGTTCACGTCGCGGCGGAGCATTCGGAGGATTTCCAGCCGTCCCTCCAGCGCCGCATCGAGCTCGTCGCGGCTTGCGGCAAGCCGCCGATCCTGGCGCTTGTCCCGAAACACCGGCAGGTCGACCATGACCATCGCCGAGACGAAGTCCGGCAGGTCCCGCCCGGTCAGGTCGCGACCGTTGCGATCGCCGTAGCTGACCTCGACGGAAAAGCCGGGCTTGTACTGCTGGTTGGCGATGTCCACGGCCGTTTCTGCCGCCTCGATCTCGTGATCCTGAGCAAGAAGCACCGGGTGATCCGGCAGATCGGCCAGGATCCGCGCCGCTGCGGCGGGTTCTTCCATCGGCGGCCAGGTATCGGCCAGGGGACGGTAGGCCGCCTCTCCGATCCACATCGACAGTCGAGCCCGCGCCTCTGCCTCCGCCTGCGCCACGGCTGCGAGCCGTTCCTCGACCCGGGAAGCCTCCAACGCGGCCCGGTACACCTGCTGCTGTTCGGCCCGCCCGGTTCCGTAGTAGTCCTCGATCAGCCCATGGAGTTCGACCAGCACGTCCCGGCTGGCAGCCAGGATGTCTCGCATCTCCACCTCGGCCGCGACTTCACTGAGGGTCAAGCGAACCGCACGCAGGACCTCCAGCCGCCGCGCCTGGGCCCGATCGCCGAAGCTCTCGGCCCGGCTGCTCATCTGCCGCTGCTGCAGGTCCAGTGTGCGCCCCGGGGGAAACTGTTGAACCACACCGAACTGCAACTGCGTCATCGGCTCCTGGTCGAGGTCGAAGGTATCCACCGGCAGCGCCAGGGCGGCCAGCTTGAGCTTGGGGTCCGGCAGCTGACCGGCAGCCACCGCCGCCTCCTGGCTTGCTGAAGAACGCGCCAGCAGGGCGCGGGTTGTCGGATCCGCCTCTAGCGCGAGCTTCTCCGCCTCCGCGAGGCCAAGCGAATCGGGTTCGGCGGCACTCGCCAAGACGCCACCAAGAAGGATCAATAGCAACTGGAACATCATTCTGACTCCGTTAGCACGAGAGAACACGAGCGGTTCGGCCGGCTCAGCCAGGCGCAGGAAGCCGTACGTACGGGAAAACGGGCTCACCGCACGGCAAGGCCATGGCCGGCATCAGGCCGGGGAATTCAGACGATGATCGGTGGTCGCAACAGGAGAGGCGGAAACCCGGGCGAGAGGCAGGTCAGCGGATCATCGATTTCAGCGGAGGCCCCGAAGAGCTTCGCGACCCGCGGGTCCACGGAAATCGAAGCCGGCCCACCCGCACAGTCGGTCATGGGGCAGGCCTCATCGCAACCGGTTTCGCCGTCATCACAGCAGTCCTTGCAATCCGGGCAATGCCGTTCCGCCGGCGGCTGCTCACTGCCATTCGCCGTCTCGGCAAACGCCAGCGTTGCCGGCTGGATGCACAGCATCAGGATCACCAGGATGTTGATCAGGTTGCGCATTTTTCAGATATTAGCACGGTTTCATTCAAATTCACCCGGCATGGATATACAGCAAACGGTCAACATCATCGGCGTCGCCATGGATCTCGGAGCCAGTCGGCGGGGAACGGACATGGGGCCGTCGGCACTTCGGGTAGCGGGTCTTGGACAGGGTTTGAGGCGCCTTGGCTATGAGGTGGCTCGGGAACAGGACATTCACGTGGCCGCGATGGAGACTAAGGAACCGCCGGATGCTAAGGCCCGCTTCAAGCCCGAGATCCTGAGCGTCTGCACGGCGCTATGCGAGCGGGTCGAGAGCGTCCTCGAGGCCGGCAACATTCCGCTCGTCATCGGCGGTGATCATTCCATCGCAATGGGTACGGTTTCTGGGATATCCGCCCATTTTCGGAAAAAGGACGAGCAGATCGGCCTGATCTGGTTCGACGCCCACGGGGATATGAACATTCCCGGCGTGTCGCCCAGCGGCAACATCCATGGCATGCCGCTCGCGCACCTGCTTGGCCGCGGAGACCCGGATCTCTATGGCATTGGCGGTTTCAGTCCCAAGGTCGATCCCGCCAAGGTCGCCCTGGTCGGCATCCGGGATATCGACGCCGGGGAGCGCAAGATCATTCGCGATGCCGGAATCAGGACGTTCACCATGCGGGATATCGATGAACGCGGCATGGCGCGGGTCGCCCGCGAGATCCTCGATGTGGTGAATGACGGTACCGCGGGCTTTCATATCAGCTTCGACGTCGACGGCTGCGATCCATCGGTCATGCCGGGGTCCGGCACCCTGGTACCTGGCGGCGTCAGCTTCCGTGAAGCGCACCTGCTGCTGGAACTGTGCGCCGACAACGGCAACATGGTGGCGATGGAAGTCGTCGAACTGAATCCCCTGCTCGACGACCACAACATCAGCGCTGAACGGACGCTGTCCCTCATCCTGAGCGCCTTCGGCAAGAGTATCCTGTAGCCATCTCGGCATCACCTCGTGCGGGGAGCCGGGCACCGCGCTATCATGGCCGGGTTTATGCTGCGGCCACGGGCCAGAGGGTCGTCATGTCCAGAAGACTGTTTCGTGCCACCATTGACGAGGAGAAGTTCTCCTTCGACGAGCTTGCCGATGGGATCGATCACTTTGCCGAGCTTCTCGAAAAGCGGCTGGCGGACGCCGGCGCGACGGATATCGATCTGCGCGTTCCCGTGGCCAGTGAGGAGGAGGTCCTCTTTGCCGCGGCCTACAAGACTCTGGATCGGGAAACTTTCGAATCGATCCTGCATGGCGTGGCGGGCGAAAACCACATCGAGCTTCACGAAATAGAAGCACCCGACGGTTGATAGTCGATCAAGGGGGCCGTCCTGAGACCGGCCCGGATGGGAGGGCGGCATCAGCCGAAGACAAGTGAACAGGTATCGAGACAGCAGCGCCCGGCCCAGACTGCTCATCGTGGACCACGACCCACGGATGCTCGAGCAGATCAGCGATACCCTTCGGGAAGACGATTACGAGGTCTTCGACGCCGCCAGCGGCGAGGGGGCCCTTGCCCAGTTCGCCAAGGTCCACCCTGATCTCCTCATCCTCGACACGGCATTGCCGAACATGGACGGCTTCCAGGTCTGCGAGCAGCTGCGGGCCGATCCGTCCGGAGAAAACCTGCCTATCCTCATGCTCACCGGAGCCAACGACCGGGAGTCCGTAAAACGCGCCTATGATGCGGGCGCCACCGACTACTTCGCGAAGTCGACCAATCTGGCCCTGCTGCCGCACCGCGTTCGCTACATCCTGCGCGCCAGCGAGGTCTATTCGGAGCTGAAGGAGAGTCAGGCGCGACTTTCGAACGCCGAGCGTATTGCGCACCTGGGCAACTGGCACCTGAACATCGAGACCGGCGAGCTGCAGTGGTCCGCCGAGGTTTATCGCATCTTCGGACGGCTGCCCAGCGAAACGGTCCTCACCTACGATTATTTCTTTTCCCACGTACACCCGGACGACCAGGAGCTGGTCCAGGATGCGGTCGGCCGGGCGCTGGAAAACGGGACGCCTTTTCGGATCGAACACCGGGTGCTGCGCGCGGACGACAGCGTGGGCATCGTCCAGCAGCTGGGCGAAGTCGTCCTGGGTGAAGACGGCACGGCCATCGGCATGGACGGCACCATCCAGGATGTCACTGCCCAGAAACAGGCCGAGGAGAAGGTCCGCAACCTGGCCTATTTCGATCCATTGACCGGCCTGGGCAATCGCCAGCTCTTCACCGAGCGACTGGCCGAGGCGATCAGCCAGACCAAGCGTCGTCGCTCACGGCTCGGCGTGATGTTCTTCGACCTGGACAAGTTCAAGGCGGTCAACGACACCCTGGGACACGCCACCGGCGACGAATTGCTCAGACAGGTGGGCAAGCGCCTCCGCACCTGCATCCGGGAAACCGACTGGATCGCGCGCAACGAAGGGGCCGAACTCGCCCGTCTGGGCGGCGACGAATTCACGGTCATCCTGACCGATCTGGAGAAATCGCAGGATGCCGCCGTCGTAGCCGAACGGATCCGGGAGCAGCTGGCCGAACCGTTCCTGATCGATGGTCAGGAAGTCGGCGTCTCGACCAGCATCGGGATCTCGATCTACCCGAACGACGGGCAGGACGCGAATACGCTCGTGACCCACGCCGACGTCGCCATGTACCAGAGCAAGACCAACGGCGGCAACCAGTATTGCTACTACACGGCCTCCATGAGCGAGAAGATCAAGGCGCGCATGGACATGATCGACCGCTTGCGGGACGCGGTCGAGAACGGTTATCTCAGTCTTCGCTATCAGCCCATCGTCGCCCTGGAGAGCGGGCGTCTCGTCGGGGTCGAGGCGCTGGTCCGATGGTATGACGAAAAGCTCGGTGCGGTGCCTCCCGCCGAGTTCATCCCGCTGGCCGAAGAGACCGGCCTGATCATGGGCATCGGTGAATGGGTCCTGGAGCAAGGTTGCCGCCAGCTGGTCGCCCTGGAGAAAAAGACCGGCCAGCAACTGAGCCTGTCCGTGAATCTGTCGCCCTTTCAGTTCAGTCGCACGGATCTGGTCTCCGCCGTCTTCTCGGTGCTCGAGAAGACCGGCCTGGAGCCCGGCAATCTGCAGCTGGAGATCAGCGAAGGGCTGATCATGGCCGACATCGAGGGTTCCGGGACGGTCCTGCAGACACTGACCGAAAAAGGCATTACCGTCCTGGTCGACGATTTCGGCACCGGGAATACATCACTCCAGGGTCTTGCACGACTGCCTCTCAACTCGCTGAAGGTCGACCGCCGCTTCGTTCAACAGATCGGGCAGTCCCAGTTCCACGAAACTCTCATCACGACCATTATCGCGATGGCCAGGGCGCTTGGGCTGAAGGTGGTTGCAGAAGGCCTGGAATCCGAAGCGCAGCTCAGGTTCATGCGTGCCCAGGGTTGCCAACTCGGCCAGGGCTACCTGTTGGCGCGCCCCATGGCGGTGCGACAACTGGAAGAACTGCTACAGTCCGGCGACCCCACCCTGGGGTCGGAGGAGCAACCCGCCGCCACCGGCATCGCTCGCTGATTGACGCGTGACCAGGAATCCAATCGGTCAAAACAGTCGTCGCAAAATTCGTGTCCTGATCCTCACCAAACGCCGCTACATGCGGCGAGACCTGCTCGACGACCGCTACGGCAGAATGTGGCACTTGCCGCTCGGCCTGGCGAAGAAGGGAATGTCCGTCGAGGGCGCCTGCGTTGGCTACGCAGGATCTCCGGGTCAAAGGGATCAGTTACGGGAATCATTCAGTTCAGGAGGCGAACTCCGCCTCAGCGCCGTGCGTACGCCAATCTACAATGGTCTTTCCTGGTTCCGTCTCCACCGCCAGTTGAAAGAGACGGTAGCGCGCTTTCGGCCCGATCTGATCTACGCATTTTCGGATGCGCTACACATTGTCCTGGGCGCTTTGCTGTCGCGAGGCACAGGCCTACCCTTTGCCGCCGACTTCTATGACAACTACGAGGCCTACGGAGCGACCCGATTTCCAGGAGTCAGGTCTGCGCTGGCATGGGCGACAAAAAGAGCCGACTTCGTCACCTGTGTCAGCGACCCGCTGCGACAATTCCTGGTGGAGAAGTATGGACCACGAGCCTCTTCCATCCTCGTGATCGAAAATGGTGTCCACCCGGATTTTTTCTCCCCGACTGACAAGGCAGATGCGCGGACGAAACTCGGCCTTCCGCCCGCCGCAAAACTGATCGGAACTGCGGGCGCCCTGTCGTCCTCCCGGGACACCGATAGCCTTTTGGAGGCTTTTTTCCAGTTGGCCCAGACTACGCCCGATCTCAGGCTCGTGTTGGCGGGCAAGTGCGAGCTCAGACTGCCACAACATGAAAGGATCCATTATCTCGGGGATCTCGACCATTCCCGAATTCCCATTCTCTTCCGTGCGCTGGATGTCGGCGTCGTCGGCGTTAAAGATGATGCATTCGGTCGTTATTGTTTTCCTCAGAAGGCCGCGGAGATGGCAGCATCCAAACTCCCGATCGTCATTGCCGATGTTGGGGTCATGGCTTCAAGTGCCGCCGACGCCTGGGGGCGCCGCTACGAAACCGGAGATATGCTGTCATTGACGCAAGCGATCAGTTCGCAGCTTGGCGAACCTGCGAGACCGAACTGGACACCAAGAACCTGGGAAGAACTGGCAGATATCCTTGCCACCGAGCTGACGAAACTCGTATAGCGCGCCTGGCTACGATCAATCCTGACAAGCGGGCTAGGTTCTGAGTTTCTTACGCCTTTCCAGCCAGACGGCTGCGTGCTTGTAGTGTGGATAGAAGGCCCACCATAAACCATGCAGGAAACGGTCAACGGGTCCCGTAGCGTTGCGCTCGTGAACGCGTTTTTCTTCGTATATTCGATCCATGATCTGTAGTGAGCTGATGCCTTGATCACCCATAACCGAAACCGTGATCTCCGGAATGACCCGCGCTGTTGCGCCGGCATGGTATGCGCGCAGGAAGAAATCGTAGTCCATGTCGATGCGGTATCCCGTGTCGTACAGACCAATGCGGTCGAAAAGTGATTTACGGATGAATGCGCCCTGGTGGTGAAATGGAATCTTATAGCGAGTCCACGGACCGAATCCTCGTGAGCGCATCAATTTCCCGGACTCTTTCGGCCCATACCATACGGAGCCGGCTACGATTTCGGAACCATCGAGGTACCGCTGCATGCTACACAAGACATCCGCGTCCCAGAGATAATCGTCGGCATTCAGAAAAAGAAGATATTTTCCGCTGGCCGCGTGAATCCCCTTGTTCATCGCATCGGCGATGCCATCGTCCGGTTCGGAAATAACGCGACTCAGAAGGGATGCATACCGGTTGATCAAGGCGGGAGTCGAGTCGGTGGACAGGCCATCGACGATAATGGACTCAAAACACGCATCGCGCTGGCGATCCAGCGACTCGAGTGTTCTTCCGAGCGTTGTCGCCGCGTTCTTGCACACGGTGATTGTCGTTATCAAAGGGGTAGACACCAGGAGTTCGGTTGCTCTTGCCCGTGGCAACGTGTCCTTCGAAGCTTACCTTCAGAGGATCGGCTGCGCGAGCATACAGGTCAAGCAACGAGGCCCATCCCCGCCCCGCTATTGACCCGCACTCTTGGCCAAGCATAAAGTAACGAGCATGGTCGACGCACCGCACCCCAGACCAGTCAATACCACCTTGGTTCGCGAAGCCACTTCCAGGCCTGATCGCTGAGCTGACCAACGGCCGGGCTTTTCAACAATCAGTCGCCTAAGCTGATCGGAATGACCAGCACATTGCTGAAAATGGGCCGGGCCACCATCGGCCTGCTGCGATTCAAGGCGTTCGATACTGACACCGAGGACGGTCGCTCCCAGGAGCGAAATCGCCTGATTGCCTGGACTGCCGTGACAGCTGCCGCCGCAAAGGCGGCATCGCTCACGGCGATGTTGATCTCGGTGCCCCTGACGGTCGGTTATCTCGGTCCGGAACGGTTCGGCCTATGGATGACAGTGGCCGCAGTCGTCGGAATGCTTGGATTCGCCGACTTCGGGCTTGGGAACGGCATCCTGAACGCGGTTTCTCACGACAAGGGCCGGAACGATTACAGCGGCATCCATCGGAGTGTGTCAAACGGCATATTGATGCTCACTCTCATCAGCCTGCTGATCCTGGCCATTTTTTGTCTCGTCCTTCCGCTGATACCCTGGCCAGCGGTCTTCAATGTGAAAACCGAACTGGCGGCCCGCGAGACCGAACCGGTTGTCATCGTTCTCGCAGCGTGTTTTGTCGCAACCCTCCCCCTCGGTGCAACACACAAGATTCAGCTAGGCCTGCAACAGGGCTACTGGGGTAACCTTTGGGAAGCTGCCGGCAGCCTGGCAGGCCTGATCGGTATCATCATTGCTACGCTGCTCGAAGCCGGCCTGCCGTGGATCGCGCTTGCCACGGCAGGAGCTCCCGTAGTCTTCAGGGCAGTCAACACTTTCGTGTTTTTCAGTTATCAGGAACGCGCCCTCCGACCGAACCTGAGTCATATCGACCCTATCGCAATCCTGCGACTGCTGCGTGCCGGCGGACTTTTTTTTGCCCTGCAGCTCGCCGTAATAGTCGGTTTCCAATCCGACCACATCATCATCGCTCGAATAATCGACGTTTCGGTTGTGGCCGGCTACGACGTAGCGCTGAAACTTTCGACACTGCCTTCGTTGTTCATCGGGCTTATCGTTGTTGCTCAGTGGCCCGCCTATGGAGAGGCATTGAGGCGAGGCGATGCCAGATGGATTCGTACGACATTCATCCGGACGGTCAGGCTCAGCATGCTTTTCGGAATTCCCTACGCGCTCGTCCTGCTCGTCTGGGGCGACTGGCTCATCAAAATTTGGGCTGGGCCCGAGGTCGTGCCGTCGACCGGACTGCTTATTGGCATCGCTATCTGGTCCGTACTGGCGACTCTCGGCACAGTGATAGCCGCACTCCTGAACGGGCTGCACGTGGTCAAATTTCAAGCGATCAACTCCCTGCTGATGGCAACAGCGAACATTCTCCTTTCAATCTACCTGGTCGGGAAAATCGGCGCTGTCGGAGCAATTTTCGGAACGATAATATCGTACACCATCTTCACGCTCTTCCCGTGCTGGTATTATATTTCACACCGCGTAAGCGTATTTCAACCCACCGCACCGGAAAGCGAGACAGCGTGAAAGTCCTCTATGACTCTCAAGTGTTCGCCAACCAGTTCTACGGTGGAATATCACGTTATTTCGTTGAGCTGGCAAAGCGATTGGCTTATTCAGACGGGATGAGTGTGCAGGTATTCGCACCATTCCACATCAACCATTATCTGAGTGAATTGGACCAGGAAATAGTCTTTGGAAAACAGATAAGAAAATCACCCAGGAGACTCATCAAGCTGCTCAAACTCTATAACTTCCTGGCTACTCGGCGTCGGGTCAACATAGTAGAGCCTGATATCCTGCATGAGACCTATTTCTCCAGAGCACACGTAGCGCTTCGATACAAACAGGCACGTGTCTTGACCGTTTACGACATGATTCATGAACTCTATCCGGAGTCTTTCTCAACATGGGACAGGACCGCAAGAGATAAGCGCGTGGCGGTCGACAGGGCCGATCACGTCATTTGCATTTCCGAAAACACCCGGCGTGACTTGCTGAACATCCTCAATGTGCCCAGTTCGAAGGTTTCGGTTGTTCACCTTGGCTTCGATTCGCAGCAAGCGCTGGAAGAAACCCCGGTGACGCCGGCGATCCAAGAACCGTATCTACTGTATGTAGGTAGCCGAGAGGGATACAAGAACTTTCCACGTCTGCTGGAGGCCTATGCAAGCAGCGAGCCGTTGCATCGAGATTATCGCCTTGTTTGTTTCGGTGGGGGATGCTTTACGAATTCAGAGAAACAGCTATTCAGGGACCTTGACCTCGCCGACGACAGGGTGCTCTGGATGGGCGGCAGCGACGCCGTGCTGATGGGGCTTTACCAACACGCGACCGCATTTTTGTACCCTTCGCTTTATGAAGGCTTCGGCATCCCGCCACTGGAGGCTATGGCCCATGATTGTCCCGTGATCTGCAGCAAAGGCAGTTCGATCTCGGAAGTCGTGGGCCATGCAGGCGAATTCTTCGATCCCCATGATAGCGGCGAAATCGCTTGCGCCATCGAGAACGTCATCGGCTCGCCCACCCGGGCTGAGGAACTCCGATCCTCCGGTCGAAAGCGATTGAAATCCTTCACATGGGAAAAGTGCGCCGCTCGTACGCGTGAGGTGTACTCTTCCCTGCTATGAACCAGATGAATACTGGGGAGCAATCGGGCGGACCGTGCTAAATGGATTTGGATTTCTCAATCTGGCGCACATGATCCTTCCATACGCCGCGCGCCGGAAGCATTACGATGATTCCTCGAACCAGGCGACAGACTATTCTGCTCAACACGAACCTCGCCACCAACCGCTTCAGCGCCGAAGATTGCCTTAGAAAGAGAATGAAGCCGCCGCTGAATATCGCCGAATAACCGTGTTTCTCAGCAATCTGGCGCAAGGCTTCCCCAGAGTAGAAGAAAACATGTTGGCCGGATTGAGGTGCCAGATACCACCAGTTCTCATCCTGCTGCGAATAGATCTCGGTGCTGAATAGCAGCGCATTCGGATCGTATCGAAACAGATCTTCCATATCATCCCTGGGATTCACCAGGTGCTCGATCAACTCGAAACAGATCAGCAAATCAGGCTTGTCGAAATCCGGCTCGGTAAATCCCTGAGCATAGGTCGGAACAGCGTACTTGTCCTTTACGAAGCAATTGATTTCGTGGTCACGGAGCATTCTGCACAGCAAGCCATCGCCACCCCCGATATCTATGGCATTCCTGAGGTTGAAAAGTTTCGACAACGCAAAACAGGCTGCCATATTGTGGATGTTGCGCTGCGCTGCGCCGGTATCCATGATTGACAGGTTTCTGTTTTCGTAGGCCTCCTCCATCCAGAAGGGAAATTCCGTCTGAAGAGAACCGCAGTTGCCACACTCGAAGTACCGGACGTCATACGCTCCAAGCACTCGCAGGTCGAATCGGTACGATAACGGCCCATCGCATAGTCGACATTCGTGATATTTCTTGTCGCTGGCGAGCATTTCTCTTCAGCTGAGTGACATTTGCGGCCTACTGCTTCGATCCCTAACTGGACCAGCTCATGGTCGTGGTGCTCCGCGAGCAATCGGCGGCCGTTGGACCCTCACGGAGCACCATCATAGTGGAAATGGTAGCTCTGTCGGGGTCGTGAGCCGCTGTGGACTACTACCGTCGAAAACTTCAGTTCAGGAAAGGAATGGTAGCAGGTATGATGCGCAGCCAGACCAATATGCTTCAAGCGCCAGCACGTTGCCCGGGTGGCGAAATTGGTAGACGCAAGGGACTTAAAATCCCTCGGCTTAACGGCCGTGCCGGTTCGAGTCCGGCCCCGGGCATTCATTTGGATACCCACCCGTACCCCATGACTTTTTCTTGGAATTCATGGGCTTTGCGTTACTATCTCAAAATGCACCGCATTCTTGGCATTTTTCTGGCTGGCTTGTTCCTGTGCCTGGGGCCGGTAACCGCCCCGGCGCAGAACCCCCTGGCCGAGCCGGTGCAGGAAACCCCGTCGGTCCCCGAGCCCGCCTCCCTGCGGCCAGGCTGGTGGGGTTATCTGGCCGACGCGCCTCCGGAGGAGCTGCAGGATCGGGCCACGCAACTGAAGGAAGCGGTCGACCGGGTGGTCCTGGCCCTGAACGTCGAGGATTCGCCACAGGCGGTGGAGCTGGCAGACCGCGCCAAGCGGGAAATCGATGGTTACGTCAGCGCACGCGCCGCCAGCGTATCCGAACCGCCGCTCAACCTCAGGGAATCCGGTGAGTTCAGCCTGACCGAATATCTGGAGCTGCGTCGCCGCTATTGGTCCCTGGGCGAGGACATCCAGAGGGAGACGGTCGAACTGGAGGAACTGGCGGACCTGCGTGGCCTCGAGCGGCGCAAGGTCGACGAAGCTCTGAACGCCTACCAGCGAATCGGCGACAGCGTGCAGAAGGTGATTACCGGGTTGCGGCTCATTGCGGACCGGGCCCTGCTGGCGGTCACCGAACTCCGGCTGGAGAGGAAGCAATCCCGCCTCGAGTACCTCGAAAGCCAGCGCGATGCGTACCAGAGTCAGGCGGAATACGCGGTTCGCAACCTGGATCCCTCCGCCTTCGACCTTGAAGCGGCAACGACTCGCCTCGCGGAACGCCAGGCGGCGCTGGAGGACGCCCAGGAGGCGACCCGCAGCGCCAGGGATGCCCTGCTGGACCTCGATCCGCAGGCCGAGTACGCCACGATCCGGACCAACTACATCCGGCAGCGGAGGCTGGCCGCGACCCTTGAAGAAAATCAGCGCGCGCTCGAGCTCGGTCAGACCCGGGCCGCAATCGCCTGGTACCGGTTGAACCGCTCCGAGGAGGACGTACAAACCGACGAGGCACACGCCCTGGTCGCCGAACTCCAGGGCCTGCTGACCCGCATCGACGAGAACATGGACGGCTGGCAGCGGAGCGGCGAGCAGCTTCTGCTGGCCCAGGACACCACCCAGATCCGGGATCGCGAAGTGCGGCTCATGCGGGACCGGTCGCGGGAACTGGGACAGGAGAACCTGCTCAACCTCCGCGAACTCCACCAGATGCGCGGCGTGACGTCAGACGTCGTCAACGTGCTCACGACGGCCATAGCCAACTCCGAAGGCGGCGTGAGTGGTGCCTGGCGAAGGCTCCAGCTGGCGGTCATCGACGCCTGGCACTGGCTTTCCGACCTGACCGACAGTCCCCTCTTCTACTGGGGAGACATTCCCATCACCCCGCTGGCCATCCTGAAGATGGTGCTGGTCGTGGCCGGTGCGTTGCTGATGTCCTTCCTGCTCCGGCGTGGCCTCGATCGGCTGGGCCAGCGCCGTCACCTCCACGACCGGTCTTCGCTCTACCTCCTGGGGCGGGTCGCTCACTACCTGATGATCATCGTCGGCATCTTCCTGGCGCTGAGTATCCTGGGCTTCGATTTCACGAGTGTTGCCCTCGTCGCCGGTGCGCTCTCCGTCGGTATCGGTTTCGGACTGCAGAGCATCGTCAACAATTTTGTGTCCGGGCTGATCCTGATGTTCGATCGCAGTCTCAAGATCGGGGATTACATCGAGCTCGACTCAGGCCTGACCGGGGTGGTCAAGGAAATCAAGGTGCGCTCCACGCGCATCAACACCAACGACAACGTCGACGTACTGGTTCCCAATTCCGAGTTCTTCAATTCCCGCCTGATCAACTGGACCCATGCGGACGGCCTGGGCCGATTCCGCATCAGCTTCGGTGTGGCCTACGGGTCGGAGAAGGAAAAGGTCAGGGAGGCGGCGCTGAAGGCCGCCGAGGACGTCGACTACACGCTGCACAACATGCCAGGAAAGGAACCCGAGGTCTGGCTGGTCAATTTTGGCGACAGCAGCCTGGATTTCATTCTGCTGGTCTGGGTCAGTCGCCAGGGCGTTCGACGGCCCACGCGGGTACGCTCGGCGTACCTGTGGGCGATCGAGACGCGCCTGCGCGAATATGGCATCGAGATTCCGTTTCCCCAGCGGGACCTCCATCTTCGCACCGGTTTCCTGGCGCCCGGCGAGTCCGCCGTGCCCGAATCCGATTGACGGGAGTCCGGCGCGTTGCCCGAAGCAGCCCGCAAGTTCTACCGCCTGTTGACCGACGAAGACGGCGAAGACATTTGCCGCGACATCAGCGACGATGCCTGCACCCAGCAACCTCGGAACTTCCTGCGCCACGTTCTCGCGCTGTCGGGTACCAAGACCGGCGATGCGCTGATGGACCCCAAGCTGGTGTTGAGTTGGCTCCTGACCACGCTGGGTGCGCCCGCCCATCTGACAGGATGGCTGGTCCCGATCCGCGAATCGGGCGCGCTGCTGCCACAGCTGTTCATCGCCGACCGGATCCGCAATATGCAGCGGCGCAAGTGGGCCTGGACCGTCGGCAGCCTGGTCCAGGGTCTGGCGGTGGCCGGAATGGCCTATTGCGCGGTGACTCTGACCGGTCAGGCTGCAGGCTGGGGGATTCTCGGATGCCTGACCGTATTCGCCCTCGCTCGCAGCGTCTGCTCGGTGACCTACAAGGATGTGCTCGGCAAGACCATTGCCCGCAACACCCGCGGTACCGTAACCGGGTCGGCGAGCGCCGTTGCCGCCGGAACGGCCCTCCTGTTCGGCGCAATCCTGAGTTTGCCCTGGATCGACGTCACCGCGTCGGTCGTCGCGATCGCCCTGGCGATTGGCGCGGGCCTCTGGCTGACGGCTGCTGGCCTGTTCGCGACGCTTGCCGAACCGGCCGCACGCCCCTCCAGCGAGGAGCGTGGGCTCGGCGGGATTGCCCACTGGCTGCGCGAGGATTCACAGCTGCGGCGCTTCGTCACGGTCCGGGGATTGCTGCTGGGAACGGCCCTCGCTCCGCCCTATCTGGTTGCCCTGGGAGGCACCGCAAGGTCGGCTGAAATGAGCACACTCGGCACGCTCGGCCCGCTGGTGCTGGCGTCCGCCAGCGCTCCGCTGCTCAGCAGCTACCAGTGGGGCCGTCTTGCCGACCGGTCGAGTCGGCGTGTACTCATCGTAGCCGGCGGCATCGCGACCATCGTTCTCGGCCTTGCGGGCGCAATAGGCATGGCCTTCCCCCACATGCTCGAAAGGTGGTGGACACTTCCACTGCTGCTCTTTGGGCTGATGGTGTCTTACCAGGGGGTTCGGCTTGGCCGATCGACGCACCTGGTCGACATGACAGACGCCGAGCGCCGCGCCGGGTATACGGCACTCTCGAATACCCTCATCGGCTTCTTCCTGGTCCTCGGCGGCGCCTTCGGCTGGCTCGCCGACGCCTACGGTCCAGCCAGCGTACTCGCCGCGTTTGCGTTGTTGTCGGCACTGGCGACGTGGCTTGGACGCGGCCTGGACGAGGTTCAATCCTGAGAGCAACCATGCCGATCGTCCCTGCTGACTTCCGGCCCATGCGCTCGCCGGTCGAATCCGGATAATCAGTACCCGTCACACGTCATGTGTGCCTTCGCTTAACCCCCCGTTGATCCCCGGCTCCCCGCCGGGGATTTTTTTGCCCAAAAGGCGAGAGATTGGGCCGATCTGGTGCATTTTTGGAGGGAGCGGAATAGCCTCTGCGCTATTGCCGACCGAGAAAAATTCGCCAGGCGGTTCAAGATCCGGCGAAAATCCGTACAATACGGCCTCCCGAGGCTGGGTGGCAGAGTGGTTATGCAGCGGCCTGCAAAGCCGTGTACGCCGGTTCGATTCCGACCCCAGCCTCCATTATTCGAAAGACCGCCTCACGGGCGGTCTTTTTTTTGTTGCTGCGACTGATCCCGGAATCGCTTTGACCGCCGGCGCACCAGGGCATAGGAAACGCGCCTCGGCAGATGCCGCTCGAACCAGACCAGGAAACGGTTCCAGCGCCCGTTGACGTAGACGATTTCGCCCAGCTCAGCGGCCTGGTAGGCCTGTCGAGCGACCGTATCCGCATCCATCCACATGTATTTCGGCAACCGATCTGCCAAGTGGCGGGTCCCGGTGACATCGTGGAACTCGCTGTAGGTGAAGCCCGGACAGACGGCTGTCGCCGTCACCCCGGTCCCCTGCAACTCGAAAGCCAGTGACTCGGTGAACCGGATCATCCAGCTCTTGGACGCATTGTAGAGCGTATGCCCCGGAGATCCGGGCAAATGGCCCGCGACGGAAGCAATGTTCACGATGCGCCCATGGCCGCGTTCGACCATCGGCCCAAGCAGGCGGTGAGTCAGCTCCGCGACCGTGGTGACCATCACCTGCAGGAAGTCCTGGTGCACCGTCCAGGGTTGCCTCAGGTACTTGCCGGGCACCCCGTAGCCCGCATTGTTGACCAGGACGTCGATTGCCTTGCCGCGCGCCTCCAGGGCGGCCACGATTGCCTCGGAGCTTGCCGGATCCGCGAGGTCCGCCGGTGCAACGATGCACTCGCAGCCGTGCTCCTGCTTGAGTTCCGCAGCAAGCTGCTCCAATCGCTCGCGGCGCCGCGCGACGAGCACCAGATTGCATCCCCAGTAGGCATACTCCCGAGCGAGCGCCAATCCAATGCCGGACGAGGCCCCGGTGATGAGTGCGGTTCTGCGATTGCGTTCTGCGGTCACGACAGTTCCTGCAAAAAGCGACAGCTTAACCTGATGTCGCACGAGTTGCGCGCGCTCACGGCAAGGTTGGAACTGGATTGCCTGGCAAGGTTGAAACAAAAAAAACCGGCCGCGTCGGGCCGGTTTTCAGGGAATCCTGGAGCGGGAAACGAGACTCGAACTCGCGACCCCAACCTTGGCAAGGTTGTGCTCTACCAACTGAGCTATTCCCGCGGGAAGGCTGAGTAGTGTACGAATGATTCGCCGGGTGTCAAGCGTCCTTCCGCTCCGACTCGGCAGCGGTATTCGGGCCTGCTCGCCCCCCCGGGAGCGGGTTTTCGGCAATCACGTAATCGCGCACGGGTTCACCGCCGATCAAGTGTTCCTGGATGATCCGTTCGAGCACCTCCGGTGTGCAGGAGTGATACCAGGTGCCCTCGGGATAAACCACGGCAACCGGCCCCCCGGCACAAATCCTCAGGCAATTGGCCTTGGAACGGGCCACTCCGCCGTCCCGGAGCAGTCCCAGCTGCGCGACACGCTTCTTCAGATATTTCCACGACTCCAGGCCCGCGTCGGCCTCGCAGCACTTCGGCTTGGTCTGGTCGCAGCAGAGGAAGATATGGCGCTTGATCTCGCCGATCCCGATCTTCTCCGCCTTGGCTTGCAGTTTCTTCACGGCGCCCATCAGATGAAGAAATCCGGCTGCAATTCTGCGCTGGGGTCCACCGCATATTGATCGAAGTCGGTCACGCCGGTCTCTTTGAGGACCTCGTCGTCGATGCAGAAGTGGCCACTGAAGCCGGCTGCCGGCCGGGTCACGATCGCGTGAGCCGCGTCGGCCATGATTTCCGGCTTGCGGGAACGTCGCATCATCTCCTCTCCGCCAACCACGTTGGCAATTGCGGCGGTGGCAATGGTGGTGCGCGGCCACAGCGCGTTGACACCGACCCGCCCCTCGAATTCCGCCGCCATCCCGAGAACGCACAGGCTCATGCCGTACTTGGCCATGGTGTAGGCGACGTGCGGCGCGAACCAGCGCGCTTCCATGTTCAAGGGCGGCGAAATGTTGAGGATATGCGGGTTTTCCGCCTGCAGCAGGTACGGCAGGCAATATTTCGACACCATGAAGGTGCCTCTGGCATTGACCTGGTGCATCAGGTCCCAGCGCTTCATCTTGGTGTCCAGCGTCCCGGTCAACACGATGGCGGAAGCGTTGTTGATGCACACATCGATCCCGCCGAAATGCTTCGCCGCCTGGTCGACGGCAGCCGCCACAGCGTCCTCGTCCCGCACGTCGCAGATCACCGGCAGCGCCCTCCCCCCGGCCGCCTCGATCTCCTCAGCCGCCGTATGGATCGTGCCGGGCAGCTTGGGATGGGGCCGGTCGGTCTTGGCCGCGATGACCACGTTGGCGCCGTCACGGGCGGCGCGCAGCCCAATGGCCTTGCCGATGCCGCGACTGGCGCCGGTGATGAACAGGGTCTTGCCTTTCAGATCACTCATACGACGGTGTGAAACTCCGGTTCGGAAAGATGAGGATGCATGTTGAACGCCTCCAGTTTACCCTCGCCCTCCGCAAACCGGATTTCGGTCCAGGCGGAATTGCGAAGCTTGAGACTCATCTCGTACACCTCGATGTCGTTCAGCCCCTGGATGGCGCCGATGGCCATGCACACGAAGCCGCCGGAAGTCACCGCGAGTGCCCGCGAACCGGGCGCGAGTCGTTTCTGCAGATCCTCCAGCGCCGCGTCGACACGGGCGCGGGCATCCTGCCAGGTTTCCAGGTCGTCGAACTGGATCTGGCGGCCGATCCAGCGCCGCATGGCCGTGTCGAACTCCCGAAACCAGGCCTTCATTGCCTCCGGGTCCCCGGGTTTGCTGCCTTTCCCCTGTTCTCCGAAAACGCGCTCCATCACTGCAATGGCCTGGTGCTCGCACAGGGCTTCGATGGTCTGGACCTGGGGCAGTTCCAGGTCGCAGCTTTGATAGCCCTCGGCTATTGCCGCATGTGTTTCCAGGTGTCGCCGGAGGGGCCCCACGTGCACCGCGTCGAAGTCGATTCCCGTCTCGGCCCAGTAACGTCCGAGACGCTTCGACTGTTCACGACCGAGCCGCGACAGGCGATCGTAGTCGTCGCTGCCGAGACTGGCCTGTCCGTGTCGCACCAGTACCAGCGTGGCCATGCGATCAGAAGAAATCCCGGATGCTGATTCCGCCGTCCGCGACGATGGCCTGACCGGTGATGAACTTCGCCGCATCACTGGCCAGAAAAACAGCCACGCCCGCGATATCGTCCGGCTCGCCGATCCGTGCCAGGGGGGTCATGTGCTCCGTGTATTGCACGGCCTGGGGATTTTCCCAGAGCGCCCGCGCGAAATCGGTCTTGATCAACCCCGGCGCAATGCAGTTGACGCGGATGTTCTGCTTGCCCCATTCCACCGCCAGGTTGCGGGCCACCTGGAAATCGGCCGCCTTGGAGATGGCGTAGGCCCCGAGGTTCTTGCTTCCGGAGAGGCCGGCGATGCTCGACACGAGGATCATCGAACCGCCGCCGCGCTCCGCCATCCCAGGCAGCGCTGCGTTGGCCATCCACACATGGCTTTTCGTGTTCGTGTCGAGGATCTTGTCGAAGGCGTCGTTGTCCAGCTGCGCCATCGGACCGTATACCGGATTGGCGGCTGCATTGGCGACCAGGATGTCGATTGGACCGAGCTTGTCCCCGGTCTCCTCAAGAAGCCGGAGGACCTCCTCCCGGTGGGAAACGTTGCAGGGGATTACGACCGCCTCGCCGCCCTGCTCTGCGATTTCCGCCGCGACCGGCTCGCAGGCCTCGGCCTTGCGGCTGGACACCACGACCCTGGCGCCCGCCTCGGCCATGCGCAGAGCGATGGCCCGGCCGATGCCGCGGCTGGAGCCGGTAATGACGGCGGTCTTGCCGGTCAGATCGAACATCCCTGGACCACTCATGGCGTCTCCTTGATTCCCTGGAAGCGGTTCATTTTACGAGTGACCCCGGGTGTGTCCAGCACGGGAGCACTTGCCGGCCTCGCCGCGAAACGCGGTCGGCTTCGGTCTCATGCCTGGCGACGCGGGCTCAGGGGCGTGACATTCGAGTCGGGTTTGGGAACGGGCTGGTCCAACGACTCCAGCGGACGGCCGACGAAATAGCCCTGCATCTGGTCAATACCCGAGTGTTCAAGGGCACAGACCGTCTTGGCACTGTCGACGCATTCGGCAATGGTCCGCTTGCCCAGCGCCCGCGCGACCTTGGCGATTGCAGTCAGCACCGCCTCGTTGATCGGGTCGGCGTTCATGCTCCGCAGATAGGTCCCATCGATCTTCAGGTAATCGACGTCGAGTTCGCGCAGGTGGCTGAACGACGCGAAACCGTTGCCGAAGTCATCCAGCCCGAAGCGGCAGCCCAGCTTCCTGAGTTCCTCCATGAACCGCATGGCGGCCTCCATGTGGCTCATGGCGCGCGTTTCGGCAAGCTCGAAGGTGACCGACGAGCCGTTCAGGTCATGGTCCTTCAGGCACTGGGCAATGAACTCGACGGTGCCTTCATCGAGCATCGACTGCTCCGACAGATTGATCGCAAACCGGCAGTCGCGGCCCTCGCGCCGGATGCGGGCCAGTACCTCGAAGGCATTCCGGATGACCCAGCGATCGATGTCGATCATCATGTTGAAGCGTTCGGCGGTCGGCAGAAATGCGTCCGGAGCAATCAGGTTGCCCTCGCTGTCGCACAGGCGAAGCAGCACCTCGAACTCGGAAAGCTCACCGATCAGCGCCGGATCACTCTGGCGCCAGAGCTTGCCTTCCTCCACCGGCACGGAATCGTAATCGATTCGCGCCAGCGGCAGGATCGGCTGGAAGCGGAGCGCGAAATTATCTTCCTTCAGGGCCAGCTTGAGCCTCGTAGACCAGCCCAATTCCATGTCCATGGCCGCCTTCTGGTCGCTCTCGACCGAGAACATGTGGACCCGGTTGCGCCCTTCCAGCTTCGCCAGATGGCAGGCGATGTCGGCATTGGCCATGATCTCGCCTGCCGACTGCGCCTGACTGTCGAACGATGCCACGCCGATGGTCGCGCTCACCACGTATTGCTTGCCGCCGTACAGGAACGGCGCGTCCTCCAGCGCCAGCCGGAACTGGTTGGCCGCCTGCGAGGCCGCCTCCGGGCGAATGTTGCGCAAGATCACCGCGTATTCGTCGCCGCCGATCCGCGCCAGGGAATCGGACATGCGCAGCCGCCCCTTCAACCGCCGGGCCACCTCGACCAGCAGCCGGTCGCCCGCGACGTGGCCTGCCGTATCGTTGATGTACTTGAAGCGGTCGAGGTCGACGAACAGCAGGGCGCTGGTCTGTTCGCTGCGCTTCAGTCGGTGCACCTCCTGCTCCATCTGGTCCTCGAAATGAGACCGGTTGGGCAGCTTGGTCAGCGAATCATGGGTTGCCTGCCAGCGAAGCTCCTCCTCCAGCATCTTTCGCGCGGACACGTCCCGGAAGGCCACCACTGAACCGTGCCGCTGGCCCTCGATTTCCAGGGGGAAAACGGTGCATTCGACCGGAAGCTGGCGCCCCTCGGAACTCCAGAAGACGGTCTGCCAGCCGGTGAGCTGGTTGCCGGTCTGGTAGCACTGGCTCAGGAAACACGCTTCCTCCGGCATGGCGCTGCCGTCCTCGAAGCGGTTGTGAAACAGGTCATAGGAGCGCGAGCCGATCAGTTCCGCCTCGCCGGCAAAGCCCAGCAGTTCCCGAGCTGCGGGGTTGACGAACTGGATGTGGCCCTTGGGATCCACGCCGTAGACGCCGTCCCCGACCGATTTCAGGATGCCTTCCAGGCGACGGCGTTCATTGTCGATCGAGCGGCGATCGAGCACGTTGCGCGCCAGCGAAGCCACCCGGGCCAGGAACAGCTCCTTGGCCTCGTTCTTGAAGATGCACTCGACTGCGCCCGCGGCCAGCGAATCGTTGATGACCGTATCGGAGTAGGTTCCGGTGATCACCGCCGGCATGATCTGATCGGTGGCCGGGGTTGCCCGCAGCTTGCTGACCAGGGTGGTGCCGTTCTGCTCGGGCATGAAATAGTCGACGATGGCGATGTCGAAGTGCTCGGCCATCGCTTTTCGGAATCCCTCGGCCACGGACGAGGCGGTTTCGACCAGGAAACCGTGCTTCATCAGCAGGCGCCGAAATGCGATTCGTACCGTCGGGGAATCATCGACGAACAGGATCCGGAGGTGGTGATCGGCCAGATCCTCGAGCGTGGCCACTCGGGTTTCGCGGTGAGGGTCCAGAAGCCGGATCAGGGCGTCGGGCACCTCGCTGCAGTCCGACCAGAGGAGCATCGCGCTGCGCTTGCGATACTTCAGCCAACCCACGGCCTGGGAGGACATGCTCTCGCACATCAGGAGCGCGGCCAGGTGGGACTGGCGGTGCTCGCTCAGCTTGTTGACGAAAGCGTGGAATTCCTGGCTGAGTTCGGCCTCCTCGGGCCAGCCCACGATCACGCCGACCAGGTCCGATCCGGCCGACTGGACATCGGACAATCCGGCAATCGCTGCCTTGAAGTCGGCCGCCTTCTGAACAACGAACCCGCGCATGCCGAGCAGCTTCCGCAGAGCCGTTTCGTGGCTTTCCGATGGGTTGACCAGGAGTATGCGCTTCAAACCGATTCCCTGTTCGCTCTATGGCGCGCAATAAACCTGCGAAGCATAGCAGAAAACGGTGAAGCGTTTTTCTGTCTCAGGCCTCGGGCGGCGCCACGGCAAAGCTCTCGCCGCAGCCGCACTCGTCGGTAACGTTGGGATTACGGAAAACGAAGGTCTGGTTGAGACCGACCCGCACGAAATCGATGGACGTCCCGCGGACCAGCGGCAACGCCTTGGGATCGATGGCCACGGTGATGCCCTTGCTCTCGTATACCGTGTCCTCGGCGGCAATGGCCTCGGCCACGGAGACGTCGTACGCCCAACCGGAACAGCCGGTCTTGCGAACGCCGAGCCGCAGCGCTTCGCCGCCGTTGCGCTCGAGGTAGCCGCGCACGTGGTCGGCGGCCTGGTCTGTCAATTCAACGGACATGTTCCATAGCGTATAGCCGAATCCGCCGATTTCAAGCGACCAGAACGGCCCGGGCCCTTTTTCAAACACCGCGACGATCCGATATCATGCAGCACTTTTGCGTGAATGACAGACCCATGAGCAAGCCTACGATCCAGGACATCCTGACCGGCAAGGTGGCCGTCGGCGACCATGCGGAAATCCGGGGCTGGGTGCGCACCCGGCGCGACTCCAAGGCCGGGTTCTCCTTCCTCCACGTGAGCGACGGCTCGGGCTTCCGACCGATCCAGGTCGTCGCCGACGGAGCGCTGGAGAACTACCAGTCCGAGATTCTCAAGCTGACGTCCGGATGTGCCGTCGCCGCAGCCGGCAAGGTGGTCGAGTCTCGGGGCAAGGGCCAGACGGTCGAGATCCAGGCGGATTCCATCGAGGTCATCGGTTGGGTGGACGATCCCGAGACCTATCCGATCCAGCCCAAGCACCACAGCTTCGAATACCTGCGCGAGGTCGCCCACCTGCGCCCGCGCACCAACACCTTCGGCGCCGTCACGCGCGTCCGCCACCGGATCGCCCAGGCCATCCATCGCTATTTCGACGAGCAGGGTTATTTCTGGGTCAATACGCCGATCATTACCACCAACGACTGCGAAGGGGCGGGCGAGCTGTTCCGGGTGAGTACGCTGGACCTGCTCAATCTGCCCCGCAAGAGCGGCGGCATCGACTTCGAGCAGGATTTCTTCGGCAAGGAAACCTATCTGACGGTCTCGGGGCAGCTGGACGTGGAAGCCTATTGCCTGGCGCTGACCAAGGTGTACACCTTCGGGCCGACCTTCCGCGCGGAGAACTCGAACACCAGCCGCCACCTGGCGGAATTCTGGATGATCGAACCGGAACTGGCATTTGCCGACCTGGGCGACATGGCGGATCTCGCCGAGGACTTCCTAAAGTACGTGTTTCGCGACGTACTGGAGTACTGCGAGGAGGACATGGCGTTTTTCGCCCAGCGCATCGAGAAGTCCGCCATCGATCGCCTGCAGACGTTCCTGGATTCCAGTTTCGTGCGTATGGACTACGGTGAGGCCATCGAGACGCTCGAAAAGGTTGCGGACCGTTTCGAATACCCGGTGAAATGGGGGCTGGACCTGCAGACCGAACACGAGCGCTACCTCTGCGAGGAGCACGCCAGGCGCCCGGTCGTTGTGATGAACTATCCACGCGACATCAAGGCCTTCTACATGCGCCAGAATGACGATGGGAAGACCGTCGCCGCCATGGACGTGCTGGCGCCCGGTATCGGCGAGATCATTGGCGGATCTCAGCGCGAGGAGCGCCTGGAGATGCTGGAGCGACGGATCGACGAAATGGACATCCCGCGCGAGGGGTTGGGCTGGTATCTCGACCTGCGGCGCTACGGCAGTGTGCCTCATTCGGGCTTCGGGCTGGGCTTCGAACGGCTCATCAGCTACGTTACCGGCCTGGCCAACGTCCGCGACGTCATCCCCTACCCCCGCACCCCGGGCAATGCCGAGTTCTGACCCACTCGAGGTGGCTATGCAACTAGATCTGAATCTCCAGGGACGCCGGGCGCTGGTCAGTGGCGCCAGCAAGGGCATCGGCCGGACCAGCGCGGCTCTGCTCGCCGGACATGGCGCAGAAGTAATCGCGCTGGCCCGGTCACAGGACCTTCTGGACGAGCTTCTTGGCGAACTCCCCAGCGACCATGGCCAGGAGCACGCCGCACTGGTCGTCGATCTCGACGAGCCGGATGCGGCCGCATCGGCAGTCGCCGCCCTGGCCGCGGAGAAGGCGATCCATATCCTGGTCAACAATGCCGGGGGTCCCCCGGGCGGACCGCTGGTCGAGGCCGACGCCGACGCATTCCTGACCGGTTTTCGACGCCACCTGCTTGCCAGCCATCGCCTTGTTCAGACGCTGCTGCCGTCGATGCGCTCCGCCGGTTACGGCCGGATCATCAACATCGTATCCACGTCGGTGCGCGAGCCGATCCCTGGCCTGGGCGTTTCCAACACCATCCGAGGTGCCGTCGCCGGCTGGGCAAAGACGCTGGCGGGCGAACTGGGACCGGATCAGATCACGGTGAACAATGTGTTGCCGGGATTCACCGAGACCGAGCGTCTGGCCGGCCTGATCGCGGCACGCGCCGGTGCGCAGGGCAAGCACGAGGATGAGATCGCGGACGGCATGCGAAGCCAGGTGCCCTTCGGACGCTTCGCACGGCCCGAGGAAGTGGCGGGGCTGGTTGCGTTTCTGGCATCGCCTGCGGCGTCCTTCATCAGCGGTCAGAGCATCGCTGCCGACGGCGCCCGCATGAAATCCATCTGAGGGCAACGCGACTAGAGACTAGAGCGGAAACCATGAAAGGCATGAAATTCAGGAAAAGTTAAATAATTTTCAAAGCCTTATACAGGGACGGGGAAAAACGAGTCGCGATCACCGACCATCGCCCTTTTCTGCGTTTTCATGACTTTCATGGCTCAACGCTGTAGCGCCGCGTGAGCGGCCCATTCCGGTTTTCCTGCTTTCCTGGTTCCTGCTTTGAATGGAGTCAGCGGTCGTAGCCGAAGGCATCGATAAATGGTGCCACCAGTTGCTCGGCTTCCTCGAGCTGGTGGCGGTATTTCTTCCAGCGACCCACGGCCGACTTGTAGATCGGCTGGGTGACCTGCTCGTAGCTGGGGGTGTTGATCAGGCCGCGCCGGCGGGCGTGATCCTCGTGGCGCAACAGATCGTCGGTCCATTCCAGCCCGAGGTAGCCGGTCGCCGCACGCAGCACCGATTCCGGTGATTCCACCAGTTCTTCATAGCGAAACTCGTGGCAGGGAAGGTCCATGACCGACTGATATTGAAGCCACAGGGTCATCACATCCCGATATACGCGAGCCGCTCCCTCGACGCTGAGAAAATGGGTCATGAACGCGCTCAGGGTGAAATCCTGCATGAAGCAGGACAGGCACACGTCCAGCGGATGGCGCAGCGCGAAGATGATCGGGGCCTGCGGGAAGAGCATCCGAAGAAATCCTGCGTGGACCGTATGCAGCGGTGACTTGTCGAGCAGCAGGACGCCGCTTTCCAGCCGGTGACCGGACAGTTCGAAGGCTACTTCCCGATACTGGGCACGCAACTCGTCCAGATCGGCATCGCTGAGCCGCGGGAGATGCGCCGGATAGGGCCCGAAGCGTCGATCCATCTCGGCGATCACCCGGTTCAGTACGGGCAGTTCCTCCATGACCCGCACCTGCGGGTGGGCGCCGAGCACCGTGTCCAGCAGGGTCGTGCCGGAACGCTGGAAACCGAACAGGAAAGCCGGAGAGTCCGCCTGCTCGGGTCCCGAGCGCATCGCCCAGGAAGCCTCGCCGGAAAAGACCTCCCGGATGCCGGCCAGGCCAGGAAGGAAGGTATCGCGCTCGCCCGCGCCGCCCCAAAGGCTCAGGGCCAGCCGGTTGCCTGAACGATAATGCTCGAAGGCCAGGTCGTTCTCGTTCGCCCGATCGCAGATCTGGCCCAGCGCGAAATGGGCGTCCTTGCGAATATCCTCCGCCAGCGGCGGTTCCGTGGACAGCAGTTTCTCGAAGCGCCCCCGCGCGGATTCGATGTCGCCGCAGCGCCGGATGCATTTTGCCGCAGTCAGTTCGAGCCGCGGGTTCGGTTCGGCGCCGTCGATCAGCGCCAGTGCTTCGTCCGGACGGTTGGCCAGTTCCAGCAGTGCCGCATGATTGACGACCGCATTGGTGTGCTCCGGATCGAGCGCCAAGGCCTTTTCAAACGCCTCCTCCGCGGCATCGAAACGGCTCAAGGCCGTGTTGGCGGCGCCCAGGTTGTTCCAGGCATCCGCATCGTCCGGGCTGAGTTCGACGGCGCGCCGGTGGGCTTCGACCGCTGCCTCGAAGGCATTGGCCCGGGTCCGGGCCCGGCCCAGCTCGGTCCAGCTTGCCGGGTCATCCGGGGCCAGCCGTGTTGCCTGCTCACCCGCCTCCACCGCCTCCCGCGGCGAGCCGGTGAGCTGAAGCGCGGCACACAGTCCACGCCAGGCCGCCGCATGGTCACGCCGAACCGCAAGCGCCCGTTGAAAGAGGTCCCGGGCCTCCTCAGCCCGATCATCGGCCAGGGCAAGATTGCCGAGATTGCACAGGGCGCCGGCGTGGGCCGGCTCAAGGGCCAGGACACGCCGATAGCTTTCCGCCGCTTCTTCCGTGCGGCCCAGGTTGACCAGGGCTGTACCGCGGTTCTGCCAGGCTGAAACGTGGCGGGCGTTGATCTCCAGGCAGCGGTCGAAAAGTCGGACGGCCTTCTCGTCGTAACCGGCTTTCAGCAGGGCACTGGCATGGTTGTAGGGTATCTCGGGATTGTTCGGGGCGGCCGCAACCGCTTTACCGAGTAATGCTTCACCCGCTTCCAGATCACCCAGCGCGAGACGAATCACCCCCGCGAGGTGCAGCACCTCGGGATGCTTCGCCTGGGCCTCGAGCAACCGCTCGACCAACGGCAAGGCATCCGCAGGACGCCCCGCCTGCAAAAGCCGCGCGGCCTGCATGAATTGATCTTTGAAGTGGTTCATGGAACTGGCCGCGGAGTGTGGCGTAGCGCCATCACCAGTGCAAGCCCTTACCCGGTCACCGGGACTTTTCCGGTTGCGTTGCAGGAATACCCTGTTTAAGCTTCATCTTTAAATCGCGATAGAAGGATATACCGATCGATCTGCAGCACGCATCGCAGGCCATGAAGCTCCTGGCGGACCCCAACCGGGTGCGCCTGCTGGCCCTGCTCGAACGCGAGGAGCTCACCGTTGCGGAACTGGCGGCGGTCACCATGCTCGCCCAGCCACGGGTCTCCACGCACCTGGCCAAGCTGCGCGAAGCCGGGCTGGTGAAGGACCGGCGGGCAGGCGTCCAATCCTACTATCGCTTCAACGCCAACCAGGGTTGTCCCGATCAACTGCGCTTGTGGGCCAGCCTGCGAGAATCCGTGGACGATGCCATGCTGGAGGCAGACGGGGAACGGCTGCCGGCGGTCCTCGCAGCCCGAGCTCGCTCGCAGCGCTGGGCAGACAGCGTCGCGGGCGACATGGAACGGCATTACTCGCCCGGCCGTACCTGGGAGGCGATGGCCCGCTCCCTGTTGCGCCTGCTGAAATTGGGCGACGTGCTGGACGTAGCCTCGGGGGACGGCGTACTGGCCGAACTGCTCGCCCCACGCGCCGATTCGATCACCTGCGTGGACGTCAGCGAGCAGGTCGTGAAAGCCGCCGAAAGACGCCTGGAGGCCTTTCCCAATGCCCGGGTCAAGCTCGGCGACATGCACGAACTGCCCTTCCCCGACGGTTCCTTCGACCAGGTCATCTGCATGCACGGGCTGACCTACACGAAACGGCCCCAGGAGGCCGTCCGGGAGCTGGTTCGAGTGCTCCGGGACGGAGGCGACCTGCTGCTCACGACGCTGAACCGGCATGCTCACGAGAGCGCCGTCGAGCCCTACGACCATGTCAACCTCGGGTTCAAACCCCGCCAGCTCGAGATCTTCTGCCGCAAGGCTGGGCTGGAAGTCGTTATCAGCGAGACGGTCTGCCGTGAGCCGCGGCCGCCTCATTTCGAAGTCCTGGTCCTGCACGCCACGAAATGAACAAACCAACCACCGAAGAGACTCTGAAGCGCCTGCTTGCCGAGCGAATCCTGGTCCTGGACGGCGCCATGGGGACCCGAATCCAGGACCAGGGGTTTACCGAGTCGGACTACCGCGGAGAGCGGTTTGCCGACGCAACCCGGGACCAGCGAGGCAACAACGACCTGCTCTGCCTGACCCAGCCCGATACGATCCGGCGGATTCATGGCGAGTATCTCGAAGCCGGGGCAGACCTGATCGAGACCAACACCTTCAACGCCACGCGCATTTCCCAGGCCGACTACGGGCTGGAAGAACTGACCTACGAGCTCAACCGCGAGGCGGGCCGGCTGGCCCTGGAAGCCATCGAGGCATTTGCGCCCGATCCCGCGCGACCCCGGTTTGCCGTGGGCGTACTCGGCCCGACCAACCAGACCGCTTCCATTTCCCCCGACGTCAACCGGCCGGGGTTCCGAAAGGTCGATTTCGACGAACTCGCGGCAGCGTACCGGGAAGCGGTCCAGGGCCTGCTCGACGGAGGCGTCCATGTGCTCATGGTCGAGACGGTCTTCGATACGCTGAATGCCAAGGCCGCCCTGTATGCCATCGACGAGGAGTTCGAGGCCCGGGGGGAACGGGTGCCGATCCTGGTCTCGGGCACCATCACCGATGCGAGCGGACGCACCCTTTCCGGTCAGACGCCCCAGGCATTCTGGTACTCGATCCGCCATGCACGGCCTCTGGCCGTCGGCCTCAACTGCGCGCTGGGGGCCGAAGAGCTTCGGCCGCATATCGAGGAACTCGGCCAGTACGCGGATACCTTCGTCAGCATCCACCCCAACGCCGGGTTGCCCAACGAGTTCGGCGGCTATGACGACACGCCGGAGCACATGGCCGAAGTGCTGGGCGAGTTTGCCGAGGCCGGTTTCCTGAACATCGTCGGCGGCTGCTGCGGTACCGCACCCGAGCACATCCGGGCCATTGCCGAGGCCGTGTCACGCCACGCGCCGCGGCCCGTGCCAACGCTGGCGCCCTACTGTCGGCTTTCCGGACTGGAAGGACTCACGATCACGCCGGAGCTGGGTTTCGTCAACGTCGGCGAACGAACCAACGTCACCGGGTCGGCCAAATTCCGCCGCCTCATCCGCGAGGAACAGTTCGAAGAGGCCCTGGCGGTCGCCCGGGACCAGGTGGACAACGGCGCCCAGGTAATCGACATCAACATGGACGAGGGCCTCCTGGACTCGGAGCGCTGCATGGTGGAGTTCCTGCGCCTGATCGGTTCCGAGCCGGACATCTGCCGCGTCCCGATCATGCTGGACTCTTCGCGCTGGTCGGTGATCGAGGCGGGCCTGAAGCAGCTGCAGGGCAAGGGCGTGGTGAACTCGATCAGCCTCAAGGAGGGTGAAGAGGCGTTTTTCGAGCAGGCCCGGAAGCTCCGCCGCTACGGTGCCGCGGTGATCGTCATGGCCTTCGACGAAGACGGCCAGGCGGATACCATCGAGCGCAAGCTCGAAATCTGCACGCGCTCCTACCGCCTGCTGACGGAAACCATCGGTTTTCCGGCGGAAGACATCATCTTCGACCCCAACATCTTTGCCGTTGCAACCGGCATCGAAGCACACGCGGACTACGGGATCGCCTTCATCGAGGCGACCCGCAGGATCAAGGCCGAACTCCCCCACGCCCTGGTCTCCGGCGGGGTCAGCAACGTCTCCTTCTCGTTCCGCGGCAACAATCCGGTGCGGGAAGCGATCCACTCGGTCTTCCTGTATCACGCGGTGGAAGCCGGCATGGACATGGGCATCGTCAATTCCGGACAGCTGGCCGTTTACGACGATCTGCCCGAGAAGCTCCGCGAAGCCGTCGAAGACGTGGTGCTCAACCGTCGCGACGACGCAACGGACCGGCTGCTGGCCCTGGCCGACGACTACCGCGATGCCTCTGAGCGCGAGGAAATCCGCTCCGAGTGGCGCGAGAAGCCGGTGGAGGAGCGTCTCCGCTATGCCCTGGTGAAGGGCATTGCGGACCACGTGGTGGAGGACACCGAGGAGGCGCGCCAGCAGGCCTCGCGACCGCTGGAGGTGATCGAAGGCCCGCTGATGGACGGGATGAACGTGGTCGGCGACCTGTTCGGGGCGGGGAAGATGTTTCTCCCCCAGGTGGTGAAGAGCGCCCGGGTCATGAAGAAGGCCGTCGCCCACCTGATCCCGTACATCGAGGCGGAGAAGAAAGCCACCGGGGAGAGCAGCAGCAACGGCAAGATCCTGATGGCCACGGTCAAGGGCGACGTCCACGACATCGGCAAGAACATCGTCGGCGTCGTTCTCCGGTGCAACAATTTCGAGGTGATCGATCTCGGTGTGATGGTGCCGGCAAAGGAGATCCTCGACCGGGCCGCCGAGGAGAAAGTGGACATGATCGGCCTCAGCGGCCTGATCACCCCGTCGCTGGACGAGATGGTCCACGTGGCCGGCGAGATGGAACGGCGCGGCCTCCGGGTGCCCCTGCTGATCGGCGGGGCGACAACCTCCCGGGCCCACACCGCGCTGAAGATCGATCCCGCTTATCACGGGGGGCCGATCATCTGGGTCAAGGACGCCTCCCGGGCCGTCGGGGTGGCCCAGAAACTGGTCAGTCCGACCCAGCGCGAGGCTTACATCGAAGAAATGGACGCGACCTATGCGGAGTTGCGGGAGCGGCACGCCTCGAAATCGCGGCCCCAGCGACTGGTCAGCCTCGAGGATGCGCGCCGCAACCGGCTCGCGGACGCCGACAGCACGAAGACCGAGCCGCCCCGCAAACCCGGTCGACAGGTTCTGGACGACTTTCCGCTGGCCGAACTGGTCGATTACATCGACTGGGGCCCATTCCTGAAAACCTGGGAAATCGCGGGCAAGTTTCCCCAGGTGCTGGACGATCCGATCGTCGGGTCGCAGGCTCGCCAGCTCCTGGCGGAAGGAAAAGCCATGCTGGAGCGAATCGTGTCCGAACAGTGGCTCTCCGCCCGAGCCGTATTCGGGTTGTACCCGGCACGGCGCTCCGGGGACGACGTCGTGGTGAACGATCCGGAAGCACCGGACAGACCGCTGGAGACGCTCAATTTCCTTCGTCAGCAGGCCCCGAAGGCCAACGGCAAGGCCAACCTATGCCTGGCGGATTTCGTGAGTGAATCGGGCCGCGACCATATCGGCCTGTTTGCGGTCACTGCGGGAATCGGCCTGGAAGAGCACGTCCGACGCTTCGAGAACGAACACGACGATTACAACGCGATCATGGTCAAGGCCCTGGCCGACCGCCTGGCCGAGGCCTTTGCGGAATGCCTGCACGAGCGGGTCCGACGCGAATTCTGGGGCTACGCGGACGACGAAGAGCTGACCAACGAACAGTTGATCGAAGAGGCCTACCGGGGCATCCGCCCTGCTCCGGGCTACCCCGCTTGTCCCGATCACACCGAAAAAGGCAAGCTCTTCGAACTGCTGGACGTGCCGGGCACCACCGGGATCACCTTGACCGAGAGCTATGCGATGTATCCGGCCGCGTCGGTCTGCGGCTATTACTTCGCCCACCCCGAGTCGATGTATTTCGTGGTCGGGAAGATCCGCGAGGACCAGGTCGCCGATTACGCGAAACGGCGCGGTCAGAGCCGCGAAGAAGTCGAGCGCTGGCTGGCTCCGAACCTGGCTTACACGCCGAAGGAGAAGAATCAGCCCGACTGACGGTGCTAGACGATACCCAGCTCGAAGGCCTTGAGCACCGCGCGGGTTCGATCGCGGACTCCCAGCTTGGAGAGAATGTTGGACACATGGTTCTTGACCGTGCCCTCCGCGACATTCAGGGAATTGGCGATTTCCTTGTTGCTGTAGCCACCAGCCATCAACCGCAGGATTTCCGTTTCGCGGTCGGTCAGCGGATCGGGCCGGTCGAGGCTGGAGAAATCGGTGCGCATGCCCTCCAGGCCTTTCAGGAGCCGTTCGGTCACCGCCGGCTTGACCAGGGACCCACCCTGAGCCACGGTCTTGACCGCATCGACCAGTTCCTCCAGCTTGACGTCCTTGAGGAGATAGCCCTTCGCGCCCGCCTTGATGCCCGCCAGCACCAGCGTATCGTCGTCGAAGGTGGTCAGGATGATCGTCGGCGGCAGCTGCTTGCGTTCCGACAGGGTCTGCAGGACATCCAGTCCGGACATGCCGGGCATGCGCATGTCCAGCAGGACCACGTCGGGACCGACTTCCGGGATCATTTCGACCGCAGCCTCCCCGTCCGGCGCCTCGTCGACCACCTCGATCTCGTCGGACAGTTCGAGCAGGCTTCGAACGCCCTGCCGAACCAGCGTCTGATCGTCTACCAGGAATACCTTGATCATAACCCCACCTCCTTGGGCAGCCATGCGTTCAGAGAGAAGCCCTTGCCGAGGGCCGAATCCACGGAAAGACGGCCGCCAAACTGGCGAAGTCGCTCACCCATACCCATCAGTCCATTCCCCGCTTCCAGATCATCCGTACCTTGCCCGTCGTCCCGGGCGTTGATGGTTACCCCATCCTTGTCGTGGTCCACCGCCAGCCACAGGTTGTCGGCGTCCGCATGCTTGACCGCGTTGGTGATGATCTCCTGCGTACAGCGCAGGATGATCTGGGCACGACGCGGATCATCGACCATGAGATGGTCGGGCATGCTCAGGTGGATCTTCGGTCGTGGGACGCCCTCAGTCAAACTCCGGATCGCCTCCCCCAGTTCGACCGCATCGTCGGCACGCATCGAGCCCACCACCTCGCGAACGTCACTCAGCAGCAGCCGTGCCACCGATTGAGCCTGGTCGACGTGTTCCCTGGCCTTGCCCTCCACGAGGTGGCTGGCAACCTCGAGGTTCAGGCTCAAGGCGGTCAGGTGATGGCCCACGAGATCATGCAGCTCGCGCGAGATGCGAACACGCTCGGCGATGCGCGTGCTCTCGGTCAAAAGCACCTGGGTTGCGCGCAGCTCCGAATTGACCTTGCGCAGCTCGTCGCGCGCCAAAGCCATGCGCCGCGCAACGTAGGACAGGACGAAGGTGAAGCTGGTGAACCCCAGGTACAACCCGGCCAGGATCGCCGCCTGAGCGAGGGTGACGTTGGGGAACGACGTATAGACCGTGAGCGCCAGCGCCATGTTCTGCAGGACCAGCCACACCGTCCCGTAGCTCAGGGGCATGATCCAGGGGAGGATGCCGGCAACCACCAGCAGCAGGATGCCACCCGTTCCCGTGTGGGTGGAGGCGGTAACCGTCAGCGCTGAAACGGTCATGAGGGCCAGCAACAGGGTCTGCTCGCGTATCGCCGGCCGAGCCTCCACGGTACTCGCTAGGCGCCAGTGGGACGCGCCGAAGGCCAGCAGCGAGGCAAGGCAGACCCACCAGAGGTTGCGCAGATCTCCGTCGTCGCCCACGAACCAGATCGTGAGCAATCCTATGGAGACGCTGGCCCAGGTGAACAGACCGGCAAACTTCAGGAGCTGGATGCTGGAGTATCTCATTCCCGTCTTGTTAGGATCTTCAATCGGCCCAATCTCGGTCCTGATCATAAGGGACATCAAACAATGGCGACAACGATTCGGGACGCAGCGGACAGCGAACTGGACGCGATTCTGGCGATCAACAACGACGCCGTGCCCAATGTCACGACGCTCACTCCCGAAGAGCTGGCCGCATTCCATCGCGACGCGGGGTATTTTCGGGTCGCGATCAGCCAGGGGCATCTCGCCGGTTTTCTGATCGCATTGCTGCCGGAACACGACTACGGCAGTCCCAACTTCCAGTGGTTCAAGGGCAATTACGACCAGTTCGTCTACATCGATCGAGTCGTCGTGGCCAGCGGCTTTCGCGGTCTCGGCATCGGCAATGTGTTCTACGCCGACGTCCAGAGTTACGCCGAGCTACGCGCCCCGTACCTGACCTGCGAGGTCAACCTGCAGCCGCGCAACGACGTTTCCCTGCTCTTTCACGGGGCACAGGGTTTTCACGAGGTGGGCCAGCAGGTGGACGGGGAAAAGCGGGTCAGCCTGCTGGCAAAGCGTCTGCCGAGCTTCGAGTTCATCCAGGAACGCTACGGCACGGCCGTTTCCCCCGTCGCCTCCTGATTATCGGGTGGCTGTCCTCAGGATAGGCGAAACGGGCGAAGCGCCCGAGCGACTCCTCGAACGCTATGGCCTGGCCCTGGTTCGAGTGACGCCCGATCAGCCCATCCCGGGTTCCTACTGGGGTGCTCCGGAAGCCGGCCTGGTGGGTCATCGGCTGTACGCCCGGGAGGATACGCCCCTCCACTCCGTGCTTCACGAAGGCGCTCATTTCGTCTGCATGACTCCGGAACGCCGATGCGGCCTGGACACCGATGCAGGCGGTGACGACGCGGAAGAGAATGCGGTCTGCTACCTGCAGATCCTCCTGGCCGACCGGTTTTCCGACGTGGGCCGGACACGCATGTGGGCCGACATGGACGAATGGGGCTACAGTTTCCGCCTGGGCTCGGCGCAACGCTGGTTCGAGGAGGACGCCGAGGATGCCCGCGCATCGCTGCTGCGCTGGGGGATCATCGACTCGGCCGATCGCCCGACCTTTGCGCTACGCGGGGAAAGTGGAAAGTGGAAAGTGAAAAGTGAAAAGTGGAAAGTGACACGGCCCAGGTGAGGAGAGCCCTTAGAAAACCGCTTCCCTGATCTCGCCGATCTCGTCCCGGAGCTTTGCGGCCTCTTCGAATTCCAGGTTCTGGGCATGCTCGAACATGCGCGCTTCCAGGTCCTTGATCTTCTTCGCCGCCTCGTCCGGGCTCCACTCCAGGTAGTCCGGCTTTTCCTCGGCGATTCGCCGGGTTCGCTTCGAGCCGCGGCCCTTCGCATCCCCGCGGGCCCCCTCCATGATGTCGGCGATCTCCTTGAGGATGGTCTGCGGTTCGATCCCGTGTTCCTCGTTGTAGGCGACCTGCTTGGCCCGCCGGCGCTCCGTCTCGTCGATGGCGTGCTGCATGGAGCGGGTGATTTCATCCGCGTAGAGGATGGCCTTGCCGCGCACATTGCGCGCCGCCCGGCCGATGGTCTGGATCAGGGAACCACCGGACCGCAGAAAACCTTCCTTGTCGGCGTCGAGGACCGCCACCAGCGAGACCTCGGGCATGTCCAGCCCCTCGCGCAACAGGTTGATGCCCACCAGCACGTCGAACTCGCCCAGGCGCAGGTCGCGGATGATCTCGACCCGCTCGACCGTATCGATGTCCGAATGCAGGTAGCGCACCCGCACGCCATGGTCGGCAAGGTACTCGGTCAGGTTTTCCGCCATCCGCTTGGTCAGCGTGGTCACCAGTACCCGGTCGCCCCACTCCACCCGCTCGTTGATCTCCGACAGCAGATCGTCTACCTGGGTGCCCACGGGGCGGACTTCGACCTCGGGATCGATCAATCCCGTCGGGCGCACCACCTGTTCCACGAAGTCGCCACCGCTGGCCTGCAACTCGTAGTCGCGCGGAGTCGCGGACACGTAGACCGTTCGGGGCGCCCGCGCTTCGAACTCCTCGAACTTCAGGGGACGATTGTCCAGCGCCGAGGGCAGCCGAAAGCCGTACTCGACGAGGTTCTCCTTGCGCGACCGGTCACCACGGTACATGCCGCCGATCTGCGGCACGGTGACGTGACTCTCGTCGATGATGAGCAGCGCATCGGCCGGGAGGTAATCGAAGAGGGTCGGAGGCGGGGCCCCGGGTTCACGTCCCGTCAGGTGCCGCGAGTAGTTCTCGATGCCTTGGCAGTAACCGAGTTCGACCATCATCTCCAGGTCGAAACGGGTGCGCTGTTCCAGGCGCTGGGCCTCCAGCAGCTTGTTGGCCTTGCGCAGTTCGTCCAGCCGGACGGTCAACTCGCTCTTGATCGTCTCGACCGCATCCAGGACGGTCCGGCGGGTGGTCACGTAGTGCGACTTGGGATAGATCGTCAAACGGGGCACCTTGCGCAGCACCTCTCCCGTCAACGGGTCGAAGTGCGCCAGGTTCTCCACCTCGTCGTCGAACAGTTCGATCCGGATCGCCTCCTTCTCCGAGTCCGCCGGGAACACGTCGATGATCTCGCCCCGGGCCCGGTAGGTGCCGCGCCGGAGCTCCAGGTCGTTGCGCGTGTACTGCATTTCGGCAAGGCGCCGGAGCACCGAGCGTTGATCGATGCGCGTGCCGCGGTTGAGGTGCAGGACCATGCTGAAATATTGCTGCGGGTCACCCAGGCCATAGATTGCCGACACGGTGGCCACGATCAGGGCGTCCTTGCGTTCCAGCAGGGCCTTCGTCGCCGACAGGCGCATCTGCTCGATGTGATCGTTGATCGACGCGTCCTTCTCGATGTAGGTATCGGTGGACGGAACGTAGGCTTCAGGCTGGTAGTAATCGTAGTAGGAAACGAAATACTCCACCGCATTGCGCGGAAAGAACTCCCTGAATTCCCCGTAGAGCTGGGCTGCGAGCGTCTTGTTGGGCGCCATGATCAGGGTCGGCTTCTGGGCGCGCGCTATCACGTTCGCCATGGTGAAGGTCTTGCCGGACCCGGTGACGCCCAGCAGGACCTGATCGCGTTCCCCGCGCTGCAGGCCCTCAACCAGCTCCGCGATCGCCTGCGGCTGGTCGCCGGC
>JAWVZU010000004.1:0-41001 GCA_033722075.1 Lysobacterales bacterium
GGCGAAGGGAAGTGCGGCGGCGATAAAGGCGAAGAAGGGAAGTGCGGCGAAGGGAAGTGCGGCGGCGATAAAGGCGAAGAAGGGAAGTGCGGCGAAGACAAGGGTGAAGAAGGCAAGTGCGGCGAAGGGAAGTGCGGCGGCGATAAAGGCGAAGAAGGGAAATGCGGCGAAGACAAGGGTGAAGAAGGCAAGTGCGGCGAAGGGAAGTGCGGCGGCGCTGTCTGAGCCTGGTAACCCATGAGTCATAAACAGTTTCCAGTTACTGGAGCTGGACTCGGATTGCGGCGGGCCCTGCTGGGCCCGCTGCAACGCTTTGAAGGCCCGCTCTCGGTCGATTTCTGGGAGGTGGCCCCCGAGAACTGGATCAATGTGGGCGGTTCTCTGGGGCGACAGTTCCGTCGTTACACGGAGCGGTTTCCCTTTGTCTGCCACGGCCTGTCCCTGTCTCTGGGCGGACCGGCACCGCTGGACGAGACCTTCCTGCGCAAGGTGCGCCGGTTTCTCGACGAGCATTCCATTCGCTGCTACTCGGAACACCTGAGCTACTGCAGCGACGACGGCCACCTGTACGATCTGATGCCGATCCCCTTTACGGAAGAATCGGTGGATCACGTGGTCGACCGCATCCTGAGGACGCAGGACCTCGTCGGTCGGCGGATAGCCATCGAGAATGTGTCCTACTACGCGGCGCCCGGCAAGGAGATGGACGAGCTCGACTTCATCAACGCCGTGCTCGAGCGAGCCGACTGCGACCTGCTGCTGGACGTCAACAACATCTACGTCAACAGCGTCAACCACAGTTACGATCCGGCTACATTTCTCGCCGGGTTGCCGGGCGAGCGGATCGCCTATGTGCACGTCGCCGGGCATTACAACGAGGCCGAAGACCTGATCGTGGACACCCATGGATCCGCCGTGATCGACCGGGTGTGGCAGCTTCTCGAGCAAGCTTATCGACTCTTCGGGCCCCTGCCCACGCTGGTCGAGCGGGATTTCAATTTCCCGCCGGTTGCCACCCTGCTGGAGGAAGTGGACCAGGTCCGCGCGATCCAGGGGCGGCACCTGCCCGATTCCGGCTGGCCCCATGCAGCCACTGCCTGACCGGCAGGCTTTGGCGAAACAGCTGCGGTGACTGCACAAAAGAACTCCCGAGATCTGCAGTTCGACTTCGCTCGCCATATCCGCGATCCGGAGAACGCGGCCCCGCCGGAGGACGTCGAGGATCGCCGCATGGCGATCTACCGGGACCTGTTCTACAACAATATCCAGGGCTTTCTGGCCAACAACTTCCCGGTGATCCGAAAGCTCTATCCGGATGAGCGCTGGCATGCCCTGGTGCGCGATTTCTTTGTGCGCCACCGTGCCCGAACGCCGCTTTTTCCGGAATTGCCGCGCGAGTTCCTGCAGTTCGTGGAAGAGCAACGCGGAGAAGAACACGGCGACCCGCCTTTCCTGCTTGAGCTGGCCCACTACGAGTGGATCGAGCTTGCCTTGTCACTGGACGAAGCGGAGATTGATTCGATCGACGTCGATCCGGACGGGGACCTCCTCGAAGGCGTGCCGGTCCGCTCTCCCCTGGCGTGGCTGCTGACCTACCGCTTCCCGGTCCACCAGATCCGGCCGGATTTCCAGCCGCAGCATGCCCCGGAACAGCCGACCCATCTGGTCGTCTACCGGCGGCGCGACGACAAGGTCCGCTTCATGTCGGTCAACGCCGTTGCCGCCCGCCTGCTGCAGCTGCTCGATGACCAACCGGAGCGAACGGGGCGAATCCAACTCGAGCAGATCGCCAGCGAGTTGAACAGCGCCGACCCGGGCAAGGTCGTTGCCGCGGGCCGCCAGGTTCTCGAAGACTTCCGTACCCGGGAGATCGTCCTGGGCACGGCCCTGAACTGATCGCCCGCGGTTCCGACACCTGTCAGCGCGGTCGGACCGGCGAATCGGACAGGCGAACGATGGGTACCTCGCTGCGGTCGAACCGGCCATTCACGGGAAACTCGATGCGGGTGGTCCACAGCGAATCGACAATGGACATCGTGCCCGCCGCTGCAAACTCGAGCGCGTTGCCGCCACCGCATCCCGGGCACAGCCCCGGATTGTCCGAATAGAGCATCTCGAACTCGAGCGCGCCATTTGTCGGCTCGGCCGGATTGCTGATCACCCAGCGTGGTTCGCCCGCCTCGTCATAAACGTAGGCCACGGCCACGGTCGCTGGCCCCTGGCTGACCAGCGACAGGCCGAAACCCGGACCGTCGGCCCTGGACCACAGTCCGGTCCGATCATCATCCGCGGGGTCGAAGGCGAATTCGAACCAGACCAGCGGCTCGCTCCCGACTATCCCATCCACCTGGTACTGGAACTCGGCGACGCGGGAGTCGGAAAAATCGAGCTGTATCGAGCCCACAGACGTGCCGGTGGCGGTTCCGGTCTCATCGAGGTTGAAGCGCAGCAATTCGGCACGGTAGCGATGCCCGTCGAGTTCTCCTGCACTGAAATACCAGACCGGCTGGCCATCCGGCTCGTAGGTGTACCACAGTGCGCTCAGCTGGTTTCCGAAATTCTGGATGTCGAGACCGGTTCCAGGCCGATCCGGGTTCAGCCACAGGCCGCCGTTGGGCCGAAGGCTGCGTGCCGGATCATCGGGAAACTGGTCGCCGACCCGGGGCACGGCGACGATGCGCCCGGGTGTAGCGAGCCCGCCATGGCCTTCAGGTACGCGGACCGACACCTCGCCGCCCTCAGCAGGTGCCGCAAGGATCCGGTTGCGGTCCAGGCTGGCGATGAGGATCTCCCCGTCCGGAGCAACAGCAAGGGCACCGGGCTGGTCGTCGGCCAGGACGATGCGTTCGCCCAGGAAACGCCCCGTGGCCCGCTCGGCGAAACCGATCCGGTTGCGCGTGGCATCGGCGAACAGCAACTGCGTCCCGTCGGCCGAGATCGCGAAGTCACGCGGATCACGCATCCAGGGGCCGCGAACAAAGGCGCTGGCTTCCGTATCCCCGGTCGGAACAGACCGGAAAAGGATGTTGGTCGTCGTATCCAGGACGTATTCAAAGCCGCCGAAGGCCGCGAGCCCGATGGGGCTGCTGACGTCGTTCAGGACGATGGTGTTCGGTGACGCCGCACGAGGATTACGGCCCGTGAAGCGCAGAACCTCCGGATTCCCGTTACGGGCCACGTTCAGTTCGAAGGGATCGACCACTTCCAGGGCGACCGGGAAGCCGGAGAATAGTGCAACGCCCTCGCCCTCGCCACGCGGATATGCCGGAATAAAGGTCGTTTCCACGTTGCGGCTGAAAGGATCGAAGCGCACGACATCGCTGGATAACCCGAGATAAAGGCGCTTTTCGAACGGTGCCCAGGCGAGATCAGTCTGGAAGGTCACCTGCCCCTGGGTCGGATCGATCTCTACGCCACGGAAAGCGCCGCTGGGCCCGTCGAAGCGCAGAACCCGGCCGGTACCGGTGCTGACGACCAGGAGATCCCAGCCGTCGGCATGGTCCGGGAAGCCATCGTCGTCTGCATCCTGCTCGGCATTGTCGCCGAGCCCGTCTCCGTCGCTGTCGAACTGCTCCAGTGGATCATCCGGAAATCGGTCGATGCGGTCGGCCACTGCATCCAAGTCGCGGTCGCCCTGGAAATCCGGGTCGAGTGGAAACGCATCCTGTTCGTCCACGACGCCGTCATCGTCGTCGTCCGGGTCGAATTCATTGGCGATTCCGTCAGCGTCCGTATCAAGCGTTCGCTCCGGGTCATCAGGAAACACGTCTCGCGCGTCCTCGACCCCGTCCCCGTCAGCGTCCCGGGAGCGGGTCGCATCAAAGGGAAAGGCATCCGACCAGTCCCCGACGCCATCGCCGTCAGCATCCCGCTCCAGCCTTTCGGGCACCACGACTTCGGCATTGCTCACGGAAGGCAGGCGACCGGCGACCATCGTGCTGACCTCTGCGATCAGGCCCGCATTGTCGTCAGATCCGTCTTCCTCGATCCGGCCACAAGCCTTGCCGCCGCAGAGCAGGTTCGGATTGGAGAAGATCGGAAGGGTCCGGTTGCGAGCGGTCTGCCCGGTGCCGAACGACCCCATGACGGTGTGAAAATCGTCGCCGCTGACAAACGCTGCGCTGCGCGGGTCGAAGATCCGGCCACCGGAGCCAACCTGGTGCCCGGCACCGAGGTTGTGCCCCCATTCATGTACCAGGGTCAGGTCGTCGCAGACCGACCAGCTGCTGACGCCGTCGTTGACGACGCTGGTGGAAAATTGAGGCGCTTCCGGGTCCGGGAAATAGGCGATTCCGCAGGCCCCGCGAGTCTCGATGTCGTGCGGCCAAAGCAGGGTCACCAGGTCGGCGCCTGCGGCATCGCGCTGCGCGCGCAGCTGCTCCAGTCCGGGCGCGACGGTTCCGTTCAGGGCCTCGGCAAGATCCTCCAGAGCCGCAGCGGCCGCTGCGGTGCCGGTGTAATTCACCTCGTGGGTGGCCGCCAGGCGCGCGACGATGCCCGCTTCGCTGTTGGCGAAAACCTGGTTGGACAAGGCGAAAAGGTGCTGGATGCGGGTCTGCAGGAGGTTGCCCGGGTAGCGCTCGACCATGTCGGGCGTGTAAACCACCATCACGTCGATGACATTCACCGCACCCTTCCCGACGACCCGAGTGGTCGAACGGTGCAGTTCATGCGCCGGTGTTTCCGTCGCACAGCCGCCTCGCACGAGATCCCCATGTCCGATCTCGATCAGGTGGGCGCCCGAGGCGTCGGTTCGCAGGTCGTAGGCGCCGTCCGGCGTGGAAAAGCGGGCGAAAGCACCGCTTTCGCCGAGGGTCAAAACCATATCGTACCAGACGGCACCACCCGTCATGGCGCCGACCAGGATTTCACTGCCGTCCGACTGGCGATAGCGCCTGGAGACTTCGAACTGGACCGCCGGGCGGTCCGAAAACTCGAGAAGAACCTGCTCCGGCTGTCCCGTTTTCGGGACCAGCAGCCGAATGGGAGTCTGCCACGGTACGGACGACGAGCCATCCGGAACAATTCGCAGTTCCGAGGCAGCAACCGTCGCGTGACTCAAAGCCAGCGACAACAGCATCATTGCGGTGAGACGGCGCATGATTTCTAGGACCATTGATCCGGCCGATCAGTTGCATCGGTTTGGGTGTACCATGAGGCTGGCATGGAACCGAAGACCACTCAATCGAGGCGGTAATGGTCAAGCCGTATATGCTCCGGCTGGCCACGATGCGGGATGCGGGCGCCATTGCCCGCGTGTCCCGGGACCTGATCGAGACGGGCCTCGGCTGGTCCTGGACGCCGGCTCGGGTCCAGCGCGCCATCGAGCGGCGTGAAACGGCAGTGCTGGTGGCGGACCACGCGGCCTCGGTGGTCGGCTTCGCAGTCATGGAGTTCGGCGACGAAGATGCGCACCTGAGCCTGCTCGGGGTCCGTCCAGACTGGCAACGAGCCGGCCTGGGTCGATCCATGGTCACCTGGCTGGAGGACTCGGCGCGCATTGCCGGGACACTGGTGATTCGGCTCGAGGTTCGCGAGACCAACCGTGCGGCACAACGGTTCTATGGCCGGCTGGGCTACCGGCGACTGGCGCGTCTTGCCGGGTACTACCGCGGGCGCGAGAATGCGATCCGGATGGGCCGCAACCTGGCGATCACCGAGCGGCGGTCCCGGGGCTGAACATCAAGTCCGGCAACACCTGCCCTGCGCGACCGCGGCACGATGCCTGCTTTGCCAAACCCGACGGAACCGAACATGCTCACGATCTTGCTGACCCTGACGCTCGCCGCAAGCCCTGTGGAACAGGTGCGAACCACCTATGCGGAAGCGGTCGCCGCCTACCGCGCAGGAGATGGCGAGGCGCTCAGATCGGCTGCGGAACAGCTGACTGAACTCCGCCCCGGGTCACCCCAGTTCATCTACCTGACGGCGGCCGGTGCCGCCCTCGCCGGGGACCACGCGATCGCGGTCAGCCACCTCAACCGGCTGGCGGCGATGGGCCTGGCACTCAGTCCCGATCGCGAGCCGGCCTTCGAGAGCCTGCAGGAATCCGAGGCATTCCGGACGCTGGTGACGCGATTTGAAGCCAATGCCGCACCCCGGGGCCACGCAGAAGTCCTGTTTTCCCTCGATGACGGCCAGTTCATCCCCGAGTCGGTGGTCCACGATCCCGCCACCGGTCGTTTTTTCGTCAGCAGCGTGCGTCAGCGACGCATTGTGGTGTTCCATCCGGACCACGGGGCGAAGAACTTCGTCGAACCGGGGGCGCACGGGCTGATGAGCGTGATGGGCATGCGAGTCGATGGCGAGGATCGTCGTCTCCTCGTGGCGACCGTCGGCGCCGAGGAAGCGCCCGGAACACCCGAGACCCAGCTGGGCCGGAGCGGCATCATGGTCTTCGACCTCGACTCCGGCGAGCCCCTTGCCACCCACCTCCTTCCGGAGGGACCGGACGTCCAGTGGCTGGGTGACCTCCTCCTGGTTGAGGACGATCAGGTGTTGGCCACCGACAGCCGGACCGGTTCCGTCTGGCAGCTGGATCTCGGCAGCGGCGCCTGGTCCCCGCTGGTCGAGCCCGGAATGCTCAGCTCTCCGCAGGGGCTTGTCGCGGATGGCTCAGGCGACGGGTATTACATTGCCGACTACACCGGCGGCCTGTGGCACCTGGATCGCAACACTGGGACCCTGGAACGCCTCGCGCTGGCGCCCGCGGTGAATGCCTACGGTATCGATGGACTCTACCGTCACGGCGAGAGCCTCATCGCCATTCAGAACGGCCACCGTCCCCATCGGATCACCCGACTCACGCTCGACGACGACGGCAAGCGTGTCCACACCCAGACTGACCTCGCGGCCGGGTTGCCCGAGTTCGACGATCCCACCCTGGGAACCATCGTGGGGGACACGTTATATTTCGTTGCGAACAGCCACTGGCCGTCCTTCGACGCCGACAAGAACCTGCCGGAGGATCTCGTCCCCCCGCTCATCATGCGCCTCGAGCTGGACTGATCTGACGGTTTGCGACCTGCCTGCTATGATGAAGGAACTTCACTCCTGCGCGATCTTGCGGGTCTTCGATGTGGTTCAGCTTGTCACTTGCGGCGCTCCTCACCGCCGCACCGGGTCCGGAGGCGCTTCTCAAGGGCGGCATCTTCGGCGAATCCGGCGAACGCCAGTTCGGGCTCTGGCGCCCCATCAACGAGGGACTTGAAGGCGGCCTCGTAGCGGCGCTAGCCTTCGACCCGGGCGACAACAGCATCGCCCTGGCCGGAACCCCGCTGGGCACGTTTCGCTCGACCGACGGCGGTCTGACCTGGTCCGCTTCCCGGGCCGGGTTGCCGCGCCAGAGCACCGTCGTCGAGCTCATTCACCATCCGACGATGCCCGATCGCGTTTTTGCCGCCACGGCCAGCAACGGCGTGTTCCGCAGTGATGACGGCGGCATCACCTGGGTTCCGCGCAACACCGGAATGGAGTTCATCGGCCTCCGCTCCCTGGCGGTCGATCCGAATGACGGCGATCGGCTGATTGCGGGAACCACCTTTGCCTTTGTCTACGTCTCCGAGGACGGTGGGGCGAACTGGCAAAGCTTCGAAATCACGTCCGTCGGCGGCGGTTCGGTCACGGCGCTGGCCATCGATCCCGTCACGCCGGCCACGCTCTACGCCGGGCTGATCACCTTCGGCGGCGGTGGTGAAGGCGTATTCAAGTCAACCGACGGCGGCGCGACTTGGAGCCTCTCCAGCAACGGCCTCGACGTCGGCGGGCCGATCCTGGGCGTTGCGGACCTGGCCCTCGATCCCAACAGCCCGAACGTGCTTTACGCCGGCGCGGGAGAATGCCAGGGCATTTTCAGGACGACCGACGGGGCCCAGAACTGGACCCAGGTAAACAACACCAGCTGCGGCGACGCGGTGGTCATCGATCCCGCCGACTCGAACCGGGTCATTGCCACCGATGCAATTTCCCTGGACGGCGGCGCGAACTGGACCGCGAGCCAGCCAAATTTCCGGCCTGGCGAGGCCAGTCCCGAGTTCGACGACGGCGGTCAGGCCTATGCATTTCAGCCGGGAACCAACCGCATTCTCGCCGGAGGCAACAAGTGGGGCATCTACCGCAGCGACGACAACGGCACGACCTGGTCACCGGCCCGCACCGGTCTCCATGCCGGGGTCGCCAGCGACATCGCCCCGCTGGACCGTAATCTGCTCATCGCCCCGATCGACGAGATCGGCATTTTCCGATCAACCGACGGCGGGCAAAGCTGGACTTCCACCGACTCGCCCGGGGACCTCGACTTCAATCGCCTTGAGTTCTCCCCCTCGGATCGACAGGTGGGCTACGTCGGCACCGAGAACGACGGCGTCTTTCGCACCGGCGACGGCGGGCTGACCTGGCAGGCCGCCAATACCGGCATCGAGGATGCATCCGTGGAGGACATCGCGATCGATCCAGCGGATCCGGATCATCTCTATGTTGCGACCGACACTTTCTCTGCCGGCGGTGTATTCCTTTCGACGGACGGCGGGCAAAGCTGGATGTCCAGCGGTCTCTCGCTGGCGACCGACGGCGAGGTCTACGCCCTGTCCATCCACCCGACCGACGGCAACACCGTTTACGCCGGCGTCTTCGATCCTAACGGAACCCATGCTCAGGCGGTCTACCGGACCGACGACGGCGGACTGAACTGGCAACCGACGGACACGTCCCTGAACGCCGGCGGAAACGGTGTCGCCGCGCTGGAGATCAACTTCGCCGATCCGGACACGCTCTACGCCGGCACCCTGGGCAATGGGGTATACAAGACCTCCGATGGCGGGCTCAGCTGGGCCCAGCTCACCGCCACCGATACCAGTGCGACCATTTTCGACATCGCCATCGACCCCGGCAATCCGGAACGAATCTTCACCAGCGACGGCGACTTTTCGTCAACCGCGGGGGCCGCTTTTCGAACCGTCGGCCCCAACTTCCCGTTCGGTTTCAACGTCAGGTTCAATGGCGAAGACGGCCTGACCGTCTACAACAACGGTGATTTCGGCCTCTTCGAGCGGCGCCTGGACGAATCGCAGATCGACGTGGAGTCCGACCAGGTCGGCAGCGGCGACCGCTTCGGACGGCAGGTCCTGATCGAACGGAACCGGACCTTCGTGGGGGCGCCGGGAGAAGGCGATGGGGCCGTTTTCGTTTTCCGGCGGGAAGGCGAACTCGCGGTGCAGGTACAGCGGATCGACGTACCTGCCGGCTTCGCTGCGAGCGAATTCGGGCGCGCAATCGCGGTGGACGGAGACACCCTGGTCATCGGTGCGCCGGGCGTCGCCAATCCGGTCAAGGGCACGCCGCTGAAAGCCGCCATCTTCAGGCGCGCGCAGCAGGGCTGGACCTTCCAGAAAGCCGTCACGCCCAGTGTAAGCCAGGCGGATGACGCCTTCGGCGCCGCAGTCGCAATCGAGGGTCGCACGATCGTGGTCGGCGCTCCCTTGGACAACGAGATCGCACCGGCCGCGGGAGCCGGCTACGTGTTCGATTTCGACGGGGACAATGTGATGGAAATCGGGCGCATGACCGGCAATGACAGCGGCGCGTCCTATGGCACCGCTGTGGCGACGCGAAACGGCAAGATTGCCTTCGGAGCGCCCGGCAGCCCGATCGATCAGGCAGCGACAGGCGCGGTCAGCATCTTCGACCGGGTCGCCGACAACCTCGTCGGCTTCGATGAGCTCATTGGAAGTGCCGACGATGACCAATTCGGGACCGCCCTCGCGCTGGACGGCAAGACCCTGGCCGTTGGTGCGCCGGGGATGGACATGACTGGGCCCGACGAAGGGGCCGTACTCCTTTATGGCCTGGACGCCCAGAATGCCACCCAGACGGCAGCTGTCACTGCCGCGCTGAGCGATCCGGGCGCCGGCTTTGGCGATGCGGTCGCCCTGCAGCAAGGTGTACTGGCGGTGGGCGCGCCCCAGGCGCAGAACACCACCGGCGCGACCGGCGCGGCCTATGTCTTCGAGATGGACGCCGGAATCGTCCAGCGCGACCGTGTCGCATCGACCCGAACCGGCACCGCCGAGTTCGGCCGTTCGCTCGCCTTGCTGGAGAGCGACCTGGTGGTGGGCGCGCCGGGCTCAGCCGGCGGCGCCGGCCGAGCCCTGCTGGTGATCAACAACGACCGACTGTTTGCTACCGGCTTCGAATAGAACCGGCTTCGAATAGAAGGGGCTAGCGATCGAGACGACGGATCCCCTTTGAGTTGCCCCCGCCGGCAGCGAAATCGGATATCGCATCGATCTTGATCGGCCCGACATCCAGGTTTGCTTCGTCGACCACGATCTCATCGAGGTCGGTTGCCTCCGGGATCCCGCCGCACAACTCGCCCGCATCGCAGATGAACCCGTCGTTGTCCAGGTCGGTACCTGCCAGCAGCAGGTACTCACCGGAAAGAACCGCCTCGAACTCGACTGACGGATTGTCTCCGGAAATCACATCGACGCCGAGAACGCCGCTGGTGACCGGGTCGAGCAGAACCGCGAAAACCGTGCCGAACTCTCCGGGCACGTCAACCTCTCCGACCTCCATACTGACCGGTACCGAGGTCATGCCGGAACCGGTATCGAAACGGATCGTCGCCCGGTAGCGGCCATCCGGCAGATCGGTGCGATCCACGGCCACACGGTAGACACCCAGACCGTTCGCATCCACATCGCTCTCGCTCACGGTCACGAAACTCTGGTCCACACTGATTCCCTCGACCGCCAGGCCTTCGCCGCCGCCATTGCGGAGTTCCAGGTCCAGTTCATCGACCATGGCGCCGAAATTCAGGCTTTGCGGTGTTGGCACGAGGATCGGCGTCACCGTACCGCCACCGGCGATGGTCTGGGCCCATTGGACGGCTGCCAGCGCATCGATCCGACCGAAGCCGAAGGTATCGTTGCGCACCATCGGCCCGTCCTCACCGAGGTCAACGGTGATTTCGCCGCTCATGATGGCCTGGTCGAATTCTTCCGGCGACAGCTCCGGGTGGACGGCCTTCATCAGGGCGGCAATGCCGGCCACATGGGGCGAGGCCATGGACGTGCCGTTGTAGAAGACGGCGATGGGTGACCGCGGGGTCTCACTGTCATCGAACAACAGGCTCAGCACCCCGTCGCCGAAGCCGTCGCCGTCGACATCGGTCCCGGTGTTGCCGCCCGGCGCCGCTATGTCGATTGCCGAACCAAAGTTCGAATAGGGCGCCTTGGAATCGGTGATGGTCGTAGCCGCGACCGAGACGACGCCGTCGTAGGACGCCGGGAAGAACAGCTCGTCCGAGTTGCTGTTACCGGCGGCCGCGACGACGATCACGCCCTTCTGCCGGGCCTGATCGATCGCATCCGCCATCGCCTGCGACATGCCGGGCCCGCCCAGACTGAGGTTGACGATGTCCGCGGATCGCGACGGCAACGTGCCAGAATCGTTGGACAGGCCGGCCGACCAGCGAAAACCCTGGATGATGTCGAAACCGGAGCCCGAACCACCGCGACCCAGCGTGCGGACCGGCATGATGGTCACTTCCCAGTTCACCCCGGCGAGGTTTCCACCGTTATTGGTATCTGCGCCGACCGTCCCCGCGACGTGGGTTCCGTGATAAGAGCCGGTCCCATCCGGGTTACCGCGATCGCCCGGGTCGTCAGCGTCCGGATCGATACCATCGAAATCCAGCGCGCTGAGCGTGTTGCGCACGAAATCGAAGCCGATCGAGAAGTCGACGTTGATCGCATTGTCGGGGTGCGCCCCAACGCCCGTGTCGATTACGGATACGACCACGTCCCGGCTCCCGGTCGTGATATCCCAGGCCTGTTCCAGGCCGATCAGGGGGTAATGCCATTGGAACGAATAGAACTCGTCGTTCGGCACGGCCTGGGTCTGGTAGACGAAATTGGGTTCGGCGAACGCCACGGCGGGATCGGCATTCAGCCGCTTTATGCCGATCAGCGTCTCCCATCTCCGACCCTCGCCCAGGCCGAATCCGGCCCCGGCAAAGCGCGCCTTCCAGGCTTCAACCTCGGAGGCGGACTTGGCATCGGCCAGTCCGACGAGCAATTCCCGGTCCGGTGCTCCGCCTTTATGAAGCAGGCCCTTGGGCAGCATCGAGCGGGTCCAGGCAGCCTTGTCGCCGTCTTCCAGAACCACGACCGCTTCGAAGGGAACCAGCGCATCCATGACGCTCATCTTGGAGGCCATGCCGGGGCCCGGCTGACCGGTCGTGATGACGTACGGCGAAGCCCCGCTGAAGCCGTCGACAACCAGGAAATACTCGCCGCTCTCCGGCGCCGTGACCATTTCCCGGTCGTCCAGCGACTGGGAGGCGTCAACCGGTTCATCGAGATCGTCGATGGTGAACAGCAGCAGATCCAGGTCGACCGCGGCCCGGTCGTCCCGATCGTGGTCGGAAACCTCCATGAAAGCGGCCTGCCCCGCGGCCATGCGAATGCGGTAGACATCCAGGACGTCTCCCTCGCCTGCGAAACGGGAGTCGTCGTTGCCGCTGCCGCTCGCCGACGCAAAGCCGGCCAGGCGCACGGGATTGGGCAGTGCCTGCGCCGTATCCGCGGTGTCGTTGGAGGCAAAGGGAAAGTCCGGGTTGTTGACGTCCGAATCCACGACCAGGTTATTCACCGGGCTCAGCTCGCCGGTGACATTGAAGGAGGGTCCGTCGAAGCCCACCACGACGTCTTCCAGCTCGGTGAGCCGCACCAGGCGCATCTCGCCGTCGCCGAAATCGCGGGGACCCACGAATGCCATGGAACCCAGCTGCCCGCTGCCGTTGAAAGAAAACGCCATGGGACCGAACTCGATGCGCTCGACCAGGTCGGGATCGAAGTCGGGGCCGAAGATGCCGCCGCGCGTATATACCGATGACTCGACGAACACCCGATTCCCGTCCACGACGCCCTCGCCGATGATCCACAGCGGCCGGCCTTCGGGGTCGTAGGTGAACCAGAACACGACCGCATTGGCGGCATCCAGGACCTCGATGAGAAAGCCCTCGCCGACCCGCTGCGGGTCATACCAGGCAGCGCTCACGGACGCGTTCAGACCGGTCTTTGCGGCGGCTCCGCATTCCACGCCGGCGATCGAGGTGAGCCGGATCATCTCCTGCGACCCCTCGCCGAAGATCCCGTCATACTCGAGGGTCGCGGAATCACAGGTCGCAAAGGTCATGGTGTAGCTGCCCCAGGGATCGAGGACCACGTCCTCGGAATCGAACGACTCACCGAATCGCGCGCCCTGGGGGGCAAAGGCCTCTTCGAAAACGATCCGATTGCCGTCGATGGTGCCCACGGAGAGGATCCACAGCTGGTTTCCGGCATCGTCGTAGGTGAACCAGTAGCTCAGGGCCCGGTCCTCGGAAAGGATCTCGACCAGGATGCCCTCCCCATCGTGGGTCGGGTCGTACCAGGTGCCGCTGATCGAACCGTCCAGGGCCGTGAGCTCAGCACCGTCCTGGGCCAGGACGACAGGGGTGCAGAACAGCCACGCGACCCCCAGAATGGCGTATGCGATACGTTTCATAGTTGATGCCTCCGGAAGATCCCCATCCGGCGCAGCAACGCCGGATCCTTCATGTCTTTAGCATAACGCAAAGCCCTTGCCGCCGTCGGTGGCTTTTGGTACATTGCGCGCCCTTCACGCGACACACGTGGGCGATTAGCTCAGTTGGTTAGAGCGCCGTCTTGACATGGCGGAGGTCACTAGTTCAAATCTAGTATCGCCCACCACGATTCCCCCCCTTCTCATGAAGGCCCGCCGGCCCACCCCGATTCGAACAGGTAGCGGATGATGTCCCGGGTCCGGTCACCCCAGATCGGATGTGCCTGCTCGGCCAGTTCGTCAGCAAGCTTCTCGGCTTCCTCCCACGGCGTCGTCCCGGCCTTTTCGGACCGGTCCAGAACTTCCAGGGTTCGCTGAAAAACGCCCGATTCGCTGTCACGCTCGAGATGCTTGTCAATGGCGGGGTCGCCGGGGAACCACCCGTATTGTTCATTGGCGCAGTTGACGATCCCCATCCGGTTGGCCAGGAAATCCGGCACGAAGAGCACGCCGTTTTCGGCCAGCAGGCGGCAGTCCCGGGCCGGAGCCTCCAGTTGGTTGTTGGCCGCACCGCAGACGATCGGCGCCTTGATCGCGGGAATGGTTTCGGGATTGAGAATGCCGCCCACCGCATTGGGCACCAGCAGGTCACAGGCTTCGGCGAGAATCTTGTTGTCCCGGCGATCTACCGCGGTTGCCCTCAGCCATTCCGCGCCGAATTGCTCGGTGACTCTTTTCACCCGCACCGGGTCGACGTCCGTCGCAATCACCCCGGCCACGTCCCGCTCCCGGAGTTCGGTCAACATGAAGGTTGCCACGTTGCCGAGCCCTTGCATGGCGATCCGCTTTCCGGCCAGGCTGCCTCGGCCCTGGTGCTCGAGCGCCGCCTCCATGGCCATGCAGACGCCGCGTGCGGTCTTTTCGCTGGGATTGCCACTGCCGCCAAGGGCTTCCGGGACGCAGGTGGTAAAGCGTGTCGTGGCGTGGATGTGCAGCATGTCCTCGGGCCGGGTCCCGACATCCTCGGCCGTCACGTAGCAGCCTCGCAAGCCGGACATGAAACGGCCATAGTCGCGGAACACCCGGCTGCGCACCGCCGGGTCCCGGTGGTCCTGGTCTGCGCGGCGCGCGATGACGCCCTTGCCGCCGCCCCACCACAGCCCGGCAAGCGCCGACTTCTGACCCATGCCCCGGCTCAGGCGCAGGCCGTCGTGCAGGAATGCATCGAGATCATCGTATTGCCAGTAGCGAACCCCGCCGGCCCCCTGACCGCGCAGCGTTCGATGCAATGTTGCGGACATGAGGTGACCGCTTTCGGCGCCGATCTCGAGAAAGAGCCCGTCGTGTGAATCGAAGTCCCGATCTTCCGCAAGGGCCGCGGCAAGGGGGTCGAGCATGGGGTGGGAGCAGCGTAGCCGCTGCTCCCGGCGATCCCAGATCAGCGCGGCCCGCGCCAGCCCGGCTTCACGAAACGTCTCGATGCACTGATCGACCGGTTTTTGCCAGTCCAGCATCAGTTGCTCTTCTTGACCGGCCGGTAGAACTGGGCCCAGAAGACGAAAGCCCGCGCCTTGCGGGTCTGGATCCAGACCTTGCCCTTGCCCTTGAAGCGGCAGACCAGTCCTTCCCCGGAAAAGAACAGCGACTTGTAGCCGGCGACCTTGGTGATGTCGTAATCCAGCCCTTCGGTGAAAGCGACGATATGCCCGTTGTCTACGACGTGCTCGCCGTCGACGTCGATCTCGAGCATTGCGCCGTAGGTATTGAACCAGACCGAACCGGTCCCGCTGACCCGGATCAGGAACAATCCCTCCCCGGAGAAAAAGCCCTTCTTCAGTCCCTGCCACTTGGTCTGGACTTCGACGCCGGGGGTCGACGCCACGAAGGCGGAGTTCTGCAGATACAGGGTCTCTCCCTTCAGTTCCACGTGAGCCATGTCGCCGGGCACCGACGGTGAAATACCGATGCGCCCGGGACCGCCCTCGGCGGTAAACTCGTTGATGAAAAGCGATTCACCGCTGACGAACCGCTTCAGGCCGCCGCCCATCCGGGTCTTCATCTTCAGGTTCGTGTCCATGGTCGCCATGGCGGCGGCTTCCACGGTCAGCGATTGGCCGGCGGGTATTTCGACCGTCGCGTGGGCGTAGTCCGGCCTGGCCTCCATCCGGAACCGGTAGTCACCCGCCTGCTGCCACTCCGTCGTCATGGTCTGATCCGCGCCGACCGCTTCGATCTCTTCCGTCGGCGCCGAAGTGCCCACCACGCGATCGCCATCCTCGACTGCCGGCATCTCCTCCGTCGACGCCGAGACAACGCGCTCCCGCTCGGAGACCGCGGGGACCTCCTGGGTGGACGCTTCCGGCACCTTGGGCCGATCGTCGGCTTCTCCGTCCATGGGGCGGACGGTCACCACCAGGCCTGCGTTCTCGAGACGCCGCGCGTACTCCTCGGCAACCGGTTGATGAATGCCCTTCTTGACCGTGACGGGGCTCCCCTCCAGCAGCTTGGCTGCAGCCTGTTCGGGCAGCTTGAGCTGGTCCTGCAGCTGCCGTATGGCCTCTTCGGGCGTGATACCCGGCTTCGCTTTTCCGCTGGCGACTACTTTATAGGTGCTCATGAGAACCTCCCTACCCGACCGGCCGAAGGTGCGGCCGCAGCGCCAGACCGAACCCTCGTGGCTGGTGCGACTGACACCAGACGGTGCCCTTGCCCTTGAAGCGACAGACCAGGCCTTCGCCGCCCAGGATGGAATGCAACCAGCTGCTGCCGGCCTTGGACAGGGAGAAATCCAGCGTGTCGTCGAAGGCAACAATGTGGCCGGTATCCACGACGTATTCGCCGTCGACCTCGATCGGATAGATCGCACCGAAACTCGAGAGCACGATATGCCCCTGTCCCGACAGGCGCAGCCAGAACATCCCCTCGCCGGAGAACAGGCTCTTGAAGCCCTGCCATCCGAGGTCGACTTCGATGCCTTCCGCGGAAGCGACGTAGGAGCCGGACTGGACGATGAGATTGGTGTGCTCCAGCGCCATGGCCAGCATGTCACCGGGCAGGCTGGTGGCCAGCAGGACCTCGCCGCCCGTCGGGGCAACGTAGTGATTGAGAAAGAAAGACTCGCCGCCGAGCTTTCTCTTTACCGCCTTGAGCATACCGCCGCCGGAGCGCTTGTGGGTCGTGGTCGTGACGTCCATGTCGCCGCTCATGGCAATCATCGCGCCGGATTCGGCGGTGAGCTGTTCGCCCTTGTCGAGGTGGACGCGGGCCGCCGAATTACCCGGGCCGTGGACGATTTCGATCTGCATGGCGGACCCCCTCAGAATTTAGGATTCAGCCAGGCCGCAAGGCCGGAAACGCTGCGGGTCTGGATGACATAATGCCCCTTGCCTTCGAGCCGCGTCACCAGGCCCTCGCCGCCGAAGAAGCTAGAGAACAACCCGCCGGCGAGCTGGGCCTTGAGCTTGACGCCGGGATCGTAGGCCACCAGGTGGCTCGTATCGACCACCGTCTCGCCATCGACCTCGCGATCGAGCAGAGCGCCATAGGCCCCGTACCAGCAGCGTCCCTGGCCGGACACTACCAGGCGGAAGAGGCCTTCCCGGCCCAGCCAGGAGACGATCCCCGCCCAGCTCAGCCCCAGCTTGACGCCCGGTTCGGCCGCGATGAATGCCCCGGGCTGGAGATACATGGAGTTCCCGTTCAGCTCGATGCAGTTCACGTCCCCCGGATATTTCTGGGCCAGGGTGATCGCCGCAGGCTCCGATGCCTTGTTGGTGAATTCGTTGATGAACAGCGACTCACCGCCGAGAAACTTGCGCAGCAGACCGCCGATCAGCCCCCCGTTGAGCCGGGTCTGCATGTCTATCGGACCCGCCATGGTCGCCATCGCGTCCGACTCGGCGACGATGCTCTCGCCGCCGGCGAGTTCGACTTCCAGGTAGGCAAACGAGGGTTTTCCCTTGATCTCGACTTGCATCTCACTCCTCCCGAAGGGCGGCCTTGAGCGCCAGGAAACGATTGCTGAGATCCACCGTAACAGATCCCTGCGGGTCGATCTCCGCCCGGATCGCCCTGATTCGTTCCGCCGTTGCCGGATGGGAGCGCAGAAAGGACGGGATGTCAACGCCACGTCGATTCTCTTCCTCGAGCAGCGATTCCAGGAACGCCGCCAGGCCCTCCGGATCGACGCCCGACTGCTGCAACAGGTCAACGGCCAGTTCATCGGCCTCCGCTTCGAAGCGCTGCGAATACTGCAGGTGTATCAACGCCGGTGCCGCGGCCACGACCGCGGCAGCGACGCCGCTGACATCGCCGAACACAAGCTGGATCGCCGCCAGCCAGCCCAGGGAGTTGATGATCGCGCGCGTGCCATGCTGGGCGGTGACATGAGCGAGCTCATGGGCCAGCACGCCGATCACCTCGTTCGCCTCGCCGGCGTTTTCCACCAACCCGGTCTGCACCACGATCGTCCCCCCCGGAACCGCAAAGGCGTTGATTTCCGGATCCCTGGCGATACAGAACCGAAACTCGTAGCGGGAGTCGTTCAGTGTAGTTACCAGAACCTCCGCCAGGCGACCCAGCGCTTGCGCAGCAGCACCGTCGCATTCCAGCTGACCGGCAGCGGCGTATTCATTAACTGCAGCCTCGCCCATTCGTTCCTCCCAGCTGGCGGGCACCTGCGAGGCGGCAAAGCGGACCAGGCCGTTCCAGCTGAAAAGCAGTCCGACCGGCAGCAGTGCGACCAGCGCGAGTGCCGCCGCAGGGACGGCCCAGCGGAAGCGGCGCTTGCCCTTCAGCCGGGCCACCTGCTGCGTGAGCTCGCTTTCCGGTCTCTGCCCAAGCGCCGTCAGGAGACGGCGATCACGGACCTGTATGGACCAGGCGGGCTGGTCCGGGTGGCTGAGGAAGACCAGGGCATCGTTGGCGCCGCCCAGGGTCACTTGCAGGCCGCGATAAGGCAGCGCCACGCTCGCCGTTTCCGCCTCGAAACGAACCGCTTGATCGGCCAGGATCAAACGTCCGCCACCGCGGCCGCCAGGAAGATCGGGATGAAACGCGCTGGCCTTGAGGTTCACGCGACTCAGCGTTGGGCGATGGCGTTTTCCAGCCGGTCCAGGGTCTTGCTCAGCTGGGAGGTCAGCGCACTGCTGCTGGTCGTGCTGAGGCCGGTGGTGAAATGGCGCTGCTTGTCATTCAGCACCTCCCGGTTCAGGCCGACGCCGCGGGCCTCCAGGATCGGTTCGAGGATGTCGGCCCGCGCCCGCAGGTCGTCCCGGGTGGCCTGGTAGGCGTGCTCGCACAGTTCATGGCGACTGGAGTAGCTGAAGACGTTGGTAAAGAACATCTTCGTATCGTCGCGATCCGGCTCGAGGATCAGGAGATCCGATTGCTCGTACTGGCTGGAGTATTTCTCGATGCCGACCTGCATGCGCGATTGGATCATCGCCCGGAAGGTCTGCGACAGCACCATGGGCAGCCCACCCTGGACCAGGCTGTCCCGGGGCTTGAAGTCGGTCCGGGTTCCATCATAGGGCACCAGCGGATTGAGGCCGATCAGCAGATCCACGCCCTCCTTGAGGGCCACCGATGCATGGAGGGTCCTGCGCAGGGCGCCATCCACGTAATAGCGGCCATCGATTTCGACCGGCGGATAAAGGCCGGGCAGCGCTGCGCTGGCCTGTACCGCCTTGGAAATCGGCACATGATCATAGCCGGGACCGCCGAAACGCACCGAGACGCCCGTATCCAGGTCGACCGCCACCAGGAACAGCTTGACGTTCAGTTCGCGGAAGTCGTTGGTTCGCCCCGGGACCGAGTAGATGCCCTTCAGAAAGCGCTGCACCTTCTCGTTGTCGAAGATGCCCGAGGGAATGACCTCGGCGAAATGGCCCAGCGGTCCGGTGACCGAGAGATCGAGCGGGTGTTTCGCCAGTTCCACGAAGGAACGCCACAGCACCCGGGGAATCTTGGCCGCCCGCCGCCAGTACTCGGCGAACGCGGGCTTCAGGAAGAGATCCGGGTTGAACGGGTGTTCGGGGGCCGCGCTGTTGATGAAAATGCGGGCCATCTGTACCGGGCTGAGGCCGTTGGCCAGGCTCGCTGCGATGAACGCGCCGGAACTGACCCCGACGTAGGCGTCGAGATCGGTGAAGTCGATCCCCTCCAGCGTCTCTTCCAGCGCCAGCAGCACCCCCAGTTCATAGATGCCGCCCAAGGGGCCACCTCCAGCCACGGCCAGACCGATCTTCGCGTTGCGTTTGCCTCGGGGGCGTTTCGGAGCTTGCTGAATCCTGATCATAAGGTGGTGGCCGTAATCCTTGGCCGTCGACGTCCGACGTCGAAGCCCGGTGAGTGTACCGGCGCACCGCCGGCTTGCCAACTGTCCCGGCGAACGAGCGGTTGATACGCTAAACTCCTTGCCCGCTTACCCGAGGAAAGAACAGGACTGCATGAGCCAGCCATCAGCAAAAGAGGAGCTCCGGAGCCAGCTGGACCGCACGCATACGGCGCATGCCCGGCGCGCCGACAGTGGCCTGCTGCCCTCCATCGAATTTCTCGAGGACTGGCAGAAACAACGTCTGGTCGAAACCTACGCGGACATGGCTGCAACCCCGCGCTACAAGCAGGCGATGGATTTCTTCATCAACGATCTCTACGCCCCGGCCGATGTGCCGAAACGGGATGCGGACCTGGAACGAATGTACCCGGCGATGGTTCGCCTGCTGCCCGACTGGGCGATCGCGACCGTCGCCGCCGCCCTCGAACTGCAGGCGTTGTCCCTGGAACTGGATCTCCAGACGGCCCGCTTCCTGACGGAGCGGCTCGGGACGCTGGAAACGCTCGATATCGAGACCTATGCCGAAGCCTACCGGGCACTGGACCAGGAGACCGTCCGCACCCACCAGATCGACCTGGTCCTGCGGGTGGGCAGCGACCTGGAAGAGTACGTCCACCACGCCATGATCTACGCCACGCTGAAGATGTGCCGCATTCCCGCCTACCTGGCCGGCCTGCACAGCATCCAGAGCTTCCTGGAGAAGGGCTTTGACGCGTTTCGGTCGATCGACGGCGCCGAGCACTTCCTGCTGACCATCGACCGCCGGGAACGGCGTCTGCTCAAGGCCCTGGTCAACGCCGAAGAGGATCCGCTCCGCAAGGCCCAGTCGGTTCCCATCGCCGGCAGCTAGCAAGCCCCCTCGGACATCACACGATCTTGACGCCCCGGGAAGGGCACGCTACCGTCCTTGCCACGTACTCGAGGGTGCCTGCTGATCCATTCGGATTACGGGTGAAACGGGAAGACGGTCAAAGTCCGTCGCTGCCCCCGCAACGGTAGACGAAGCATCGGCCCTGCATGCCACTGTGCCCCGGCACGGGAAGGCGGTCGATTCGCAGCAAACGCTGCCTTCGTGAGCCCGGAGACCGGCCCGCGAGCCTTGTTCATCTGCGATCGTCGTGTTCGGGTTGGAACCGGCGAGGAGAGGTTCCATGAAAATTCCCGCATACCTTCAGGCCGCTGCCCTGGCCGTCGCCCCATTCCTGTCGCCCGCCGAAGAGACCCGGACCGCCGACCTGGAGCGCATGGTCGTGACCGCCGCGCGTGTTCCCCTGGAACCGGGCCGCGTCACGCAGTCCGTAACGGTGATCACTCGCGAGGACATCGAGCGCCGGCAGGCCGTTCGGGTCGTCGACCTGCTGCGCGACGTGCCCGGTGTGGCGGTTTCCCAGTCGGGCCCCGTGGGCAGCCAGACCCAGGTCCGGATGCGCGGATCGGAAGCCAACCACGTGCTGGTCATGATCGACGGCGTGGATGCCAATGATCCGGCCAGTTCGGACGATTTCCGCTTCGAACACCTGATGACCGCCGACGTCCAGCGGATCGAGATCGTCCGCGGGCCTCAGAGCGCCCTGTGGGGAACCGACGCGCTCGCCGGCGTGATCAACATCATCACCCGTTCCGGCGGCGAAACCGGCGGAAGCGTCTTTGTCGAGATGGGCTCCAACGACACGCGCCATGCCGGCGCAAGCCTGGAATTCGGCAATTCGCGACTCCAGGGCCACCTCGGCGCGGCGCGCTTTGACACCGACGGCACCAACGTCGCCCGCACCGGCAACGAGCGGGATGGCACCACCAATACCACCCTGACCACCGGCCTCAGGGCCGAACTCGGCGAACAGGCCACGCTGGATGCCATGGTGCGCTACGTCGACGCAACATCCGACATCGATGCGATCGACTTTCTCGCCACCGGCCTGCCCGTGGACGCGAATCTCCAGAATACGGCCCGCCGCGGCTACGGACGGCTGCGTGGAACCTGGGACGACCGGAACAACCACCTGAATCACCAGCTGACCGTCAGCTACCTGGACACGCAAACGGAAAATCGCGGTTCGACAACCGACTCGGCCGCGGCGGAGCGCATCGGGCTGCGCTACCAGGTCACCTGGGTGCCGGTCACCGATCATCTGGTCACGGCGGCGGTCGATCACGAACGGACCGATTTCGCCCAGCGCGGGACGGCCAGCCCCTTTGGGGATCCCAACCAGGACCAGCGCATGGACCAGACCGGCCTGGTCGTCGACTACGTCGGCCAGTCCGGACCACGCTGGGACTATAACCTGAGCACTCGTTACGACGATCACAGCGATTTCGAGGATGCGGTGACGGTCCGGGCCGCCGTAGGCTACCGCGTCGGCGAACAGGGACGCCTGCGGGCTACGGCCGGTACGGGCCGCAAGGCGCCCACCTTCACCGAGCGCTACGGGTTCTTTGCCGATCAGTTCATCGGCAACCCGGATCTGGAACCGGAGGAATCGCGCTCGCTTGAACTCGGCTATGAACGCGATTTCGAGAACGGCGCGATTGGCGTCGCGCTGTTCGATCAGGACCTCGAACAGGAAATCAACGGCTTCATCTTCGATCCGACCTCAGGCCTGTTTACCGCCCGCAACCAGGAGGGCAGGAGTCATCGCCGAGGCGTCGAACTGATCGCCAGCTGGCAACCCTCGCGGTCCTGGTCCGTCTCTGGAAACTACACCTTCACCGATGCGACCGAACTCGAGGGTTCGGCAGAGGTCGACGAAATTCGGCGCCCGCGCCATGCCGCCAGCCTCAACTTCAACTACGCGACCGACGACGGGCGAGGCAACCTCAATCTCAACGTGAACTACAACGGCCGCCGCGACGACACGTTCTTCCCGCCCTTCCCGGAGCCGCCGACGCGGGTCCAGCTTGATGACGTGTTGCTGGTTGATCTTGCGGCACGCTGGAGTCTGAACGAGCGACTTGAGCTTTTCGGCCGCATCGCCAATCTCTTCGACGAGCAATATGAAGAGGTGTATGGGTTCGCAACGCCCGGCCGGACGGCCATGGCAGGCCTGCGCTATCGCTTCGGTCCCTGAGCCGGTCCGCAGATCAGGCCGAAAGGCCTTTCGCGTCGGGAGACTCTCCCAGCAGTTCGTCAAGTCCGCAGTCAGCGACCGCCCTTGCCGATTCTTCGAAACCTGCCTCGGCAAGGGTCGCCAGGGCCGTATCCAGGTCCGGCGGCAAGTGGAGCTGGCAATCCTCGGGGACCGTCTGTCGCATGAGATCGCCCTTCAGGGGATTATCCCCGATAATCAGGCATTGCAACTTGCAGTTGAAATCTCGGGCTCGCTCGGAAATCTGGCGGATATAGGGCTGGCAGTCCAAAGTCGCCAGCTGCCATTCGGTGAGATCGCCAAGGATGGCCCAGGGGCTGTGGACCAGGGGCTCAGCCGCGCTGCTCGCCGCACTGCAATAGGCCTTCGCGCCTTCGGCGTTCCAGGCGCCCTGGACCCGGTACAGCAGAAGCTGTCCGTGGACCCGAATACACCATTCACCGTGCGCTTTCCAACTCATGCATGTACACCTGACCCCATGCTAGCACTCAAAAGCGGCAGCGTCTTGCGGTCGCTCATGGGGCCGTAACAATCGAATCCTAGAATCCGCAGAAATTCGCTAACGAAATTATTACAAATTGCTAACTGGCGCGTTACAATCGGCAGCGCTAAACCCGCTCACTGTTGTTATCTCTAAGGGCAAATCCTCATGAATACTGTTGTAAATCACCCGGCAACGATCCACCGCAGCTGGCGGATCTTCTGCCTCATCGCACTGTTCATCGCCGCTCCGGTCATGGCCCAGGACATCACCTCCGCCATTCGGGGCACTGTCTATGGTGAAGACGGCCAGCCGCTGGCCGGCGCTTCCGTCGTCGTCGAAGATATGCGGACCGGCGCAAAACGGACCTACTCGACCAACGAGACCGGCGCCTTCCTGGCCAGCCGCCTCTCGGTCGGCGGCCCCTATCAGGTGACCGTCAATAACGAGAAGCAGGTCGTTGTCGACCGGATCGCGCTGGGCGACATCTACTACCTGCCGATCAGCATGGCCAAGGATCTCGAGGAGATCGTGGTCGTCGGTCAGGCCACTCAGCCGGGTGAAGACCTTGCAGTGGGCCCCGCTGCGGCCTTCGGCATCCACGACATCGAGACTTCGGTTGCCTTCAACCGCGACATCGTGGACGTCTACAGCATCGATCCGCGCCTGAACGCGGACAACGAGGACGATGGGTTCGCCATCAACTGCGGCGGCAAGCATCCCCGCTTCAACAGCATCACGCTGGACGGCGTCAGCCAGGACGACCGCTTCGGCCTGAACGAGAACGGCTATTCCACCGCTACGGGCATGCCGTTCCCCTACGCTTCCATCTCCCAGGTCTCGGTCGAGCTTGCACCCTTCGACGTGACCTACGGCGGCTTTTCGGCCTGCCAGATCAACGCAGTGACCAAGTCGGGCACCAACGAGTGGGAATTCAACGCATTCTACGAGTACAGCAACGAAGATCTGAAAGGCGATTCCCTTGGCGATAACGCGCCCGGCGACTTCGACACGACGCCTTTTTCGCGCGATCGCTGGGGCCTCGCAGCCGGCGGCCCGATCATCGAAGATCGGCTGTTCGTGTATGCGGCCTACGAAGAAGCCGACCGACCGCGTTTCCTTGCTCGCGGGTTTGCGGGCTCCGGCAACGGCGTCGAGCGTGAATGGCTGAGCCAGTCCGACTACAACCGGATTCTCGATATCTCCCGCAACATCTGGGGCTACGACCCCGGCGGTCTGCCCGGCGACGGCAGCCAGCAGGAGGAGAAGTACATGGTTCGCCTGGACTGGAACATCAGCGACAACCACAATGCCGCGCTGATCTACAACTACTACGACGGCTTCCAGGACCGGGATTCGGACGGCGACTCGGATGAATTCGAGTTTTCCAACCACTTCTACGTCAAGGGCGCCGAGTCCGAGACGATCACGCTGCAGCTGGCATCGCAGTGGACCGACGCTTTCTCCACGGAGCTGTTCTTCAGCACCAACGAGATGAACGACTCGCAGGTCACCGTCGGACCCAAGGATTTCGGCGATTTCCAGATCAGCATCAACCGCAATACGGTCTACCTGGGCGCGGACGACTCGCGCCAGGCCAACCGGCTCGGCACCGACTCGGACTTCTTCAAGCTGGCCGGCCAGTACCTGTTTCGCGACCACGTCTTCACCTTCGGCTACGAGCGTGACGAGCTGAGCATCTTCAACGTGTTCGTCCAGCATTCCCGCGGTGGAGAGTGGGACTTCTTCGATGACTCCGCCGGCAACCCGCCCCACTGTGCGGCGCTGTCCGCTCAGGGTCGCTTCGACGATCCGGACTGCGAACTCTCCGGCATCGACCGCTTCGAGCTGGGTCGCCCGAGCCGCGTCTATTACGGCAGCGGCGGCGGAACCAATAACCCGTTCGACGCAGCGGCCGCCTTCACCAACTCGGAAAACGCCCTGTATTTCCAGGACGAGGTCTACTTCGCCCAGCAGGACCTGACCCTGGTGGCCGGCCTGCGCTACGAGTGGTTCGATACCGACGATTCACCGACCTTCAACCAGGCCTTCACCGACCTGTACGGCTTCCGCAACGATGCCACCATCGACGGCGTGGACCTGCTGATGCCGCGGATCGGCTTCACCTGGGGCGTCCGGGATGATCTCACCCTGCGCGGCGGTTTCGGCCGCTATTCGGGCGGCAATCCGAACGTCTGGATTTCCAACTCCTACAGCAACGACGGCATCACCAACGTCCAGCTGCGGAACAACTACTTCGACTGCTGCTCGGTTTTCGACGGATCGATCCCGATCGGACCGAACCCCGGCTTCGATGTACCGCAGGACATGATCGACGAGGTCGCTGCCACTTCCGCTGCCGACGCCAACAACAGCTTCCTGGCACTGGTCGATCCGGACTACGAGCAGCCCAACGAGTGGAAATTCGCCCTGGGCGCCACCTACGATCTGCCCTGGTGGGATATCCAGATGGACATCGACTACCTGCACTCGGAAGTGCGCGACCCCGCCTACTACGTGGACCTGTCGCAGGAGATTGTCGGTACCACGACGACCGGCATCCCGATCTACGATTATGTCCGCGGCCGCGACAATTTCATGCTGACCAACTCGGACGAAGAGCCGGATTCCGATGTCATTTCGCTGGTCTTCACCAAGGCCTTCCAGAACGGCCTGGACCTGCAGCTGGGTTATGCCCATACCAAGGCCGAGGACGTCAGCCCGATGACTTCGTCCGTCGCGGGCTCGAACTTCGACAACACGGCCCTGCTCGATGTCAACGATCCGGAGCCGGCCACCTCGAACTATGTCGTGCCGCACCGCTTCACGCTGCGTGCCACTTACGCGCATGAGTTCTTCTCGGGCTACGAAACCCGGTTCAGCCTGTTCGGCTATCACGCGGAAGGCCAGCCCCAGAGCTACGTCATGGGTTCCAACGACCTGGAAGGCGACGGCTTCTTCGGTCGCCACCTGCTGTACGTGCCGACCGGACCGGAGGACGACAATGTCGTGTTCGAGGAAGGCTTCGATCAGACCGCGTTCTTCGACTGGGTTGCGCGCAATGGCCTTGCCCCCGGCTTCGTCGAGCGTAACGGCCGCCACGCGGACTGGAGCACCCGCTTCGATTTCCGGATCGACCAGGAAATCCCGACCTTCATCGACGACACGCGCGGTCGCCTGTTCATGAAGATCTACAACCTCGGCAACCTCCTGAACGACGACTGGGGCCTCGTCACTGACGCCCAGTTCTTCTCCGTTCAGGTCGTGAATTCCGGGGTCAACGATCTGGGGCAGTTCGTCTACGAGCGGTTCAGGGACCGTTCCATCAACGACGTGCTCGAGAATCGTTCGCTTTGGGATGTGCTGATCGGGGTCGAAATCGACTTCTGATTCAAACCTGAAGCACCAACATCAGGGCCGGCCCAGCGCCGGCCCTTTCTTTTTCAGCACTCGGGTTTTCCTTTGCCATCGGGCTTGACCCGGCCGGTCGAACGGACACCGATGATGCCGAACGCACAAACCACCTCCGACTGGGCATCGGGCTGGTAGACGGCCCGGTTGCTCGGGTCCTTGCGATCGCTGACGATCCGTTTCAGCTCGGAACGCAGGTCATAGCGCTGGTTTGCATTCAGAACCACTTCCATATGGGCGCGACAGTTGATGCTGCCCTGCATGAAATGCACCTGCAGCACCACCGGCTGACCTCCGGGAACCCTGAATACCGACGGTCGGCCCAGATTCTGACGCGGAGATACGCGGCCGAGCACGTAGGGTTGGTCGCCCCGTTCAATCGGACAGCCTTCCGGGTAGATCAACACCTCCATGGTGCCGTCTGCCAGCAGCGCATCGGGAGCGTGGGCGACAAGCGTCGCGGTTCCGCTGGCCGGGGGCTGGAAGGTCGAGGCACAGCCGGCCAGAACGGCCGCCAGCGGGATGGCTGCCACCGATAAGGCGACTGAACGCTTCCTCATTCAGAAAGCTTAGCTCCGGATCGCCCGGCGAGCCAGGTTTCCGCGAAAGTCAGTATGACCCCGAGCAGGGCCGCCAGCGCACCCAGTGGCGTCAGGACGATCCACAGCGACGGATCGCTTTCGCTGTTGCCGAAGCCCCCGAGGAAAAAACCGGTCGGTACGAGCACTGCCGCGGCCATCAGCAGACGGCCGGCCCAGACTGCTCGGCCACTCACCCAGGCAAATTGCCGGGCACACAGGGCAAAGACGACATTGACGATTGCCAGCAGCGCGCCGTGGGCGTGCGCCAGGGTCCACAACTCGCGCCGGATCTCGACTTCGAAATACATGGGCAGCTTGACCAGGTGCAGCGATTCCAGAAACAGGCCCATCGCGATGAAAAACGCGAGCGCGATCCAGCCGAAGCGCAGGTTGGTCATGGTCCAGTCACTCCCCGATCTCGATTTCCTTGTTGGCCCTGAGTGCGGTCAGCGCGGCGACCCGCTCTTCGACCGGCACCAGGTTGGCGTCCAGCGGCAGACCATCGGGCACATCCAGGCCGGTCTTGTCCGTAGCGGCCCAACGCTGCTCGAGGATGCCGATGAGTTCTGCGCGCTCCTCGCGCGGTGCGATGAAATCCCAGTCCTCGAGACCCGCGGTCAGGCCCGGCGCAATCTTCCTGAGGCTGTGCTGAGCGAACCAGCGCAGCATGGGGTAGCGGTCCTCCAGCGTCAGCAACAGGAACGGCACCAGGAACTGCCGTGAGGCATCCGGATGATCGGTCTCTCCCGCCAGCCTGGCGGCAATGGCCCGTTGCACCGGATCACCGGTCAGGAGATCCAGTACCAGGCGCGGCATCGTCGGAAGTCCGTCCACCGCAGGGACATCGGGCCACAGTTCAGCCATGGCCTGCTGGGCCCAGGCCACGCTCCGATCGACATGACAGTTGGTGCACGCATCGGGTCGGGCGCCGGCCCGATTGGCAGCAGGGGCGGGAATCTCGATGTGGTGGCTACGGTGAATGGTCATCACCCCGTAGGCGAGCCGCGGCATATGGCAGTCGTAGCAGAGCGAACCCGGCCCTTCCGGTTCGTGGCGGGTGTGGGCCTGAACGTTTTCCCCGATGGACTCGTGACAGGCCAGGCAGGGCTCGTTGGTGCTCCGATTCACTTCCGTAATCATCCCGGCCGGACTGCCTTCGTGACCACTGTGACAGGTGATGCAGGTCGCCTGCCCTTCGGAAAAACACGCCGACATGGTCAACCCCTGGTATTCGTAGGCGGACAGGCGCGGCGTCCCGTCCATCCAGAAACGCAGCCGAAACTGATCGGGCTTGGTAGGATCTGCCGGCGGGGTATCCTGGCGGATCGGCTCGACATGGTCCTCGAGCAGATCGCCGGCTCGAAAGGTTGGCCCGGTTTCCAGCCACTGGCGGATCATGGCGCGTTCGGCGGGCACCCGCTGGGCGTGACACTGCCCGCAGATCGCTGCCGAACGACGGTGATCCAGGCGGGTTGGATTGACGATCGTCGGATCGGCCTGCCCTGTCAGGTGAAGTGCATAGCGGCGAATCGGGTTGCGGTTGGCCTCCGCGTGGGTCTCGCCGGGCGAATGACACGCCTCGCAGGCGATACCCAGTTCGGCAACGCGGGACCGGTAGCGCGGCTCATAGCGGAAATCGACCGGTTCACCACGCCGTCCCTTGGCCATCAGTTCCGGCATGTTCTGTATGCCCGGCCGCGGCCCGGTGTTGTGGCAGAAAATGCAGTTCTGGTTCCACATGGTCAGATGGCTGTCGAAGTGCTGATCGTCGCTGCCCAGGAACACGGCATTGACGTGGATCCACCGATCCGCCTCCATGTGCCACAGGAGCGGCAGGCGCCAGAAGTTGCCGGGTCCGGCATCCGGGTGACGTGTCAGGTACTGCTGGTAGCGGTGGGAACCAACCGTGCGTTCGACCGGGAGGCGCTTGAACGCCTGCCCGCTCGTTCGATCCAGGTATTCCAGGTAGAACTCGTCGCCGTCCCTGACGGGACGAACCTGCTGCCCCCAGTAGTCGAGCACCCGCCCATCGAAGGGGGCGACCACCGCCTGGCCGGTGGCCTCCTGGGTCATGGTCCGGTGATAGGTGCGATGCCAGGTCCGGTGGTGATCCCGATGACAGGTACGGCAGGTCCTGGAACCGGCCCAACCGCCGCGGTCCGGGGGCGGTGCCGCAATTAGCGCATCAATCCAGGGAATGCCTGCCGCCACGCCGGGTTCGGCAGTCATCCCGAAGATGAGCAACAATGTCGCTATGGTTTTCACAGCTGCTTTGGTCACGGCGGCCCGTGTTGCTTATGCTACCTTCTTTCGTACCATCAATTGACGATCGGAACACTAGGGGATCCACCTCATGACCAGATTCACCGCCGTACTGGCACTGATCGCCGGTGCCTTCGGAACCGCCACTGCCAACGAACGACTGCAGACCATCCTTGATCAGCAACCGCCCGAGGTCCAGGCGCGCTATGCCTTCCGAAACCCCGTGAAGACCCTTGAGTTCTTCGGCATCGAGCCGGGCATGACGGTGCTGGAGGCACTACCCGGCGGCGGCTGGTACACACGCATCCTCGTTCCCTATCTTGGCGCTGACGGCAAGCTGATCGAAGCGGACTATTCCATGGACATGTGGCCGCGCTTCAGCTTCGTGGGCGAGGAATTCCTCGCCGAGCGGGCCAACTGGGTCCGCGATTGGACCGAGCAGGCCCGCGCCTGGCAGGGCGAAGACGGCGCCGAGATCGAAGCCTTCGTGTTCGGCTCGATGCCCGAACATCTCGCGGGCACGGCCGACGCGGTCCTGTTCATCCGGGCTCTGCACAACCTCGCCCGCTTCGAGGAAGTGGGCAGCTACCTCAGCACTGCGCTGGCCGAAGCCTACGAGATCCTCAAGCCAGGCGGCATCGTCGGGGTCGTGCAGCACGAAGCGCGCGTGGACATGCCGGACGACTGGGCGGACGGCTCCCGGGGTTATCTGAAGAAATCGTTCCTCATCGAGCGCTTCGAAGCCGCTGGCTTCGAGTTCGTGGCTGAGGCGGATTTCAACGCCAATCCCAAGGACCGGCCGACGGTGGACGACATCGTCTGGCGGCTTCCCCCGAGCCTCGCGACGAGCGGTGAGAACCCCGAGTTGCGGGCCGAGATGGAAGCCATCGGCGAATCCAACCGGATGACGCTGAAGTTCCGCAAGCCCGCGTCCGAGTGAGGAACAAGCCCATGCAATTCGACATTCCCGTCATCTACGGAAGCGTTCGCAGCGATCGCCAGGGCATCAAGGCCGCACTTTTCATGGTCAACACGCTGGCCGAGCGGGGTCACCGGGCGACGCTGCTCGATGCCAACGAACACGAGCACCCCCTGCTGGACCGCATGTACAAGGAGTTCGAGCCCGGCACTGCCCCGGAACCCATGGACACGGTGGCACGGATCCTCCAAGGGGCGGACGGCTACGTCATCGTCTGCGCCGAGTACAATCACAGCGTCCCCCCGGCCCTGAAGAACCTGCTGGATCACTACCAGAAGGAGTATCTCTACAAGCCCAGTGCCATCGTGACCTACTCCGCCGGCCCGTTCGGAGGTGTGCGGGGACTGGTCAATATGCGCGGGATCCTCGCCGAGCTCGGGACGCCGAGCATTCCCAGCGCGTTTCCCATCTCGGCGGTCCAGGACGCCTTCGACGAAGATGGCCGCCCGAGCGACCCGGCCTACGCCCGGCGCGTGGTCAAGTTTCTCGACGAATTCGAATGGTACGCAGAAGCCCTGAAGCGCCAACGCGAGAAGGAGACCTGCGAGACTCGCATCCCGACGCAGCAGAACCTCTGCCGCGGGGACGGTTGAACCCGTCGAGGCAAGTGGTTTTGCAAAATCGCAAACGAAGAGTGTAACCATTGGGGATTCCTTGCGTTCCAGCAACAAAGTAGGCTGGAACCATGAAAACGCTATTCATATCCCACGGTTCGCCCGACGAGATCCTGCACGACACATCGCACCGCCGGCAGTGGCGGGAACTGTCACGCCGCTTCGAAGCCTTCGATGCCCTGGTGGTCATGTCGGCCCACAACGAGACCACCGGGACAGTGGTCGGCGCCAACCCGGCGCCCCACACGATCCCGGATTTCGGCCCAAGCTTTCCCGATACGCTCTTTCGCAAGCAGTACCCGGCGTCCGGCGACCCCGCGCTGGCAGCCCGGGTCGCGAACCGGCTCAGGGACGCGGGCCTGGCGCCGCAGGAGGATCGTCGAGCCGGCCTGGACCACGGCGTCTGGGCGCCCCTGAGCCAGATCCTTCCCGAGGCCGACCTGCCGATCGTGACGGTCAGCGCGGATCCGCGGCGCGACGCTGGCCATCACCTGGCCGTCGGACGGGCGCTGGCCGGAATGGACGAGCGGATCCTGCTGATCGGCAGCGGAGCGTCAACCCACAACCTCCAGGCCGTACGCTGGGGCGAGCGTGACGCCGCGCCTAACCCGCGGGCCGAGATCTTCGCCCGCTGGCTGGAGGAACGGCTGGCGGCCGGCGACGAAGAAGCCCTGCTGGACTTCGGTTCGGCGCCCCAGGGCGCGTTCAATCACCCAACGCCGGAGCACATCATGCCCCTCTTCTTCGCGATGGGCGCAGCCGGGCCCGGCTGGCGGGCTCACCTGCTCCACCGGGGCTTCAGCCTCGGTGCGCTGGCGATGCACGTGATCGCCTTCGACGATCCGGCCTCACGGTAGCTCGGCAAGCGCCTCCTGCCGCGCCGCTTCGAACTCGTCACCCGGCGCCCAGGCCGGCAGTTCCGGGTCGTTGGCGACCAGGTAGCCGGCCCAGAAGGCGAATACGGCGTCGGCTACGAGGCCGTCGAAACTCCAGGCCTCGGTCAGCTCATCGCTGGTCTGGTGATAGTGGGCTTCGGTGTGTTCGGCCACGCGCTCCTGCCCCCAGCCTTCCGGCTTGCCTATGAAGTCGATGCCGTTTTTCAGATACAGCGCGGGCACGCCGATCTTCGCCAGCGCAAACTGGTCGGACCGGTAGTAGTAACCCTTGTCCGGCGACTGGTCCGGGCGCACCGTCCGGTCAAGGTGCCTGGCAACCTCGTCGGCAACCTCGTCTAACGTGCTCTTGCCCTTGCCGACGAAGGTGATGTCCCGGGTTGCGCCCCAGATATTGCCCGAGTCGAGATTGACCGCGGCTGCGATCTTACCCGCCGGCACGGTTGGATGCCGCGCGAAGTACTTTGCGCCCAGGAGCCCCTGCTCCTCGGCACCGACGAAGGCGATCAGGACGGACCGGGATGGCGGTTGCTCAAGTTCGCTGAAGGCCCGGGCAATCTCCAGCACCATGGCCACGCCCGTCGCGTTGTCGCGGGCACCGTTGTAGATCCGGTCCTCCAGTCCTGAGTCAGCGGGTGCGGTACCGAGGTGATCGTGGTGGGCCGTATAGACGACCACTTCGTCGGCGAGGTCCTCATCGCTGCCCCGCAGCAGCCCCAGCACGTTGGCCGACTGGACCCGGGTCAACTCGTTGGAAAACGCGATGGAGGTGGACAAGCCCAGGGGGACCGGCTGGAAATCCCGTGTCCGGGCAGCCGCCACGAGTTCATCCAGATCCTGGCCGCCCTGCTCGAACAGCTGGCGGGCCGCTTCTTCGGTCACCCAGGCCTCGATCTGCATACGCGGCTCGTCGGCGGCAGGCAGCTCGAACTGCGGCCCGGTCCAGGACGTCTGGACTACCTGCCAGGGATAACCCGCCGACTCGGGCGTATGGATGATGATCGCGCCCGCCGCGCCCTGGCGCGCTGCGCTCTCGTACTTGTAATCCCAACGACCGTAGTAGAGGCGGCGTTCGCCCTCGAACAACTCCTCGTCCCAGTGCGGGTCATTGTTGAGCATGACCAGCACCTTGCCCGCCAGGTCCTGGCCCTTGAAATCGTCCCAGTCGTATTCCGGAGCCTGGATGCCGTAACCGACGAAGACCAGTTCAGCATCCTCGACCACCGAACGATCCGCCTGCATGCCGCTGCCGACGATGAATTCCGAATTCTGGGCAAGGGTCAGGGACGCCTCGCCGCCTTCGAAGGTCCATTGGTCCGGCTGATCCGAGTCGATACCGACCAGGTCGAAGGTCTGTAGATAGGTTCCATCAGGCGCACCGGGTTCGTAGCCCGCGGCCTGGAGCGCCTGCGCCAGGTAGGCCTGGGTCATGCGATCACCCTGGGTGCCTGGCCCGCGTCCACCGTAGCTGTCCGCCGAGATCGCCGCCACCACGGTGCGGATCTCTTCGGCGGTGATGGTCTCCGCCGCGGCCTGCGCGGCCGGATCGAAGGGCGTACCTCCGGCCGGCTCGGCTACAGGCGCCGCCGCGTTTTCGGACGCAGGCGAAGTGGGTTGCTCATCTCCGCCACAGCCTGCCAACAGCAGGCCAACGGGCAATGCCCAGATCCAGTGTCTCATCAGCATGTTTTTTCCTTGGTTGAAGTCTTGTTCGAGGTGATGGTCAAACTTCCAGAGCCTGGTGGAGGTCCGCGATGAGATCTTCGGGATCCTCAATTCCGACCGAAAGCCGGACCAGGTCGTCACCGATGCCCAGCCGGGCCCGCTTCTCCGGCGGGACGGACGCGTGAGTCATGATCGCCGGGTGATTGATCAGGCTCTCGACGCCGCCCAGGGATTCAGCCAGCGCGAACAGTTCGCAGCGTTCCATCATGCGGCGGGCCCCATCAAGGCCGCCTTCGACCACGATCGAGACTATGCCCCCGAAGCCGTCCATCTGGCGTGAGGCCAGTGCGTGCTGCGGATGGGATTCGAGCCCCGGGTAGATCACCTGGCGGACCTTCGGATGCTCGCTCAGGGCACGGGCAATCTGCAGCGAGCCCTCGCAATGCGCCCGCATGCGCACCCCAAGCGTCTTCAGGCCACGCATGGCCAGAAAGCTGTCGAACGGACCGGCAATGGCACCCACCGAGTTCTGCAGGAATCCCATGCGCTCCGCCAGCTCCTCGGAGGCCACGACGGCAAGACCACCGACCATGTCCGAGTGGCCGTTGAGGTACTTGGTCGCCGAATGGACAACGATATCGGCGCCGAATTCGAGCGGCCGCTGGAGCATCGGCGTCGCGAACGTGTTGTCGACCACGAGCAGGATGTCGCGGCCTGCACAGATCCTGCCGATCGCCTCGAGATCGATCACTTTCAGCATCGGGTTGCTGGGCGTCTCGATCCAGACCATGCGCGTGTTCGGGCGCAGATAACCTTCAAGGTCAGCAGCGGTGGTGAGATCGGCAAAATCGAACTGAAGCCCCGCCGAACGCTTGCGCACCCGGTCGAACATCCGGAACGTGCCCCCGTAAAGATCGTCGAGCGCGACCACGTGATCGCCGGAGTCCAGCAGTTCCAGCACCGTACTGGAAGCGGCCATGCCCGACGCAAATGCAAAACCCGCCACGCCGCCTTCCAGGTCCGCCACACAGCGCTCGTAGGCCATCCGGGTCGGGTTCTGCGTCCGAGAGTATTCATACCCTTTGTGGTCCCCCGGGCTGGCCTGGACATAGGTCGAGGTCGCATAGATCGGCGTCATGATCGCGCCGGTGGACGGATCGGGACTCTGCCCTGCATGAATGGCGCGGGTGGACAGGGCCAGCTTGCGTTCGGTACTCATGGTTGTGCTCCGGGCATTCTGCTCAATGGTCAATGGCGACGGGCAGGCTGGTTTGCAACCCGGATTGGAGCTCGACAGCAGAGTTTCCAGCGGAGCTGCAGGGTCGGATAAATACGGTGCGCTTTACGCTGCTATTCGCTGGCGTAGCATAAATCACTGGCTTGGGCGCGGACTTGAGTGCGAAATCTGAACGTGTAGCTGTGCTTGTGCGGCTGGGCATTTTGGTGGCCACCCCGTCAGCACGAAGCAGGGAGATCAGGCAATGGATCCAATCAAGAAAAATGCACGAATCGCGGGATTGCTGTACGTGCTGGTCATTCTTACTGGCCCGTTCGTCCTGATCTATGTACCCGGCAAGTTGTTCGTGTCTGGCGACGCTTCCGCGACGGCGAGTAATATCCTGGCTCATGAGTCGCTGTTCCGCGCCCACATCGCCGTCGGGTTCATTTCTGAGCTACTGTTCATAGCAATCGTGTTGGCTCTCTACCGCCTGCTCAAGGCAGTAGGCCGCGAGCTCGCCATCCTCATGGTGATACTGGTTCTGATCGATGCACCGCTGGCTTTCTTGAGCGTAGCGAACGAGATTGCCGCTCTCGCGATCGTGAGTGGGGTCGATTTCCTGGCCGCATTCGACAAACCGCAACGCGAGGCCTTGGCAACCCTGCTGATCAGCATCAATGGGCAGAGCGTTATCATCTCCGAGATGTTTTGGGGGCTTTGGCTCCTTCCGCTTGGCGTGCTCGTGTATCGATCGGGCTTTCTTCCTCTGATCGTAGGTGCGCGCGGGCAACCGTCGATATCCGCCGCACCGAAATCGATCTAGACAAGATCTCAAGATAGGCTTTCTAGTGTCGGCTCTCCTGCCCGTCCGAACTTCGGACGAGTGCTATCATGATCCAGAGGGGCTACGAAGACATCGGAAGAATTACCATGCAGCATCCCAGGGTACTGCTCACCGCAGGAACACTGTTATCCGCTTTCTTTGGCGATGCAGCGGCGCAGTGTCCGTCGAACATGGTCGGCTACTGGCCGATGAACGGGAACGCTCGCGAAGTTGTCGGCGATACGCAATCGTCATTGGTCGGGAACGTGACGTTCGCTCCGGGCGTAGTCGCCAGCGGCGCCGAATTCGATGGCTTTGGAGCCTACGTGCAGGCGACGCCGCGCGCGGAACTGAATCTGGGAGGTGCCAGCAACATGAGTGTCGCTGCTTGGGCGCGGAGGGAACCCGATGCCGCATTCGGCGACTCGGCCGGGGCAATCATCAGCTCTCGCACGCTCTGCAATCTGGGCAACTGGCAACTCTACGGACATATTTTCAACGCGGCGTACTACAGCAAGTGGCAGTCCGACGGTGACGAGGATCAGTTCGTAACCAGCCACACCATGCCCACGAGCACCTGGGAGCATCTGGTCTTCACCTATCAGGACGGAGAGATCCGATTTTATCTCAACGGCACTCTCTCCGAGACTCTTGCCCCCCTGACTTTCGGCGGTCCCATAAACACGGCATCCAACGATATCCAACTCGGGTGGGACAGTTGCGACTCCTACTGGACCGGCGGCATCGACGAAGTGGCGGTCTTCGATACGACGCTGTCCGCCACCGAGGTCGCAGACATTTATCAGAAGGGCGTCGACGGCGAGGCGCTGTGCGAAGAGGCTGCAGTCGCCGTCCCCTTGCCCGCGGGCGCTGGCACTAACGATCAGTTCGGCAAGGCCGTGGCTACCGACGGTAACCTGTTCGTCATCGGTCAGCCGGAAGCGAACGGCGGCGAAGGCCAGGTGGTGGTTTATCGCCAGGAAGGTCAAGATCTGATCGAAGAGGCGGTTCTGCCGGTCCCTGCGGATCATGCTGCGGCCGGGTTCGGTGCGGCGCTGGCCCTTGAAGGGGGGCGGCTGGTGATCGGGGCGCCAAAGGAACCGGCGGCCGCTGCAAAGGGGCTTGTCGCTCTGAAGGCAGCGATCTACGAGAGACTGAACAACGGCACTTGGTCGATGAAAGCTACCCTTGCCCCGGTCAACGGCAATGCTGGCGACGAGTTCGGTGCGGCGGTTGCCCTCGATGGAAACCGCATCGTTGTCGGCGCGCCAGGCGATAGCGAGGGCGAGCCCGCTGGCTCCGGCGCCGCCTATGCGTATGATTTCGCCAACGACACCGTCTCCCAGGCGCGGAAGCTCAAGCCGGCGGATCAGCCTGAGGGCTCAAAGTTCGGGTCTTCGGTCGCGACTGCCGGGGGCATGATTGCAGTAGGCGCGCCCGGGACGGTAGCCGGAGGTGCCGCGACAGGCGCAGTACGCCTTTTCAAGCAGATCTCCGACAACCTGGCCGATCTTGACGATCGCGGCTCAATAACGGGTTCGACAGGCGATGGCGACGGCTTCGGGACGGCCGTAGCCATGACCGCCGCAACAATTATCGTAGGCGCGCCAGGGGAAGACGGTTCCGGCGCGGACCAGGGTGCCCTGTACCTTTTGGATCCGGAGAACACCACCAGCACAAACAAGCTGACCCCGGACACGCCACAGGATAATGCAGGCTTCGGACTGGCGGTCGCGGTCAATGCAACCGCCGGCGTGGTTGGCGCTCCCGGCTTCGATGCCGGAGCCGGAGCGGCCTACCGATTCGAGCTGGCGTCACTTGCCCAAAAACAGATCACCCCGAAGATCGCGGACCTGAAAGGCTTCGGTTCATCCGTGTCAATATCCACCAACGGGTTGGTCATCGGCGCCCCTAACACCGCCGGCGATACCGGTTCCGCGGTCGCACAGACCGACATCGTTCTGATCTACAGAAGCGGATTCGAGTAGTCCCAGTTTGATTCTGGCATTTCCTGAGCGCGGCCCGATCAGTTGGCTGGCCTTCGCTAACCGTTCCCTACTGGCTCCGTGCTAGTCTTGCGTGCGTGAAAACTCTCCTTGCCTTGCTGCTTCTTATCCCGCTAGCGCGCTCTACTGACGACCAGACTACTTCGTCTGCGGATGACCTGAATTTCGGAAACGCTTCCTTTCAGGACGCGGCCCTCTGGAGGCCTCGAACCATTGCCGATGAAAGGATCCGCTATGGGACCGGCGGACAACCCGTGCAGTTTGCGGACCTGCGCGTCCCTGGAGGCGAAGCGCCGGCGTCTGGCTTCCCGGTGATTGTCTTTCTGCACGGCGGGGCCTGGCGCGCGAAATGGTCAAAGGACTACGGCGAGGCCTTCGTCGAGGAACTTGCCGACGAGGGCTTCGCCACCTGGGACGTGGAATACCGGCGACTTGGGCATCCAGGGGGCGGCTACCCTGGCACCTTCGAGGATGTAGCCGACGCCCTGGATCACCTGCGAGCCCTGGTGCCGAAGCATCCCCTGGATCTATCCCGGGTGATTGCCGTGGGCCACTCCTCCGGCGGACATCTTGCCCTCTGGCTGGCGGGTCGGCGGCACATGGCCGAATCCGGCCCCCTGTATCGGGAGAATCCGCTACCCCTGCGCGGTGTGATCTCGCTGGCCGGAGTGAATGACCTCGAGCTCTCACTGACTCTTGGCGATCGCAGAGACGTGCTGGAGCTGGCCGGGGTGGACTCCCTGGACGGTGGCCGGGAACAACTCGACCAGATCGATCCGGGACGCCTCCTGCCGCTGGGCGTTCCGCTGATCCTGTACATTGGTGACAAGGACTCGGACTGGCGTCTGGAGATGACGAATCGTTTCGAGGACAAGGCCCGAAAAGCCGGGGATACGGTAACCACAATCATCGTTTCGGGCGCAAACCACATGGATGTCACGGATGCCGGTACCGGCTTTTCGCAGCTGATCGCCCAAAGCGCCCGGGAGTTGCTTCAGGTACCCGGCAGCTAGACGCGGGACATTCCGCTTTTCGGCCAGGAGCGGACCTCCACACAAATTAGCGAGTCTCGACGACTTGCCATCGAGAAGGGCACGTACGATTTCAGCCTGCCGCTGGCCTTCGCCGCCCCTCCACCGCCGCAGTTTGAACTCCGCCCGTGGGCCCGGCACCGCCCCGCCTCTCTTCTGTCAGCGCGGGAGATCCAGGGATTCGAGTTTGCCTTCCTCGTCGAAACGGGGCGCGAGGCCCGCGGTTTCCAACAGCTCGCGCAGGGTAGCGTACGGGTGGGATACCGGTTCAAAAACCAGCGCTTCAAGTCGCCTGGCGGTGCCCTCCGCAAGCCCACGCGAGCGAGCAAGCCGGAAATAGTGATCCGGGGCGATCTCGGCGACTTCCTCGGCCTCCGAGGTCTCGAGGAACGCTCTCCAAAACTCGAAGATGTCGCCCTCGGCCAGTCCCGCCTCCGTGACCAGCGCGATGAGGTCGCCGCAAGCGTAGTAGGCGTCGAACCGGCCCGTTTGGATCGCCGCTGCCAGCGGGGCGCCGGTGTCGAGATAGGCAACGCAGTCCGCAAATGCCCTGCCGTAGACCTCGCCCAGGAAATCCTTGCGATCTTCGGCGAGTCGGCCGCTGATTCGATGCGCCATCGTGTTCGCTACGCCCTCCTGCATCCACGCGTGCGCCGCGGGAACCCCAGGCATGCCGGCGGCATTCTGGTAGACGTGCGCGCTCTCGTGGGCAAGGAACCAACGAAAATAGGCGAGGATGGAGGCATCAGGTTCAAGCAGCGCGTCGCCCGAGACCTGGAGCGCGAGCTGCTGCCCGAGCGCGCCACCCGTCTGGGCCAGACCGGGGTGCTCCGCACCGTCGAAGACGAACAGCACCTCCACGGGCTCCGGAAGCGTGAACCCCCATTCGGTCGACAGTTCAGCAAAGATCGCGGTCAGGTCGTCGTCGAGCTGATCCCGGATCCAGGCAGGCAGCCCACGATCGATGAAGCCGACATAGTTCTCGCTGGTCTCGACCCTGGCGTCCCCGACATAGACGTAACTGCCGTCGCCCTCGGGCGAGAGTTCGAGCGAGCCGTCGGCCCAAGCGCCGCCGTGGAAGAGGCTCCGCTCAGACTCGATGGTGAGGGTGTAGTCAAACAGATCGCCAGGCCAGCTCTCGCCATTGCCCTCGAAGGCGGCGACCTCGGCGCGGCCAGTTGCGGAGGAGACGCGGAACTGGCCTTCCAGCACACCCCAACCACCGTCTGTAAATGCCAGGAAGGGCGTGTACGCCTTGGCGAGCGACGTCGTATGTGGCTCGATCTCGAACACCGCTTGCCGGGCTGGAGGCTCGAACAGCATGACATCCGTCTGCCCCACGGTTTCTAATGCGACACCCTCGGTCAGCGAGGTCCAGTGGCCCGCTCGATAGGGCTCCGGAGCTTGCCGAAACACGACCGCCCGCTGAGGTTCGGGGAACCGAAAAGCAACGATCCAGCGCCCGTCTGGCATTTCCCGGAGCTTGACTTCCGTTACCGCTTGCTCGCTCGCGGTCACCAACACGGCAGCGGTGGCGAGCACGAGGCCCATTAGCCAACCACCAACACGTATGCGGCACTCTGGTCTCGCTTGCGGACGCCCCGGCATACGGGCTTCTGCAATTACGATCGCATGTTCCGTAGATCCTGAAGCCATCGAGTAGTTTTCCTGCTCGAACGAACGACGAATTTAGCAGTGGCCCCGATCTGCGTCACCCCTGGCCGGCGAGCGACGGTTCTCCGCCGGACCGAGTTCAGAAGGCACATTCGAAAAAATTCAGAATCTCTGAATAACGCCTGATGGGCATTGGATCCCATCCGGACCTGCCTGGAAATCCCCAAAAGCCGTCTCAAATGTCTGCTACCGGGCCAAGAGCGGACTTTCACCCAAGCTGTCACATTTGATCCTCTCCGGGTAGTGGACCAATATCGAGGCCACAACCCGGAAACGCCATGACAGACAGCAGCCACGATCCGACCATGCAGCAGTCCACGCTGCTGCGTTTCGCCAAGGCCGCACTGGCCGAAGATGCGGATCCCCAGGATCTCCC
>JAWVZU010000005.1:0-38791 GCA_033722075.1 Lysobacterales bacterium
CGCCAGGACCCGAACCCTTGACGTGATGACCGTAGATGGCGACCGGCATTGCGCTGGCGCGCCAACGGGCGGGAGCTGGGAAGGATCCTACCTGCGCATGGACGGGGCCGTATACCGGCTCGAGCGCTTCACCCCGCCCAAGCGCGGAGATCGAACCCTCAAGGTCTATCCGCTGCGAGACGGCGTTTTCCCGCTCTGCTCCAGTAAGGCCACCGGCACGAGCCGGATCGTCGCCAAGGGGACGAACAACCTGGACCTGGAGATCGATCTGATCTCGGGTGGCCGGCTGACACGGCAGGTTGTCCCGGTCCAGGGAAATATCATTTACATGCCGGGCAGTGCGCCGCAGATCGACGCCGCGCTGGGCGAGAACATTTTCTGTTTCGAATCGGCCGGCGCCAGTGGCGCACAGCTTCAGACCAGCGATACGAACCAGCAGGCGATGACCGTGAGCGGCCTGTCTGCTTTGCGCTACCGTACGTCGGATCGCGTCTTCGAAGTCGAGACGACCTCGGCTCTCACCTGTTTCGCGCCGCCGGCAGCGCCGGAATTCACCTATCTAACGGCAGGTGAATCGGGTAGCTGCGAACAAGGAGAACAGCTCTTCATCACCAGCTTTGAGCAGGCGCAGAACGAGCCGCCCTCCGACGTCGTGCAATTCCGGATGGACCTTCGCGTACAGCAGTCACCGGCTACACAGACCGGCGACGAACTGATCTACGAGATCGTCGTGCAGAATTGCACCGGCGCCTCGCTGAACAACGTGGCCGTCCGCGGCTTCTTTCCCTCCACGGGATCGCAGGAGTCGACGGTTCTCCAGCAGGCACCCACTGCGACCGACTGCGCCGGTCTGGCATCCTGCGTGAACGTCAACGGCTATCTGAAGTACCTGATCCCGGAGTTGCCCGCCAGTTCAACGCACACCGTTCAGGTCAGCCGTCCCCTCGCCCAGGGACTGCCGGGTGACATGGTTCGCCTGACGGCCGTGTCCGCGCTGGATCCGGGCAGTTCGACGCTGCCCGCCCACGAGGCCAAGTCCTGGGACGTGCCTGTGGTCGACACGAACAACATTCCCCCCGTGCTGAATCTGGCCGTGGAGACATCGCCCTTTGTCATGGACGAGGATGCAGGACCCACAACGCTCACCGGCTTTACGCTGGTTGCGACGGATGAAGATACCGGTTTCGCGAATTGCGGCGACGGATCCTGTGTGTCCGTCAGTTCGTCGCCTTCGGGGCTGGTTTCCAATGTGAATGCCGGTTTTGACGTTGGAACCGGCACGGTGACCCTCGAGGTCACTCCCCAGGCCAATGCGTTTGGCGACGGCACCCTGGAAGTGTCCGTCTTCGACGACGCCGGAGCCGAATCCTCGCCGGTCAGCATCGCCCTGAGCGTGGCGGCAGTGAATGATCCGCCGACCTTTGAGATTGCCCAGGGCTTTGATCGTACGGCCGTATCCAAGTCGTTGACATTGACGGGGTCTACTTACTGCGTTCTGACGCAGGGTTCAGCGAACGGTGATTTCGTACTGGAAGACCCGGCTTGTCCGACCCAATCGTGGGAGGCGTCGCCGACGTTCCCCGACGACGGATTGATTTATAACGCATGGATCAGAAACGTCAGCGGCGGACCGAACGAGGTTGATGCTGCGACGGTGAACGTGACGGTGGAGAGCAATCCCCAGGGGATTATCGAAAACTGGATCTACGACGCCGAGACTGCCCAGCTGATCTACGATCTGGCGTCTGGCGCCAAAGGGTCCGCTCAATTGAGAGTGACCGCCGACGATGGCCAGCGGCAGACGAGTGTCCTGGTCGACATCAGCGTGGACAACGCGCAGCCGGTGATCGATGGCGGTGCGACCTCGACCGTGACCTTTGACGAGAACGCAACCGGGGTGATCACTACGGTCACGGCCACCGATGCCGATGACGCGGCCTCGGCGCTCAGCTATGCGATCACCGGGGGTCCCGACGAAGCGCTATTCAGCCTGGATTCGGTCAGCGGCGAACTCACCTTCGTCACGCCGCCCGACTTCGAGGCACCCTTGGACGCCGACGGCGACAACGGGTACGAGGTTGTGGTCACTGTATCGGACGGCAGCGGCGGCACCGACAGTCAGTCGATTGCCGTTACGGTGCAGGATGTCAACGAGCCGCCCGTCATCGTGCTGGCACAAGCAACATTCAGCGTTTCCAGCTCGGCTGGTGAGGGCGATGTGGTTGTCCCGGCCTCCAATTACGATGCCAGTTCTGATCCGGAAGGTAGTACGCTCACGAACTGGCGGATTCTGTCCGGCAACACGAAGACGGATACGGGCAGCCTAAAACCGTTCGCGATAAATGCAGTTTCCGGTGAGATTTCGGTGAACGATCCGAGCAATTTCGCCAGCACGACCACTACCCAGTTCACCTTGGCCATTGTCGTCGCAGACGCGGCGAGCGGTGGACTGGACAGCGATCCTGCAGAAATCGTCATCGACGTTCAATAGGATTTCCCGACTGCGTTGTGACAACCCCGGCTTCGGCCGGGGTTTTTGTTTCTGGAAACAGCCTCCATAGAATGGGCCCATGAAGCGAACCGGTCGCCAGTACGCAACGCTTGACCAGTGGTGGGCCGAATACACGGCGGAGCGCGGCCCGGAGCAGCTGGACACCCTCGAGGCGGCAATTCGCCCGCTCCTGTCGCGAAGCCTTGCCCTGGAACCGGTCGAGGGCGTGTCGTCTCCGGAGCACCTCACCGAGACCCTGGCGATGCTGAAGGAACTCGGTATCGATCCCGATACCCTTGCGGCGACCTGCAGCTACTTTCAGGTGCGCGTCGGCCTCACGTCGGGCTCAACGGACCCGCTCGTGGCTCAGCTGGTGGAAATCGACAAGCTGGAGAAGGCCTACGACCCGGACCACTCGAGCAAGGATCCGGAGGGTCTGAGGCGTTTGCTGCTCGCCCTGGTGAAGGATGTGCGGGCCCTGCTGATCGCACTCGTCGACCGGACCATCAGCCTGCGGGCTGTTGCGTCGGCATCGGAAGGGCAGCGCCAAAGGTATGCACGGCGCATCGCCGCCATCCATGCGCCACTTGCGAACCGCCTGGGCATATGGCAACTCAAATGGGAGCTCGAAGACCTGTGCTTCCGCTACCTTCACCAGGATGTTTACAGGCGGATTGCCCGTTTGCTGGACGAAACCCGGACCAGCCGGGAGCGCTACATCGACAAGCTGGTCGCTTTCCTGGGATCCGAACTCGAGAAGGCGGGCGTTACCGCGGACGTGGCCGGACGCCCCAAGCACATCTACAGCATCTGGCGGAAGATGCAGCGCAAGAACCTGTCCTTCGATCAGGTTTTCGATATCCGGGCGGTGCGGGTCCTGGTGGATTCGGTGCGTGACTGCTATGCCGCACTGGGCCTGGTTCACGAACACTGGCAGCCGATACCCGGGGAATTCGACGACTACATCGCCAACCCCAAGCCCAACGGTTATCGTTCCCTGCACACGGCCGTATTCGGACCGCAGGGCAAGCCGGTGGAGATCCAGGTCAGAACCCGCCAGATGCATGAGGATGCCGAGCTGGGGGTTGCGGCGCACTGGCTCTACAAGGAAGGCGGTGCCCATGATCCCGGCTTCCAGCGCAAGCTCAACAGCATGCGCCAGCTGCTCGGCTCGGAGGGTGACGACGAGATCCTGGAGGACTTCGGCGCGGCGCCCGAGGAAGATGAGGACCGGGTCTACGTAATGACGCCTCGCGGAGACGTGATCGATCTGCGCGCCGGATCGACGGTTCTGGACTTTGCCTATCACGTCCACACGGATGTCGGGCATCGCTGCAAGGGCGCCAAGGTCAACGGCCGCATCGTGCCGTTGACCTATGCACTACGTAATGGCGAGCAGGTGCAGATCCTGACCGGGCGCGAACCGGAACCGAGCCGGGACTGGATGGTCCCCAGCCTCGATTACCTGAAAACGCCGCGGGCGCGAGCCAAGGTCCGTCAGTGGTTCAAGAAGGTCGATTTCGAACGGAACCTGGCCGACGGCAAGGACACGCTGGAGCGGGAACTGCGCAAGCTGGGCGTCCCGCTGGGCAACCTCAAGGACGTCGTGGAGCGATTCAACAAGCAGGATCTGGATGGCCTGTACGCCGCCGTCGGCATCGGAGAGGTCACCCCCGGGCAGATCGCCAATGCGCTGACGCGCGATGGACACGGACACGAAGAGGACCGGGAAAGCGTTCGCGTGCCGCTGAAGCCCTCGCCGCCGCGACGTACCGCGGACGGTGGCGATATCCTGATCGAGGGCGTCGGCAACCTGATGACCTCCATGGCGAAGTGCTGCTCGCCCGTTCCCGGAGATCGGATCATCGGCTTCCTGACCCGCACCCGGGGCGTCACCATTCATCGCGAGGAATGCCCGAACGTCTCGCGCGCCATCAAGGCCGATCCGCAGCGTTTGCTCCAGGTCGACTGGGCCCACACCGGAGCGCAACAGTACGAGGCGGAGGTGGCCCTTTCCGGCTATGATCGCCCTGGGCTGGTGCGCGACATCGGGAACTTGATGGTCAACAGCAAGATCGAACTCCTCGGGATGAACACCAACGTGGATCGCGGGTCCGGACAGGTGGACGTCCGTCTTGCGCTGCGCGTGACGGATTTCGAGCAGCTCAGTCAGATCCTGAATCGGCTGGGCAGTCTTCCGAACGTCTTCGAAGCGCGGCGGATCGGCTGATCGTGGACACTGCTTTCCGCTGATGGTCGAGATTCCCGGGTACAAGATCGAGAAAGAGCTGGGCTCCGGCGGGATGGCCACGGTCTACCTCGCCATACAGCAGTCGGTAGAGCGACAGGTGGCCCTGAAAGTGATGTCGCCGCTGCTGATGGTCGACCGCAGCTTCAGCGACCGGTTCATCCGGGAAGCCCGGATTGCGGCCAACCTCTATCACCCGAACGTCGTGGCCGTCTACGATGTCGGCCTCCACGAGGGGCAGCCCTACATTGCGATGGAGTACATGCCCGCGGGCGATCTCGCCGCACGCTGCGGCGGGAAGGCGCTGGAGTTGCCGTTCGCGACGCGCGTCGCGCGCGAGATAGCGACCGCTCTGAACTATGCGCACGGAAAGGGCTTCGTGCACCGGGACGTCAAGCCCGAGAACATCCTGTTCCGGGAAGACGACACCGCAGTCCTCAGCGACTTCGGGATTGCGCGCGCGGTGGATTCGGCGACCCAGATGACGAAGACGGGCGCGATCATCGGGACGCCCCAGTACATGAGTCCGGAACAGGCGCGCGGAAAGGACCTGGATGGCCGGTCCGATCTGTATGGCCTGGGCATCGTGATCTTCGAAATGCTCACCGGCAAAGTGCCGTTCGAGGGCGCCGATTCGATTTCCGTCGGCATCAAGCACGTCACGGAACCGGTACCGAAACTACCGCCCCGACTGGCGTTTGCACAGCCGCTGATGGACCAGTTGCTGGCGAAGAACCCGGAAGATCGTTTTCAGTCCGGCGCCGAGGCGGCCCGCGCGCTGCGCGAGTTCGAGACGCGATCCATCACCGGCGAGAGCGAGCGGGTCCGGACCCCAACACCGGAACCCGCGATCAAACGTCGGCGAACGACCGAGCCCGAGACCGCCTTTACGCCCGAGTTCGTACCAACGCCGGATCAGGGCTCGGCGCCGCCGCAGACCGAGGCTGAAGCGCCGCCGGCGGCCGAACGACCTGCCGAGCGCAAGGAGCCCGGTGGAGTCGGCGTATCGGCTACACCGCGACCCGATGGAAAGCTCCGCCAGGAGCCGACCCTGGGATCACTGGATGATATCCGGAGCTTCGACCGGACCGTGGGACAGGCCCGTCTCGACGTGCTCAAGAAGAAGGCCCTGGGCCCACCCCAGAAGCGCCGGCGGACCTGGTTTCTGGCTTTGCTTCTCGTTGTCGCGGCGGCCGGTGCGAGCTGGTGGCAGCGAGAGCGGCTGTTGACCGTGCTGCCGAATCCCCAGGTGAACCGCCTGCTGGAGCGAGCGAGTTCCGCGATCGACTACGACCATTACTATGGCGAGACCCTGCAGTACGCCAATCGCCTTTATCGCCGCGTGCTGGAGATCGATCCGGACAATCGCCGTGCCCGTGCCGGCCTGGAGCTGATCGCCCAGCATTTTGCGGATCAGGCCGAGCAGGCCTATGCCAACGGCAATTCGGTGCAGGCCGGGCTGCTGTTGGAACGGGCGCGTGAACTCGCGCCAGACCTGCCCCGGTTGGAGCAATTGCGCCGGGAATTCGAGGGTTTGATGACGCCCGGATTGGTGGATACGGTCAACGACCAGCCTGAGCAGCCGGTCAGCGACGGAGTGGATGCCCGAATCGCCACCCTCCTGGCCGAAGCCGAAAGCTTTCGAGCCCAGGGGGTTTTCGTCCGCCCGCCGGTCAACAATGCGCTGGCTCGCTACCAGGCCGTGCTGGCGCTGGATGAGAATCAACCTGATGCGATCGAGGGTATCCGGGATCTCCGCGATGCGCTGCGCCAGCGGGTTCGGGGCGCGATCGCGTCGGAGGCTTTCGAGACCGCCGCATCGCTGCTGGCGGACCTGTCCATGGTGACCGATCCGTCGGACCTCTCGACCCTGCGTGACGAGTTGGAGGCAGCGCGCCGGCGACAGCAGGCCGCGGAGGAAGGGCGCCTACGCCAGGCCGCTGAGCAGGCGCGTCTGGAGGAGCTTCGCAAGCGCCTCGAGGAAGCCGCTGCGTTGGCTTCATCCGGTGACCGGCAGGGTGCCGTCGCAGCCTACCGCGAGGTTCTCGCCGCCGATCCCGGCAATGCTGAAGCGCAGGGGGCAATCGACCGCATCGCGCGCAGCGTACTGGGACGTGCCGAGGTTGCGCTGGAGGAAGACGAACTTGATCGGGCCGAGAACCTGATCGCGGAAGCCGCTGAGCTCGAGCCGCAGCTCCCGGGTCTGGAGCGGGCCCGGGACCGCCTGGAACTGTATCGCTCGCAACGCCAGCGACCGACCCTCACCGCGGCTCAGCGTGAGCGCATTGAGGGCTTGATTGCGGCAGCGCAGCAGGCGATGGACGAGGGCAACCTGATGGAGCCGCCCGGTGGGTCCGCCTACGACAACTTCAAGGCGGCACTCAGCCTCGACCCGGACAACCCGGATGTGATAGCCGGCATGCGCAACCTGAGTGATCGCCTCGCGGCGATGGCCGGCCGCGCCGTCGACTCCGGAAACCTGGACATGGCCAGTGGCCGGCTGAACGATGCTCGGCAGACCGACCCTTTCAATCCGAGGCTGGACCCCTTGGCCCGCCGCGTGGCCGCTGCCTTCCGGCAGGCGACCCGTGCGGCCATTGCCGAGGCCCGCCTGGGAGAAGCGCAGACGTTCTTCGAGGAAGCTTCGCGCCTCGAACCCGATCACGCAGACCTGGATCAACTGCAGCTCAGCCTGTTGCGCGCCCGGGAGGGTGGCTGACACCCATCCTGCAGATCAGTCGTTCAGCACTTCCAGGTGAGCCCGGACCGATTCCTTGAGCGCGGTCAGGCTGTAGCCGCCTTCCAGGGCCGATATGATCCGGCCTTCCGCTTGCCGCTCGGCGACCCCCAGAAGGGCCTCGGTCAGCCAGGCGTAGTCGTCGGTGGTGACATTCAGGTCGGCCAGCGGATCCAGCCGATGGGCGTCGAAGCCGGCCGAGATCATCACCAGGTGCGGTTCAAACGCTTCGATTTCGTCCACCAGCCTCGCCCATGCTTCGCGGAATTCCCGCGATCCGGCACCTGGAGAAAGGGGGTGGTTGCGGATCGTCCCAGCGCCTCGCTCGTGCGCGTGGCCGGTGCCCGGATAGAGGGGGCTCTGGTGGGTCGATGCGTAGAAGACCCGCCTGTTGGTCTCGAAGATCTCCTGGGTCCCGTTGCCGTGGTGCACGTCGAAATCAATGATTGCCACCCGGGCCGAGGGATCACGGTCAAGCAACGCCGCCGCACCGACCGCAATGGAATTGAACAGACAAAAGCCCATGGCCCGGCTCGATTCCGCATGATGACCCGGCGGGCGCACCGCGCAGAAAACGCGCCGGTGGGATCCCGACAAGGCCGTTTCGACTGCTTCGGCCACTGATCCGGCCGCGTGCAGACCCGCCTCGCCGGAGGCGCTGGAAACGACGGTGTCACCATCGATGAACACCCGTCCCGAAGCGGGGATCGTGGCGAGAATGCGGTCGACGTAGCGGACAGGATGCACGCGGCCCAGCTCGTCACGGCTGGCGGCGCGGGACTGGCGGGTTTCCGTGCCGCTTAGCGAGGCCCGCTCGATGCTCTCCAGCACCGCGTCGAGGCGGCCTGCGTGTTCCGGATGGCCGGGCCCGGTGTCGTGTTGCAGGCACGCTTCATGGGTCAGAATCAACATGCCCCGGTGGCCCTCAACGCCTGCGATCCTGTTGCCAGAGCACTTCACCCTGGCCGGTCGCCCGGGCCAGGCGCCGCGCAATCACGAAGAGCAGGTCGGAGAGGCGGTTCAGGTAACGGACGGCATCGGGATTGATCTCCGCGTCGGCTGCCAGGCTGACCACCCTTCGTTCGGCCCTCCGGCAGATGGTTCTTGCGAGATGGGCGGCGCTGGCGGCCGGGCCGCCGGCGGGGAGTACAAATTCCTTTAGCGGGGGCAGTTCCGCGTTGAAATCATCCAGTCGATTCTCGAGCCGATCGATGTGGGCCGCCTCGATCGCCCGGTGTCCCGGCATGCATAATTCCCCGCCGAGATCGAACAGGTCGTGCTGGACATCCGTCAGACAATCGTTCACCGCCTCATCGTCGCTATGGGCCAGAACCATGCCCACTGCGCTGTTGGCTTCGTCCACGGTACCGTAGGCATCGACCCGGAGATCGTCCTTTGCGACGCGTGTGCCGTCACCGAGGCCCGTGGTGCCCGCGTCGCCGGTTCGGGTGTAGATCTTGGAAAGTCTATGGCCCATGAGATTCGTCCGATTGCGTAGGTTATTGAGAATGATTATCATTTTCGAAAGATCATTCCCAACTGAGATATTTTGATGCAACGCACCATTTTCAATCTGGTGGCTGGACTGGTTTTGTCCTTTCCGGTCTATTCCGCCGACGAAATCGTCGTGTATTCCGAGCGCAAGGAGCACCTGATCAAGCCCCTGTTCGAAGCGTACACGGCAGAAACCGGCGTGCCCATCCGCTACATCACCGACAATGCGGCTCTCCTGATCGAACGCATTGCCGCCGAGGGAGAGAGTACGCCGGCCGACCTCCTGATGACGGTAGATGCCGGAAACCTCTGGCAGGCCAAGGAGAGAGGCATCCTTGCACCGGTTGAGTCCGAGTTGCTGGAAGAACGGGTTCCGGCCCATCTTCGTGATCCGGATCGGCAGTGGTTCGGGCTGTCACAGCGGGCCCGTACCATCGTTTACAGCTCTGAGCGGGTGGATCCTGCGGAGTTGTCCGACTACGCCGGTCTGGCGGATCCGGAATGGCGCGGACGGGTTTGTCTCAGGACTGCGCAAAAGGTCTACAACCAGTCGTTGGTCGCGACACTCATCGAGCGGCTGGGGGAGCCTGAAACGGAAGCGATCGTAGAGGGCTGGGTGGCCAACCTGGCCGCGCCGGTATTCACCAGCGATACGCGCCTGCTCGAGGCAATCGCCGCGGGGCAGTGCGATGTCGGGATCGTTAACACCTATTACCTGGGACGGCTGGTCAAGGATGACCCTGATTTTCCGGTCCGCGTGTTCTGGGCCAACCAGGATGGGGCCGGTGTGCACGTCAACATCTCCGGCGCCGGCGTGCTCCGCCACGCTGACAATGCGGCCGGTGCAACCCGGCTGCTGGAGTGGCTCGCGGGACCGGAGGCCCAGGCCGATTTCGCCGGACTCAATCTGGAGTACCCGGTCCTGGAGGCGACCCAAGTCGATCCGGTGCTGGAAGCATGGGGCGATTTCGAGGCCGATCCAGTCAACCTCGAAGTGGCAGGTCGCCGGCAGGCGCAGGCGGTGAAGCTTATGGACCGAGCCGGCTATCGATAGCTTTTCCGAGGGGACCGCTTTGCGCTGGAGTCGCCTTGCGATCTGGGTGCCTGCGGCGCTGACGGCGGTCCCCGTGCTCTGGTTGATGTCGACCTGGACTTCAGCCGATGCGGAAACCTGGCGCCACCTCTGGGAGACCCAGTTGGTGCGCCTCATGCTGCATACTGCGATCCTGGTGATCGGCGTCGGCTTCGGCACCCTGGTGGTCGGGGCCGCCTGCGCATGGCTTTCGGCGCGATGCGATTACCCGGGGCGCGGCTTCTTTGATTGGGCCCTGGCGCTGCCGCTGGCAATACCTCCCTATGTCCTCGCATTCGTCTACAGCGGCGCGCTGGAGTACGGCGCACCATTGCGGGCCGCCCTGCGCGGCTTCGGCGGTGCCGATCCGGTCTGGCTCAGTCCGCATCATCCGTGGATGGTGGTGCTCATTCTCACCCTGGCGCTCTATCCTTATGTCTATCTCCTGGCGCGTTCGGCGTTTCTTCGCCAAGGCAATGCCTACTGGGAGATGGCCCGCTCGCTGGGGCTGAGCGGGCGCCAGGCTTTCTGGCGGGTCGGCCTGCCCCTGGCGCGTCCGGCGCTCGCCGCGGGGGTGCTCCTGGCGGTCATCGAAGCCCTTGCCGACTTCGGCGCGGTGTCCATCCTCGGCTTCGATACCTTCACGACGGCCATCTACAAGGCGTGGTTCAGCCTGTTCAGCCTCCAGACGGCGGCCCAACTGGCCAGCCTGCTGCTGCTGATCGTCCTGCTCCTGGTCGTCCTGGAGCGGCGCCAGCGGCGTCGTGCGGCCTATCACTCGCCGCGAGGGGCGGTCACCCCCCACAGGCACCGACTGACCGGCGCCGCGGCGTTGCTCGCGACACTTGCTCAGACGCTGGTATTGCTGGCCGCCATTGCCTATCCGGTGGCGCAGCTGGTGGCCTGGGCCGTAGAGATCCCGCCGGACCTGGGTGCGCTGTGGCCCGCGGCCCGATCGTCCCTGATCCTTGGCGCCCTCGGTGCGGTGCTGGTCATGACCGTCGCGATCCCCCTGGCTCTGGTTGCCCGCCGGGCCGGCGGCTGGGATCGCCTGGCAGCAGATTTCGCGCTGCTCGGCTATGGTCTGCCGGGAACGGTCCTGGCGGTGGCGCTGCTCGGTGGTCTGGCGGTCTTCGGTGACGGCCAGCTCTGGGCCCTGGTGGCCCGCTTCGGGCTGTTTGCCCTGCTGCTGGCCTACCTGATCCGGTTTCTGCGGGTCGGGTGGAGCGCCGCGGACCCAAACGTGGCGCAGCTGCGCCCATCGTTGCTCGAGTCGGCGGCAGCGCTGGGATGCGGTCCACTGGGCCGGACCTTCCGCGTGGTCCTTCCCGCTGTGCGTCCGGGATTGTTGGCCGGCCTGCTGCTGGTCGCCGTCGAGATCCTGAAGGAGATGCCGGCAACACTCATGCTGCGTCCCTTCGGCTGGGATACGCTCGCCGTAAAGCTCTACGAACTGACCACCGAGGCTGAGTGGGAGCGCGCGGCGATTCCTGCACTGTTCCTGGTTGGCCTGAGTGTCCCGCTGACGGTCTGGTTGATCCGCAGGGGGCGCTGACCCTTTGTTTTGCGAAGCGGAGCCCGTATATTCCCGGGACTCCCGATCATCGAATCCACTGCCCATGGCCAAGCAAACGCCCCTCTACGACGCCCATGTCGCCGCCGGCGCCCGTCTGATCGATTTCGGCGGATGGGACATGCCAATCCACTACGGCTCACAGATCGAAGAGCATCACTCGGTACGTCGCCGTTGCGGGGTGTTCGACGTGTCCCACATGACCGTCGTCGATCTCGAAGGCGAAAGGGTTCGGGAGCTGTTGCGGCGGCTGCTCGCCAACGACGTGGCCAAGCTTGGCCAGACCGGTAGGGCAATCTACAGCTGCATGCTGAACGAGGCCGGCGGGGTGATCGACGATCTGATCGTCTACTACCTCGCTGACGATTTCTACCGCCTGGTGGTCAACGCGGCCACCCGGGAAAAGGACCTGGCCTGGATCGCCCCGGAGGCGGCGGCCTTCGATGTCACCATGCAGGAACGAACCGATCTGGCCATGCTGGCGGTGCAGGGTCCGGAGGCACGTGATCGGTTCGCCGGGGTCGTCGCCGAGGAGCGGCGGCAGGCGATCTCTGACCTGAAACGATTCGCCTGCGCGCGCTGGAACGACCTGTTCGTTGCCCGGACCGGGTATACCGGAGAAGATGGCTTTGAGGTCATGGTGCCCGAGGCCGACGCAAGAGGCCTGTGGGACAGTCTGGTGGATGCCGGAGCCCAACCGGCGGGCCTGGGCGCCCGGGATACGCTGCGGCTTGAAGCCGGAATGAACCTCTACGGCCAGGACATGGACGAAACGACCACGCCCCTGGAATCAGGCTTGTCCTGGACCGTTGCCTTCGAGCCCGAGGACCGGGACTTCGTTGGTCGGACCGCTCTGGAAGAGCAGAGTCAGTCGGGAATCCGTCGCAAGTTCGTCGGCCTGATCCTTGAGGGGCGCGGTGTCCTGCGCCACGGGCAGGAGGTCATCGGTGGCGGGGACGTGACCAGCGGCAGCTATTCTCCGACGCTCGAATGTTCCATCGCCCTGGCTAGGGTTCCGGTTGAAACCGGAACCGAAGTGGAAGTTGATATCCGTGGCCGGCCCCAGCCTGCACGGGTGGTGAAGCCACCCTTCGTCAAGGACGGGAAAGCGGCCCACGGGTGACGCCGCGTTCCCCGATCCTGTTACAATCGGCGCGGTCAGGACAGACCAGACATGCAACAAGGGTTGAATGCAAGATGAGCGATATTCCCGGCGATCTGAAGTACTCGAAATCCCACGAATGGGCCCAGCTTGAGGAAGACGGCAACGTGCGCGTCGGCATTTCCGATCACGCCCAGAGCCAGCTCGGTGACCTGGTTTATGTCGAGCTGCCGGAGGTTGGCGATCGGGTTGAAAAAGACGCGGCCTGTGCCGTCGTCGAATCGGTCAAGGCGGCGTCCGACGTCTACAGCCCGGTGACCGGCGAGGTCATGGAGGTCAACGAGGATCTGGCCGATTCGCCGGAAATGGTCAATGAGTCCCCCTATGAAGATGGCTGGCTGTTTGCGGTAAAGCCGGACGATGAAAGCGAACTCGAAGACCTCCTGGACGCCGACCAGTACGCCGGCGAACTTGAAGACGAATAGCTCGTGAGCGAGCGCGCCTGATGCCTTTCATTCCCCATACAGAGCAGGACGTCGAGCAGATGCTTGCCGAAATCGGTGCCGACAGCATCGAGGCGCTGTTCGACGAGATCCCGGAAGCGTTGCGCATTTCCGGCCTCGATCACGTCCCCAGTGGCGAGAGCGAGATGGCCATCTCCCGGCGCATGCGGGAACTTGCCGCCCGCGACGGAACGCCGAGGTGTTTTGCCGGCGGTGGCGCCTATGAACACCATATCCCGGCGGCGGTCTGGGAGATCACCACCCGCGGCGAGTTCTACTCCGCCTATACGCCTTACCAGGCGGAGGCCAGCCAGGGCACGCTCCAGGTCATCTACGAGTACCAGACGATGATGGCCAACCTGACCGGGATGGATGTCTCGAACGCATCGCTGTACGACGGCGCCTCGGCCATGGCCGAGGCGGTGCTCATGGCGGTTCGCGGCAACCGGAAATCGAAGTCCAGCCGGATCCTGGTCCCGCGCTCCCTGAATCCTGCCTATCGGCGGGTCCTGGACACGCTGGTCTCGCCCCAGCAGATTCGCATCGAAGAGATCGACTACGCCGCGGACTCCGGATGCGTCGAGCCGGAAACGCTCACGGCCTATGATGGCGAAGACATCACCGCGGTGATCATCCCCCAGCCGAACTATTTTGGCCGGATCGAGGATGTGGATGCGCTGACCGATGCGGCCCACGCTCTCGATGCAACGGTGATTGCCGTGATCAACCCGCTGGCCGCGGCGATCCTGGAGCCACCAGGAACCTGGGGCGAGCAGGGCGCGGACATCGTTTGCGGCGATGGTCAGCCCCTCGGCGTGCCGATGTCGTCGGGCGGGCCCTATTTCGGGATCCTGTGCTGCCGACAGGCGCTCGTGCGCCAGATGCCGGGCCGCCTGGTGGGCCGCACCGTGGACGTGGACGGCAAGCCAGGCTTCACCCTGACCCTCCAGGCCCGGGAGCAGCATATCCGTCGCGCCAAGGCGACCTCCAACATCTGTACCAATCAGGGGTTGCTGGTGACGGCAGCAACCATCTACATGTCTCTGCTTGGGCCGCATGGCCTGGAGCGGGTCGCCGGCGTAAGCCATTCGCAGACAAGCAAGTTGCGCCAGAAAATGGCCGGAATAGGGAGCGTGGAACTCATCCACGACGGCCCGATCTTCCATGAGTTTGCGGTCAAGCTGCCGAGGCCGGCCGGGCAAATCATCGACCGTATGGCCGAGCGAAACTGCGTAGCCGGCATCGATCTGTCGGGCGATTACCCCGAACTGGGCAATGCGATGCTGGTCTGTGCGACGGAAACCAAGACCGACGATGACCTCGATCGCTATGTTTCGGACCTGCGCGACGTCCTGAGCTGAGTGGTAGAGCGCCTGCCGCCTGGCAGGCGAAGCACCTCAGTCCTGCCAGTCGAGCAGTTCGTCGGAAGGATCCCAGTGGGTTTCGCTTTTGCCCGTTTGCCGCTTGGTGTCGTGCTGGAGTGCGTCAACGATCTTTCGCGCTTCCTCGAACTCTTCATCGGCGACCGTGACGTGGACCAGCCCGCTCGCCGGGAGTTCGCCGACGCCCCCCTGCAGATAGGAGCCGTTCACGAAGGATTGGATGCCGGCCTGGGTCAACTGGTCGCGAACCAGGTTGGCGTCGATGATGTTCTCGGCGCGATAAACGATTTTCATCGGTTTCTTCCCCTCCCCGCCGAAACCTGAAGCTTGTCCTGGATAGGCGGCTCAAGGTACTGGGCCAGGTGGTCCAGGGCGCGGCGATACACGCCGCGCTTGAAGCGGACCACATTATCCGGAGGGTACCAGAATTCGACCCAGCGGAAATCGTCGAATTCGGGTTTTTCCGCGTTGTCCAGCTTGAGGTGATTGTCGTCGACCAGGAGCTTGAGCAGGAACCAGACCTGCTTCTGGCCGATGCACAGCGGTTTGTCGTCACGGCGCAGGTAGCGCCGCGGGAGGCGATAGCGTAGCCACCCTGGCGTCGCCCCGAGCAACTCCACGTGGTCCGGGTGCAGCCCGGTCTCCTCGTGAAGTTCCCGGTACATGGCCTCCTCGGGGGTTTCGTCCGTTCGCATGCCCCCCTGGGGAAACTGCCAGCCGTCATGAGCGACGCGCCGTGCCCAGAATACGCGGTGGTCTTCCCGGACCAGTACGATGCCGACGTTGGGTCTGTAGCCATCCGGGTCGATCATTGCGACAGGGTCAAGAATCTTCTATTTTTCAAATGCTTGACGATTGTTTCATACCCGTCCCCCGGCGGCAACCCGGCGTGCGAGCGTGCCCGGCTGGACCCTGCGTACGTCTCACCATAGGATGGGCAAGGATCGGTTCCATACAGGATTGTGTTGAATGAGTGACACTCCGCCCGTTGGCACTCCGCCCGTTGGCACCCAAGGCCAGCCGTCCAAATCGGACCGGTTGATCGGCGAATGCCGCCGGATCATGGAAGAGGCGTTGATCTCCTGGACCGGGCCGGCCTTTACCGCGACCTGCGACTACCTGTTCAACAAGGCGGAAACTGCGCAGAGCACCGAGCAGCAGAATCGGATGCTGGCGGTGGTCAATATCCTGAAGAAGCGGCAGGAGAAATTCAGCGAACAGCTGGTCGCGGCCCTGGGGCGCAGTTTCCAGACCGGAATGGACCGGGCCGGAGCCTTTGGCGGTTCGGCAGGATCGACGGACGGGGAACTGTCGCTGGTCGAGGAAGAGGAGCTCGAACAGTCTCTTGCCATCAACGACATGGCCAACAAGGCGGAGCTGAGGTACACACGTCCCATTCATGCTCTCAACCAGCGCTTGACGGTCCTCAATCGGGGACGGCCCGTGACCTCGGAAACCAACCCGGTGGGGCCGCGCCAGCTTGGGCGTGCGCTGCAGTCGGCATGCCAGTGCCTGGAGCTGGAGTCTGCTTTCCAGGTCGTACTGTTCAAGGCGTTCGACCGAATCCTGCTCAAGCAGCTGGGGGAGTGCTACGAGTCGCTCAACAAGCTCTTTGTCGACGCCGGCATCCTGCCCAACATCAAGTTTGAAGCCAAGAAGACGTCCACCGCACCGAAGGCGCCCTCCGACGAAGAAAAAGAGGTTGACCCGGGCGAGGCTGAGGCCAAGCAAACCAAGGGCAGGGAACCCCCGTCGGACGGGCGTCGGTCGAGGTCCGGTGAATCCCGCTCCGAAACGGGCAGTCTGACCCGTGAAGTCCGTGAAGAATCAGCAGAACTCATCGGCCGGATTCGCAATCTCATGGAGCGCGTCGGAAACCGCCACGCGACGGCGGGGCCCGACCGGCCGGCGGCTGAACCGGCGGAAATCGACTCTGCCCTTGGCGACATCCAGGGACAACTCAAGGGCAGCCGGCAAGGCCTGGATTCAACGGCCATTCGCCGCCGACTCGACCACTTGCTGTCCAACCACCAACGTGGACTCAACGCCGAGCAGGCGCAAACCGTCGAGTTGATGGGCATGATCTATGACTATGTTCGCGACGAGATCCAGGCGAAACCGGTCGCCGGCCTGCTGGAGCAGATGCAGATACCGATGCTCCGGGTGGCGATGGCCGACCAGGCATTTCTCGAGGACTCGGAACATCCCGCGCGCCAGTTTTTCAATACGATCGCGGACGCCGGCGACCTGTGGATGGACGACAACCCGGAGGATTCGGCGACTTTCCAGAAGATCGGAGATGCGGTCAATACGGTCCTCAGTGAATACGAAGGCGATGTCGGCCTGTTCCGGGGTCTGGCTGAGGATCTCGAAAAGCACATTGCGCTGCTGAGCCGACGTGCCCAGGCGGCGGAGAAACGTCATGTCCAGGCGCGCCAGGGCCAGGAAAAGCTGGCCATCGCCCGCGAGTCCGCGCAGCAGGCGATCAATGGGCTGGTCGAGCGCTACAACCCGCCGGAATTCACCCGTACTTTGCTGACCGGGGGCTGGAACGATTATCTGGCGCTGCTGCACCTGCGGCACGGTGAAGACAGCGAGGCCTGGAAGGAAGGGTTGTCGACTGCGAAATATCTGGCCGTTGCCCTGCAGGGACGTATCCCTGCCGCCATGGCGGACCGGATGCGGGGCCAGCTGGAGTCGGTGAGCAAGGCGGTCGCTTCCGGCCTCAGCCAGGTCGGCTACGGTCAACAGGATATCGAAGGTGTCCTGGATCGTGTCGAGGAGGGCGTCGCCTGGGCAGCCGATCAGGATCGATCAAAGCCGCAGCCGGCAGAAATCCAGGAGTCCGCGCCGGTATTCGCACATGAGGGCAAGGCCGAGACCCGGGTCAAGTCCCTGAAAGCCGCCGAGGCAGAACTCAGTGAAACGGAAAAGCAACAGCTGGCTCGACTCCGGCTGACGCCCTTCGGCACCTGGTTTGAATTGCAGCTGGAGGCGTCCGGCCCGTGGGTCAAACGCAAGATCTCCTGGTACAGTCCCGTCAGCGGTCACTGCCTGATGGTCAACAATCATGGCCAGCCGGAAGAGCTGGATCTGGTCAAGCTGGCCAAGTTGATGGCGGCCGGCCGGGCCAGGCGACATGAGAAGGAATCTAAGCCGCTGCTGGACCGCGCACTGGGCGCAGTCTTCCGCCAGCTCAAGCGCATGGCAGGCGGCACGGGGGAAGCGGAATGAAAAAAAGAGCGGAGGCCGAGCTATGAGTGGTGCACACCGAAGACGCTATCCGCGGGTGGATGTGGACGAACCGGTCGTGGTCTACGACGTCGTTGAAGATCGCGAAATCGGAACCATCGGAAACATCTCCAGCCACGGACTCATGCTGATCGGCTCGGAATCGATCGAGGCGGAGCGGCTGATGCAGCTGGAATTCACGCTCGATCATGAGGGTGAGGCGCGTCCCATCCGGGTCGGCGCACAGGCGCTTTGGTGTGCCCCCGCCAATGTGCCCGATCGCTTCTGGACCGGCTTCGAGATCGTGGACATTTCCGAAGATGACGAGGCATTTCTCAGCCTCGTTGCCACCGAGTAACGTCACGCTCCGAACCGGACTGCGGGTCGCAGCCCGCCTATCGTTCCTTGATGCGCTCCAGGATCTCGGCGCGGGCATCGGCCAGGATCGAATTCCGATCCAGCCGATCGAGGATCTGGCGCACGACCCGCTTGGGACCCGCCTCTCCCCACGATTTGCCGCGGACCAGGTACGCTTCGGCGGCTCGCCCGACCAGATACGTGGCGTAGTAGGCAAGCGCGCCCTGCGCTCCGGCGGTTACCGCAATCGACAGGCCGGCGCTGACGCCCTTCAGCGCGCTGGACACCAGGTGTACGCCCCAGACAGCGCCCATCAGGGCGGCGAGCTGGGCCACGATGGTGGCAATCAGGCGGCCCGATTCCCGGCGCGTCATCGGCAACCCGTAGACCTGGCTCAGATGCTTGACCAGGGCCACGTCCACCGCCGCCGCCGCGAGCAGGTCGGCCACCGGAATCGGATTCAGCGCAACAGTGACCCCCTTGGTCAGGCTGTAGGTGCGGACCACTTTTTCAGCCAGTTCACGGCGAACGTCGGCAATTCGTCGTGCGACCTCGTCGCTCAGGCGGCCGGCAAACAGGGCGGCGTTGAGGGCTGAAAGGGTTTTCCCCTCCGCCTCCATGATCTCCCAGATCCGCTTCCTGAGGTCTTCCAGCCGAGGTTCCCGGGGGCGCTCCGATTCCGTCTCCCGGCCGCTTTCGTCAACCCGCACGACCTTCTGGGGTCTGGGGTCCGCGGCTGCCGCAATCACATTGTCCGGCGTGACGAATTCAGCAACATGCCGTTGCAGTGCTTCGAGCAGCAGGGCGAGCTCGTCGCTGGTGTAGCGGTCGGCCTTGTTCAAAACCAGGATGACCGGCGTGCGCTGGGCGGCGATTGTCTTCAGCGCCGACGCTTCGCTGGCCGTGAGGTCCCCCTCCACCACGAACAGGATGAGATCCGAGCGCTGGGCGATTTCGAGCGCCATTTTCTCGCGTGCCTCCCCGTCCAGTTCGTTGATGCCGGGCGTATCGATCAGGTGCACTCCGCCGCATTCGCGGTCCTCCCAATGCGCAATCGCGCTGCGTCGGGTCGCGCCGTGCAGCGGGCTGACAAGGAACTCGTCGCGCCCGATGAGGGCGTTCAGCAGCGACGACTTTCCTACGCTGACCTTGCCGACCACGGCAATGTGGAGGTCCCCCCGGTTCAATTTGCCGATCATCGCCTCGATCTGCTCGAAATCGGAGCGCAGGTCGGCCCTCACTTCCTCGGGGATACGCGCGTCCGCAAGCAGTTGGCGGAGCGAATCGGCCGCCTGGAGCAGATCCTGTTCCGATTTATTGCCCACGGTCTTTCCAGTGCTTCAATGCCAGGCCGGCCAGCTGGCGGGTTCGTTCCGGCGACTTCTCCAGGAGACGTTTTTCGAAATGCTCTACCGTCTGCTCGGGTTTCAGGGCGCCGTGCTCGTGCAGGGCCTGGGCCACGGCCCGGCCCAGCGAGTCGAAGATCATCCCGTAGGCCACGGCATGAACGAGACCACCCGCTACCGTGCCCAGGCCGGGGAACGCCTTGAGACCATTTCCGGCAACGGCCAGGACGACTGCGGTCGTTCGTCGGACGCGTCCGCCCGCCAGGGTCAGGAAGCGGTCCAGGTCGATCTCCCGCACTGATACATCGTACAGACGGCAAAGGTCGTGGATCAGCTTGCTGGCAAGGGCGCCCTGGATGACCAGGTCGGAGCCGGGCGTCAGGGCGGCCAGCGCGCCGATGATCGCTCGCCGTGCATATTTTTCGACCAGATGCTCGGCTGCCCGGGACCGGTAGCGGTTTTCCGCCTCGGCCAGTTTTCTCGCCGAGAGCTGCAGTGCCGACCGGGCGTGCCGTTCGCGAAGATCCTCGCGCCGTTCTCCGGTCATGACCGTCTCTATTGCAGCAATCAGGGCGGCGACGCGCGGTTCTCGGTCCCGCGCTTCGATGCTCTCGCTGCCGTCCGAATCGACCACCACGATTTCCTCTCGCCCACCGGCGCTCACCGGGACGACCTCCAGGGCGGTCTCCGCGGGTATGGTTTCGGCGAGGCGCGTTCGAATGCTCGCCAGTTCTTCATCCGAGTACCGATCCGCCTTGTTCAGCGCAACCACCAGCGGCTTGCGGAACTCGGTCAGGCGGACCAGTTCGGCGTGCTGATCGCGGGTCAGGTCGCCCTCGGCGACGTAGATCACCAGGTGCGCGCGCAGGGCCTCATCGCGCGCCGCGTCGCTCAGATTGCGTGTTTCCTCGTGACCAAAACCCGGGAGGTCGACCAGGCGGATCGGCACGCCGTCCGGCGGCTGCCATTCGAAAACTCGAATCTCGCGGGTGGTTCCGCCGCGCGGGTCACTGGTTTGCCGCGCATCGGGCGCCAGGGCGTTGATCAGGGCGCTCTTGCCGGCGCTGGCCTCACCGAACATCGCCAGGTAAAGCGAGTCAGCGCCACTGCGTTGATCCAGTTCCTCGAGCTCGGCCTGGGCGCCCTCGACCTGCACCCCGCGCTCGCCACTGCGGTTGAGCCGGGATTCGAGCGTTTCCCGGGTCAGGGGCGTCTCGTCATCGCGACGCCTGGCAGGCCTGCCGAGGACAAGACGCAGCACGAACCAGCCGAGGAAAGCGGCAACGATGATGAGGAAGGCAAGGTAGAGGCCAACGGCCCAGGGTGCGACCTGGTCCAGGCGCTCCCAGATGGAAAGCACCGTATCGGTGGCAACCAGGATCGCCACGAGGACCGCGACGACGACCACCGTTGCGACGATCGCAACCAGCAGGCGAATCGGCATTCCGGGTTTCACCGGAAGGCGAGCTTCTTCCAGTTCCAGCTCTTGGAGGTCTCCGCGGCGATGAGCTGGTCCATGTTCAGACCATAGTCGCCTGCCTGCACTGCCCGGCTGATCGAGACCGGCTCGTCGGAGCGCCCATCGTTGTGTTCTTTCAGGTTGATCCGCCTGGGGGGATCGATTGGACACTTGTTGCGATCCAGCACCATCAGCACCTCCGGTTGCAGACGTTGCCCGAAGTTCTGCGCCATGACCATGGCGACTTCCCCGGTATTCAGCTCCACGAGTGTTCCCGTCGGGTACAGGCCGATGGCCTGGATGAACTCGTCCACGAGCTGCCCCTGGAACTGGGAGTCGCGCTGGGAATAGAAGAAATCTATGGCCTGCGCAGTCGAGCAGATTCTCGGAGTATAGGGCTTCACGCTGGTCATCGCATCGTAGCAATCGATCATGCCGGCGATGCGCCCCAGCAGGGGGATCTGGTCGCCGCTGAGGCCGTTGGGGTAGCCCGTGCCGTCGAACCGCTCATGGTGGGTATGCACGATCTCGATCACGTCGTCATCCATGCCCACGCAGCGGTCCAGCAGCTGGACACCCAGCGTCACGTGCTCCTTGAGCTTGAGGAGGTCGTCCTCCGGTAAGGGGCCCGGCTTCTCCAGCAACGGCTTCGGCAGCTGGGCCTTGCCGATCTCGCAAAGCAGGGCGCCGAGTGCGAGCTTCTGCATCTGCGGCTCGTGCAGCCCCATGTGACGGGCGATTGCGACGGCTAGGATCGATGAGCGAACCGAGTGCGCGTAGGCATAGCGGTCCTTGTCCTTCAGTTTCCCCAGCCACACCAGGGCATCCGGATGGCGGATGATCGAATCGACCAGTTTGCCCGTTGCCTGGCGCACGGAGGTGACGTTCAATCCCCGCCCGACCCGCACATCGTCGACCATCTGGCTGACCGACCGGCTCAGGTCCCGGTGGATGGTGACTGCCTTGCGCAGTTCCTTCTGCATCGCCTTCGGCGGCTTGTAGCGGTCATGCCTGATCTGGATCGGGACGGCCTTGATTTCGCTGCGCGGCGTCCGCTCCGAGGCCGCGTGGGCCTGCACCGCGGAAGGCGGCACGGTTTCCTTGCCCGGCGGGGTGGGGGCTGCCTCGGGCGCCGTTTTCCTCTCGGGCTTCTTCTCCGGCTTCTTCTCGGGCTCAGGCTTTGGACGCGGCGGGGGGGTGATGTCGACCGTTTTCGGCGCGTCGACCTTCCACTTCCGTTCCGCTAACCGGTCTTCGGTCGGCGGCAGTCCCCGCAGCACGTCGATATAGACGTAATTGCAGTATTTCCGGAGCTTCCGGATTTCCTCATCCTCGCGGATGAGAAACCCCTGGAAGGGAAACGGCGTCGACAGCCATGGCCGATCGAGGGCACAGACGTACATGCCCTTGACCAGTTCATCAACTTCGACCTGAACCTGTTCGATTCGCATGGGAGTGGCGCACTTTTTTGCGAATACGATTGTAGCGCGCCTTTCACGCCTGGAACGGGAAGCGTGTCACAATTCCGACATGCGTGCACGATTTTCCCGAAGAGCGGTGACTTGGCTGGCGGCGTTGCTGCTGGCGAGCTTCTCAGGCGCATCGGTGGCCCTGCCGTTCCATCTGCTCACCAGCGACCAGGGCTTGCCGTCCAACAACATTCTCGAGGTCGCCCAGGACCAACAGGGGTACCTCTGGATCGCATCCAACGACGGCCTGGCCCGCTACGACGGACACCGTTTCGAGATCTATCGCCACGATCCGGAGGATCCCGCTTCGCTGCCGGCGCCGCGCAACTGGATCGAGACGGTCTTCATCGACAGTTCGGACCGGGTCTGGCTGGGTACCGAGGGCGGTGGGCTCATCTGGCTGGAGCCGGATCGGCGCGGCTTCAGGAACATTCAGCCCAGCGAAGCGGGCGGCCTGGCCGGCAGCGACATCTGGGCCTTCACCGAGGATGCGGACGGACTGATCTGGATGGCCCTGCCCCAGGTCGGCGTGCAGAGCTTTGACCCGCAAGGCGGCGAGTTCCGGTGGTTTTCCACCAGGCAGGGACCGGGTCGATCCCTGGCTTCCGACCTCGTCCTCGATATTGCCGCAATAGACGACCGGATCTGGGTCGGGACCGTTGGCGGTGGCATCGACCTGATCGATCGCTCTACGGGGAGCGTCACCAATCTGCGCCACGATCCCTCGGATCCGCACAGTTTGTCCAGCGACATCGTGTTCGCGATCCGGTCCGCAGCCGATGGAACGGTCTGGATAGGAACTCGTGACGGGATCAGCATCTATGACCCGCAGGCCGATCGATTCAGCCGCCGATTGACCACGGAACAGCTTGCCGAGCCGCTCACGAGTCATTCCGTGACGGACCTGGAGTTCGATCGCCACGGCAACCTCTGGGCCGCTTCCCGGAATCGCCTCGTACGGCTGGGGCCGGAGGGCACGGTTGAGGCGTACAGCCACCGGCCCGGTGTGCCCCGCAGCCTTCCGGACGCGGAGGTCCATGCCATCTTCGAGGACCGCGAGGGGCAGATCTGGGTCGGCACGGAGGGCGGTGGACTGGCCCGGCTGCTGCCGGACTGGAACAATTTCCAGGTCTATCGCCACAGTGCGCTCGACCCGGAGAGTCTCGGCACCAACAACGTCCGGGCCCTTTTTTTGGATGGTGACATCCTGTGGGTTGGCGGTGTCAAGGGCGGACTGTCGCGGATCGACCTGTCCACCGACCGCATCGATCGGTTGGGGGTGGAGGCCGGACTACCCGACGACTCGGTATGGGCCATCGCGCCGGCCGGGGCCGGTGCGCTCTGGGTCGGCATGGAAGGCACACTGAGCCTTTTCCAGAAGGCGTCAGACCGGGTCGTAGAGACCTTCGAGGTGCCCGCGGGAGATGACAGCCCGTCGTCGCTCTACATCAAGCAGATCGTCCCCGTAGGCGACGGGCGGTTGTGGCTGGACATCAACGGACGCGGCCTCGTGCAGTTCGACCCGGCGTCGGGGCTTTTCGATGCGTTTCAACCGGACCGGCTCATCGGTCGATCGGTCGAGCAGATCGCCCGCACGCCCTACGGCCTGTGGGTTGCGACCGACGCCGGTCTGGCCCGGTTCGACCCGGCAACGCTCGAGTTCATCCCGTTGCTGGAAGGCGTGGCGGTCAACGCTTTTGCGGTCGACGTCGATGGGAACGTGTGGCTGTCGCATCCAACTCGCCTGGTGCACTATCTGCACGACGGTGTTCAATTGCGTCGATCCGACGGGCCGGATAGCCAACTTCCGCCGATCGCTTTCGAGGCGGTGGCGACGGACCGATCCGGGTACCTCTGGCTCAGCAGTCGCCGCGGCCTCTTTCGCTACGATCCCGCTGACGGCGACGCGGTACTGTTCACGGCAGCCGACGGCTTGCCCGGTTCCGAGTTCGTCGATCACGCCTGGGCGACTGCGGAGGACGGCAGGCTTTTCGGGGCAACGGCCGGTGGCGTCGTCAGCTTCGATCCGGCGGAGGTCGCCGTTTCCGGGACGCCTCCGCCGGTACGCATCGTCGCGGTGCTGACCCGGGATGGCGCGCTGGAAGCGGCCTTTGGCCAGGCGGAACCGGTCGCTCTGCCCTATCAGATCGGTTCGATTACCTTTCGCTATGCCGGCATGTCGCTGGTGGCCCCGGATCGAAACCGCTTTGCCTATCGCCTGGTCGGGCTGGACGACACCTGGATTCACGCCGGCAATCAACGGGAACAGACCTACAACGCGCTCCCGCCGGGCGAATACCGGTTCGAGGTGAAGGCCGCCGACTACAGTGGGGCGTGGAGCATTCGACCGGCCGCCTTCGAGTTTCGCGTCCTCCCCCCGCCCTGGCGAACCTGGTGGAGCTACGCCATCTATCTGCTGTTGCTCCTGGGCCTTTCAGCGCTGGTTATCAAGGCCTACCGGGCCCGGCTGCGCAGGGGGCACGAGCTGGAGCGCGCGCGGGAACGCCAGAGCTGGGCCGAGACCCAGCGGGACATGACCCTGTCGCTGACGTCCACGTTGGAAGTCGAGGAAATTCTGCAACGGCTGCTCAACGGTGTCCGCGAGGTGGTGTCCTTCGAGAAAGGGGTTGTCAGCATCGAGTTTCCGGGCCTGCCCAGCAGCCAGGTGAGTCGTGGCTACGCGGATCGCGACCTGCCCGCCCAGCATGAAGTTACAGCGGCCATCCGGCAATTTCGCCAGGGCGGCTACAGCGAGCCGAGCACCCTGTCGGCAATGGGCCAGGTCGGGCGGGCACTGACGGTTCCGGTCGCGGCCGGGGAGGATGTCATCGGCGTTCTCACCCTGCTGCGGGATCGCGGAGACGACCAGTGGTTCTTCGAACGCGACCGGCTGATGGTCGGTTCCTATGCCCGCCAGGCCGGTATCGCGCTGCAGAATGCACGCCTTTATCGCGAAGTCCGCCAGCTGGCCGAGGCCGCCGACTCGGCGAATCGTGCCAAGTCCGAGTTCCTGGCCAAGATGAGCCACGAGATCCGCACCCCCATGAACGGGGTGCTGGGCATGGCCGAGTTGTTGCTCGAGACCAAACTGGGCCCGGATCAACGCAAGTATGCCCAGGCCGTCATGGACTCCGGGTCGGTGCTGATGAACATCATCAACGACATTCTCGACCTGTCGAAGATCGAGGCCGGCAAGCTCCAGCTGGAGGAGATCGAGGTCCACCTGGGGCAGCTGGCGGAGCAGGTCATCAAGCTCTTTTCCGGGAATGCCGAGAAGCTCGCCATCGAATTCGGCTACGTGCTTTCCCCGGATGTGCCGCGCCTGGTGCAGGGCGATCCGGTCCGTATTCGCCAGGTCCTCATGAACCTGCTCGACAATGCCCTCAAGTTCACCGAATCGGGCCATGTTCGATTGGATATCGCCACGGAGAGCGGCGACATGATCCGGTTCGACGTCGCGGATAGCGGCGTCGGGATGGATGAGGCGACCCGTTCGGCCTTGTTTCAGCCGTTCACCCAGGGAGACCAATCCACCAGCCGACGTTTCGGAGGCACCGGTCTCGGCCTTGCGATCTGCCGACAACTGGTCCACGCCATGGGCGGCACGATCGAGGTCGAAAGCGAACTGGACAAGGGCAGCCGCTTTACCTTCCGGCTGCCCCTCAAGGCGACCGGCGATCCGGCGCCCGTGCGCATACCCGGCTCGGACTGGCTGGAGCGGGGAGAAGTGATGCTGGCGCTCGCTCCTGGCGTACCCCGGGATGCGCTGGCTGCCTTCCTCGAGCGGCTCGGCGCCCGGACTCTGGACCCCGGCGCGGTCGAGAACCGGCCGGTGCTGGTGTTTCACGACGGTTCGGGTGAGCTTCCCGATCCCGGCAGCCACGGCCGTGTGTGGGTCTCCAATGAAGATCCGCCGGGGCCGGGCTGGCGTCAGCTGACGCTCCCGGTGTTCGAATCCGAGCTGGTCCTGTGCCTGACCGAGATCAGCGTGGGGGCTTAGCTGGACGCTCAGCCCGCCTCGGGCTCCACGGCGGCCGGCCGCCGGGAGAGTTCGTGCACGCTGTCGACCAGGACCTTGACGTGGTCCGGATCGATGTCGGTATGGATGCCATGGCCCAGGTTGAACACGTGGCCGGGTCCCGGCCCGTATTCGCTGAGGCAGCGGGCCGCCTCCGCGCGGATTTTCTCCGGCGGGGCATACAGGGTGCTCGGGTCCAGATTGCCCTGCAGGGCGACCCGATCGCGGGTCCAGCGCCGCGCATCGCGCAGGCTCACGGTCCAGTCCACGCCCAGACCGTCGGCGCCTGTTTCCGCGAGTGCCTTCAGGCGAAGGCCCGCGCCCTTGGTGAACAGCGTGATCGGAACGCGCCGTCCCTCGTTCTCCCGGCGCATGCCGGCAACGATGCGGGCCATGTAGTCCAGTGAGAATTCCCGGTACTGATCCGGGTTGAGCACCCCGCCCCAGGTATCGAAGATCATGATGGCCTGGGCGCCGGCTTCGATCTGGGCGTTGACGTAGTCGATCACCGAATTGGTCAGGACTTCCAGTAATCGGTGGGCCGCTGCCGGCTCCTGCCAGAGCAGCGCCTTGATCTGCGAAAACTGCTTGCTGCTTCCCCCTTCGACCATGTAGGTGGCGAGCGTCCACGGGCTGCCCGAGAAGCCGATCAAGGGAACCCGGCCGTCGAGCTCGCGGCGGGTCAGGGCAATCGCATCGGTCACGTAGCCCAGGTCGGACGCGACATCCGGGCTGGCCAGGGCGCGGATGGCCGACGCGGTTCGCACCGGATGCTCGAAGCGCGGGCCCTCTCCCTGCACGAAATGCAGTCCCAGGCCCATGGCATCCGGAATGGTCAGGATATCCGAAAAAATGATTGCCGCGTCGAGGTCGAAGCGACGCAATGGTTGCAGCGTCACCTCACAGGCCAGCTCCTTGTTGCGGCACATGGTCATGAAATCGCCGGCCTCGGCACGCACCTCGCGATACTCGGGCAGGTAGCGACCCGCCTGGCGCATGATCCAGATCGGGGTCTGCTCGGTCGGTTGGCGCAGCAGGGCGCGCAGGAGTAGGTCGTTCTTCAGAGTGGTTTCGGTCATCGGTTTCTTTTTTCAGCGTTGAATCAATGGAGCCGCGCGCCGAACCCAGGGCGCGATCAGGCTGGTCGGAAGCCGGGCCAGGGCCGCTTGTGCCTCTCCGAGGCTTGCATGGCGGCCCAGCACCAGGATCCGCCGGCCGGACGCCTCGGGCACCACGAAGAGGGCCCCTTCCAGCTCGTGGGCGGCGATGAACCGGGCCACTGCAGCGTCGTCGGGAAGGTTTGCCAGCTGAATGGTATACGGACCGGCCGCCGCCGCGAAAGCCTCGGGCCCCTGCCATCTGACGGAAACCCGTTTGCCAATCGGTTGCGGCGGCAGTGCCTCCGGTTGCTTCGCGGGCAAGGTCTGCGCCGCGGACGTCGGTTTCGGTTCCTCCGATTGCTCGGCAGGTTCCGTTGGCGGGGGCACGGGCGGTGCGCTCTTCGTTGTTTCGACCGGTTCAGCCGCGGTGGCGTCTCGCGCCGAACCCTGCGGCGGAGACTCCCGGGGGGCGGGCGTTGGCTGGGCTTCCGGGTTTGCAGCTTCCACGAGCCTGGGCGCATCACCGAGCGGAACCGGCGTCGAGCCGAGCCGGTCGAGGCGACGCACGATCGGTTTGAAGGCGCGCAGGACCGGCGGCAGCTCCGGAATGGCACCGCGCGCCTCGCTGAGATCGTCGTAGCGCCCGTAGAGGAGCAGAAAGCGCTCGACTCCGGCATCCCTGACGCGGACTTCAGCAGCCCGGTTCAGGTCGATCTCGAAGTTCTCTGCAAAATCCAGCAGCTCTTCGTGACTGGGCAGGTCGGCAATCTGCAGCGCATAACCGCCGGCCATCGGCGGGCCCGTATCGTCCTGGCCGCGAGGGTCCCCTACGCTCGCCGTCGGAGCGAAAATGGTCGGTTGGCTTGGCACCGGCGGGGTGGTCGATTGCGCCACGGTACTATCCGGGGGTGTCGCACGACGAGGCTCGCTGGTCTCGGCGGGAAGCGAACGGACCTCGGGGGCATCGGCGCCGCGCCCGCACTCCCAGGAGCGGCCGTCCTCGGCGACGACGCAGACCCAGTCGTCTTCATCGCTGGCGGTGACCTGGAGCAGCCAAAGCCACAACACCAGCGTCATTTGAACCGCTCCTCCTCGCCTTCCACGTAGGTGACGCTGAAGCCCGCCTTCATCTGCTCCTCGCGGCGCGCCGCCATGGCCTGCTGGGCGCTGGGCAGATCATCGAAGTACTCCTGGCGGTGAGTGCCCCGCTTGCCGAGCTGACCCCATTGGCGGATCAGCGTCCAGCCGCCCAGCAGGTCCTCCTGGAGGATGAGCTGATAGAAGCGCCCCGGCGAATCGGCCCCGGGCGGCATTTGCATGAAGATCCTCATTCGGCTGTTTCCGCGGCTGCCAGGATGTCCAGTAGCTCGGATCGGCCCACGCCTGCGCGAATCACGCTCTTCCCGAGCTGCTCCAGGAGAATCAGGCGGATCTCCCCGGCGCGGTTCTTCTTGTCCAGCGTCATGAGATCGTACAGTCGCTCGGCCTGCAGATCCGCGGGGATCCGCACCGGCAATCCAAAGCGAGCCAGCAATGTCTCCAGGCGCCCGGCAGCCTCGTCGTCCGTCAGCCTGAGTTTGGCCGACAGGCGTGCCGCAAGGACCATGCCGACGGCGACCGCCTCGCCGTGCAGAAAACGCCGGTAACCGGTTGCCGTCTCCAGGGCGTGGCCGAAGGTATGGCCGAAGTTGAGATGGGCCCGCTGCCCTTGTTCGGTCTCGTCGTTCGCGACCACTTCGGCCTTGATCCGGCAGGAACGCTCGATCGCCTCGGTCAGGGCCGTGGGTTCGCGATCCGCCAGTTCGGCCGCGTGGCTTTCCAGCCAGGCGAAGAAGCCGCTGTCGCGGATGGCCCCGTACTTGACGGTCTCGGCCAGGCCGGCAGCGTATTCGCGTTCCGGCAGGGTTTGCAGGGTCGTGACGTCGATCACCACCGCGACCGGCTGGTGAAACGCACCGATCAGATTCTTGCCCTCCGGATGATTGATCGCGGTCTTGCCTCCCACCGAGGCATCGACCTGGGCGAGGAGCGTCGTGGGCACCTGGATGAAATCGATTCCGCGCATGTAGGCGGCCGCGGCAAAGCCGCACAGATCGCCGATGACCCCGCCACCTAGCGCGATGATCAGCGCGTCGCGGGTGGCCCGGATCGCCACCAGGCGGTCCAGCACCTCCAGCCAGCTTTCAGCAGTCTTCCGGTCCTCGCCCGGTTCGAGAATCATCGCCTCCAGGGAGGCCGCATTCCTTGCCAGGCCCGACATGACCGGATCCAGGTAGTGCGGGGCGACGTTCGTGTCGGTAATCACCAGGACCGGGCGGCCGGCGAGCTGCTCATCGACCAGCCTGGACTCGGATAGCAGCCCTGTGCCGATCAGGATCGGATAGCTGCGATCGCCCAGGGGGACCGTAATACGGCGAGGCTCAGGGGACCGGGTCACGGACCGCCTCCTCGATACGGTTGATGACCCGCCTGGCCATGACATGCACGCTGAGGTTCTCGGACGGGATGATCAGGTCGGCCAGGGACTCGTAGATCGGATTGCGGATCCGCGCCATGTCGCCGAGGATCTCCCGCCGATTGGGTTTCTGGATCAGCGGGCGACGCTTGTCCCGACTGAGGCGCCGGATCTGCTGATCGACTTCGGTCTGCAGATACACGACGAAGCCATGAGCGCGCAGGATCCGCTGGTTCTCCTCGGCCAGGACGGCACCGGCGCCGGTCGCGAGCACCACGCCGGAGCGTTCACTCAGCTCCTGCAGGAGATTGGTCTCCCGCTTTCGGAAACCCCCTTCTCCCTCGATGTCGAAAATCAGTCCGACGTCGGCCCCGGTGCGTCGCTCGATCTCCTGATCGAGGTCGCGGAACTCGAGACCGTAGTGGGCTGCGACCCGCTTCCCGATCGTGGTCTTTCCCGCACCGGTCGGGCCAATGAAGAAGATGCGTTCATTGAGCATGCGCCTATGATACGGGATTTGCCCAGCCGCGCGCGGCTCGCCGACCTCGACGGCGGGAACGCGCATCGAGTACCATCCGGTCCGCTTTTCCGGGAAATCAATCGATATGTGGCGGTTTTTCATCCTGTTCATGTTTCTGCTGGTGGGTCTGTTCACGCTGGAAGTGCTGAAGCCGGTGGACGAGCACGTGATCGTTCCCTTCACCTCCGTCCTCGCGGACATCAGCGTCTGGTTGATCGATCTTTTCGACGATCAGGTGGCGGCCAGCGGAAAGGTCATCCGCAGCATGGAAAACGGCTTTGCCGTGTCGATCGAGCGTGGCTGCAACGGGATCGAGGCGGTGATCATCCTGTTTGCGGCGATCTTCGCTTTTCCTGCGCCCCTGAAGCACAAGCTGATCGGTTTCGGGATCGGCTTCCTTGCCATCCAGGCGCTCAACCTGGTCCGGATCATCAGCCTGTTCTACCTCGGGCAGTGGAACCACACCGCGTTTACCTGGTTCCACCTCTACCTGTGGCAGGCGCTGATCATCCTCGATGCCCTGGTCGTCTGGCTCATCTGGTTGCGTTACCTGCCGCGCGGCGCGGTGCCCCAGGTCGAGAAACCCGCGTGAGCCGCAGGATCCTGATCGCCGGTTGCGGCGACGTCGGGACCCGGCTGGGCCGCCGCCTGGCAGCTCGCGGTGATCAAGTCTGGGGGCTGTGCCGCAACCCGGGCCGGTTGCCGGACGAGATCAATCCGCAGGCCGGGAATCTGCTGGAACCCGGATCCTTGGCAAATTTGCCGGAGCAATGGGATGCGCTGGTCTACAGCGCGGCGCCGGGGGCTCGCAGTGAGGCGGGTTACCGGGACATTTTTCTGTCCGGTCAGCGCAATCTGGCTTCGCGGGTCAGCGCCCGGCGGACGCTGTTCGTATCCAGCACGGCGGTCTATGGGCAGGATGACGGCGAGTGGGTGGACGAGGCCTCGGAAACCCAGCCGACCGGGTTCAACGGGCGCATCCTCCTCGAGGCCGAGCACCTTGCGCGTGAACTCTGGGAGGAATCCGTCGTGGTTCGCTTCGGCGGTATTTACGGTCCCGGTCGGGATCGCCTGATCCGCAGCGTGCGGTCCGGGCCCACGGAGGTCCAGTCCGAGCCGCCGCACTGGACCAATCGTATCCACGGCGATGACTGTGCGGCGATGCTGGAGTTCCTCCTGGACATGGAGACGCCGCGACCAGTCTGGGCCGGCGTGGATCGCTGCCCCGCGCCGCGCTTTGAAGTTCTCCAGTGGATTGCCGAACGGCTGGAAGTCCCGGGGCCCGTTCCCGTGTCCAGGCCCGGAGCCGGCAGCAGCAAGCGGGTTCGCAGCGATCGGGTCGTGGAGGCCGGTTTTCGCTTTGCCTATCCGGACTATCGCGCCGGCTACGGCTCGATGATCGGGGGTGCCTGATGGCGCTGGTTCAGAGAGAGTTGACCATCGCCACGAGCGGTCGGGGTTTCTACGAGTTCACCGACCAGCTGCGGGCACTCGTCTCGGAGGCGGCCATGCAAGGCGGGCTTTGTCACTGCTTCATCCATCACACCAGTGCCTCGATGGTGATCATGGAAAATGCCGACCCGGACGTGCTTCGGGATCTGGAAACCCACATGAGCGGGCTGGTCCAGGATGGTGACCCGCGTTTCGTTCACACCGCCGAGGGACCGGATGACATGTCGGCGCATGTGCGCTCTGCGCTAACCCACACCAGCCTGTCCATCCCGTTGCGACGGGGGCGGCTGGACCTCGGGACCTGGCAGGGCGTATTCGTCTGGGAGCACCGTACTTCACCCCATCGGAGACGTCTCACCGTCACGCTTCTGCCTGCCGAGCCGGGCTGAAGGGCCTAACCGGCAGCAGCCGACTTGGCCGGCTCCGTCCGGCAGGCCGGGAAATAGACCGCGGCGCGGCACTCTCCGGGTTTCTCTTCCACTTCCACGGGCCATTGGAACAGCCGTGAAAGACGTTCGATGATGGTCTCGCCCTCGGTGCATTGGGGCTGGTGGATCGGTCGTGACGGCGCATCACTCGCGGTCGCCTCCGCATCCACCGATACGAAGCCCTCCCCGATGCGCACTTCGACCGTGCCGCGGCGAATCGTGGAGCAGACCTTACGGATGAGGTGGCCGATCAGAATCGACAAAGCGCTGGGTGCACCGGAAATGGACACCAGTTGCTCGGCGTTGATCTTCAGATTGATTTCCTGGTTCAGGCTCAGAAAACGGCACCGTTCGACCTCCGTTTCCACCACGTCGTTGACCAGGAACTCCTTTTGATCGAGCTGCCTCGAATCATTCCGGGCCAGCACCAGCAGCGCTTCGATCATGGTCTGCATCTCGCGCGCTGCGAGCCGGATGCGCCGGGCATTGCGGCGATTGAAATCGTCCAGCTCGCGGTCCTCCAGCAGCACCTCCGATGCCATCTGGATGACGGTCAAGGGCGTGCGCAACTCGTGGCTGGCATCCCGGGTGAAGGCACGCTCGCGGGCCAGACTCTGCTGAAAACGCTCGGTCAGTTCCTGGAGCGCGCCGGCCAGCGCCAGCACTTCCTGGTTGGGATAGTCGAAGTGCTCCGGGTCGAAAACCGCCGGATCGATGTCGCGGATGTTGAGGTTTTCCACCCGCTGCGCCAGGTCGACCATCGGCGAAATGGTCCGGTGCGAGAGCCGATAGGTGATCCAGGTGATGGCATAGACGACCAGAAGCACCAGCACCAGCGGCAGCAGACCGAAGTAGAGTGCCAGGTTCATGACCCGCTCTTCCTCGAACTGGAGAACCATTCTCTCGCCTTCGATGACCTCGACCAGCACGAGCATCCGCGTGCCGCCGACCTTGAGCTTGTGGAAGCCGGGCTCGAGCGTCGCGAGTTCCGGCGGCGTCCTGTTGACCGCCCGTTCGGGCAGGTAGACCGTGAGGTTTACTGTATCCGGGGGCGGGGTCGTCGGGTCCTCAGCGAGTTTCGACGCATACAGGGCCGCTTCTTCCGTCAGCGCAGTCCGAATCAGCGAATCCTCGAGGACTTTGGCTGCCGCAAAGACGCCGACGACAACGGCGAAGCTGATCGCTAGAACCTGCAGCCCGAAGACCCGGAGGAGCTTGCGGCTGGCTGCCTGGGATGCCTTCACGGATCAGTTGGCCCTGGCCTGCTCTGCCTCGGCCTCGAGATCTGCGAGCCGGTAGCCAGCGCTGTGGATCGTGTGCAGAAGCGGTCGCTCGAAAGGCTTGTCGATGACCTTGCGCAAATTGTAGAGATGGCTGCGCAAGGTGTCGCTGTCCGGGAGGATGTCGCCCCAGACCTCCCGTTCGATGTCGCGGCGTGGCACGACGCGCGGTGATTCTCGCATGAGAATGGTCAGGAGTTTCAGCCCGATCGGAGACACGGACAACTCTTCACCATCGCGGGTGAGGCGCAGCGTACCCGTGTCCAGAGTGAGATCCCCCACCTGAAGAACCTCATTGCTGACCTGGCGCCGTGCGCGGCGAATCAGCGCGGCGATCCGCGCTTCGAGTTCCCGCACTTCGAACGGCTTGATCAGGTAGTCGTCGGCGCCGACTTCCAGGCCCTCGACCTTGTCCTCCAGGGTGTCGCGCGCCGTGAGCATGAGCACCGGCGTCGATTTCTTCGCATCCTGGCGCAGCTTCCTGCAGACCTCGATGCCGTCCATGCCCGGAAGCATCAGGTCCAGCACGATCAGGTCGTAGCTGTTGGTCACGGCCAGGTGCAGACCGGTGACCCCGTCTGCAGCAAAATCGAGCATATAGCCCTGGCGTTCCAGGTACTCGCCGACCATCTCGGCAATATTCTGGTTGTCCTCAACCAGCAGAATCAGACCCTTGTCGTCGTCAGCAGACATTTCGCACCTCAAACCTCAATCGTGGAAGATAAATACTGCCCCGTGACCTTCGTGTCGACGGCCCGGGAAATTCAAACTCGAATGCATGATAGGTCCGTGGCATGACGAGGGTGTGAAAAAGTATCACGCGTCGCCCATGCGGCAGGATGCGAGCAGCGGCTCGAGGTGCTCCCAGACATTAGCCAGGATGATCGGCTGTGCCTCGCGGTTGGGATGGATTCGATCGGCCTGGAGCGCGGCGTCGTTCATTGCAATGCCTTCCAGGATGAACGGGACCAGCGCTACACCCATCGATTCCGCCAGGTCCGGAAAAACGGCCGCAAAGGCGGTTCCGTAGCGCGGCCCGTAGTTGGTCGGGATCCGGATGCCGGCCAGGAGCACTTTCGCGCCTGCTTCACGGCTGATTTTGATCATCTGCCGAAGGTTTTCGGACAGTTCGCTGGTGGGAAGACCGCGCAATCCGTCGTTGCCGCCGAGTTCGATGATGACCACTGCCGGATGGTGCTCATCCAGCAGCTCAGGTAGCCTCGACAGACCGCCGCTGGACGTCTCGCCGGAAATGGATGCGTTGACGGCCTGCCCGTCGAGACCCTCCTCGGTCAGGCGCTGATCGAGGAGGTGCACCCATCCGGCCTCCACGGGCATATTGTGGGCGGCACTGAGGCTGTCCCCGAGGACAAGAACCTTACAGGCGGCTTCTTCAGCGTCTGCGACCGGCCCGACCAGCAGCCCGCTGGCCAGCAATAACAGTAGAAATCGAATCATGAGCGTAGACAAAGTATCTGATCCAGTACTGGCGGCCGAGGATATCGCCAAGGTCGTGAAGGCGCCAGGAGGCGGGGACCTCACGATTCTTCATCCGTTGTCGCTGAGCATCGGAGACGGGGAGAGCGTCGCGATCATCGGCCCCTCGGGCTCCGGCAAGACGACCCTGCTGGGGATCCTCGCCGGCCTGGACCTGCCGACCTCCGGCTCCGTGCGCCTCGCCGGCCAGGCCCTGAACGGTCTGACCGAAGATGAGCGCGCTGAGTTGCGGCGTGGCCGGGTGGGGTTCGTATTCCAGTCCTTTCATCTGCTGGGCGCGCTCACCGCGCTGGAGAATGTGATGCTTCCCCTGGAACTGGCTGGGGACGACGATCCTGCCGCCCGTGGGCTGGATATCCTCGAGCGGGTCGGCCTGCAGGACCGGCACGATCACTATCCCAACCAGCTCTCGGGGGGCGAGCAGCAGCGGGTGGCCATCGCCCGGGCTTTCGCTTCCCGACCGCGAATCCTCTTTGCCGACGAGCCCACGGGCAACCTGGACCTGGAAACGGGACGAAAGATCAGTGAGCTGCTGTTCGTATTGAATGCGGATGCCGGCACGACCCTGGTGCTGGTGACCCATGATTCGCGTCTCGCCAATCGGTGTGGGCGGGTCATCGGTCTGGAAGGCGGCCGTCTGGTCAAGAGCGAAGCGGCGGCGTGATATGCGCATCCTGAGCACCTCCTGGCGGCAATTCCGGCGCGAGCTGAAGGCAGGCGAACTGCAGGCACTGGCCGGCGCCCTGGTGATCGCGGTCGCTGCGTTGACCGCGGTCGGGGCCTTTGGCGAGCGGGTGGAGGCCGGGCTCAAGCGCTCGGCAAACGAACTGATCGGCGGCGACCTGATTGTCGTTTCCCGTTACGCGATTCCGGACGCCTGGAGCGCCCGGGCACGGCAACTCGGCCTCGCAACGACGAGCGCGGTGGAGTTTCCGACGGTCGCATTCTCCGGCGACAGTTCGCTTCTGGTCGAGGTCAAGGCCGTCAGCGACGGTTATCCCTTGCGCGGCGCAGTCACGATTGCTCCCGATTCGACTGCGCCAGGCGCAGCGGCCGACCGGATCCCCCAACCCGGCGAGGCGTGGGTGGATCCGCGCATTCTGGGCGAACTGGGTGCGCGCATGGGAGAAACGCTGGAGTTGGGCGCCAGCACCTATCGGATCGGCGCGGTCATTCGCGTCGAACCCGACCGGACCGGGGTCTTCAACCTCGCTCCGCGCGTCATGATCGGGTCCGAGGGGCTCGAGGCAACCGGGCTGCTTGGCGAGGGCAGCCGGGCCCGCTTTCGGCTGCTGGTGGCCGGCGAAGCGGATGCCATCGAGTCCTTCCGAAGCTGGCTCGAGCCGCGCCGGGAGGGTGCGTTCTTTCAGACCCTCCAGGAAAGCCAGCGGGGCATCACCGAATCGCTGGATCGGGCCAATCGTTTCCTCGCCCTGGCCGCGCTGAGCGCGGTCCTGCTGGCCGGTGCGGCGCTGGTCCTGGCGGCCCGGGAATTCGCCCTGCGCCACATCGATACGGTCGCCATCCTGCGCTGTCTGGGGGCTTCCCAGCGCCAGACCCTTGCGGTGCTGGGCCTGCAGCTTGTGTGGATGGCCTTGCCGGCCATTGCCGTGGGCATCGGACTTGGCTACGCAGTGCAATTGCTGCTGGTGTGGGCCATGGGCGACCTGATCCCGGAGGCGCTGCCCGCGGCAACCCTGGCGCCGGCGCTGGCGGGGATCGCTACGGGTCTGCTGGCCCTGCTGGGATTCGGACTGCCGCCACTGATTCGCCTTCGGCGGGTGCCGCCGGCTCGGGTCCTCAAGCGTCAGGACGACCCGCCCCGCGTGGGTGACTGGCTGATCTACGTTCCGCCGGTCCTGTTCGGCATCGCCTTGATCTACTGGCAGGCAGGCGACCTGGAATTGGGGTCGTACATCACGCTGGGGCTGGTGGGGACAATTGCCATCCTGGCGCTGGCGGCCCTGCTGCTGATCTGGGTGATCGGCCGGATGCGCGGCGGTGGCCTGGGCTGGCGCTATGGCCTTGCCAATCTGGCAAGGCGCCGCACCGCAAACCTGTTTCAGGTCGCGGGTCTGGGCCTGGGGGCAATGATGATTTTCCTCCTGAGCGTCGTGCAATCGGATCTGCTGGCCAGCTGGCGGGGCTCCCTGCCCGAGCAGGCGCCGAATTTCTTCCTGCTCAATATCCACCCGGAACAGACCGAGGCGGTCGCCGCTGCACTGGAGCGCTTCGGCGAACCGGAGATTTTCCCCATGGCCGTGGGCAAGATCATCGCAATCAACGGAGAGGCGCCGTCGGGCGACCAGGCCAGCCGTTCGCGCCGGCTGGACGGGACGACCAATCTGTCCTGGGCGGACGAACTGCCCGCAGGCAATGAGATCATCGCCGGCCGTTGGTGGAAGGACAGCAGCACCGTGGAAGTGTCGCTTGCCGAGTCCTGGTCCCAGCGGGTCGGCCTCGGCATCGGGGATCGCATGACCTTCCAGGTCGGCTCACGATCGGTGGAAGCCGAGATCACCAGCATCCGGCGGGTCGACTGGGATTCCTTCGAGGTCAACTTCTTCATCCTCCTCTCTCCCGGCTCCGTGGGTCAGCTGCCGGCCAACTACATCACCAGCCTCTACATTCCCCCGGATCGCTTCGAGGTGCTGAGCGAAGTGGTGCGCGCTTACCCGAACATCTCGGTCATCGATGTCGGGACCATACTGGGGCGGGTCCGGACCATCATCGACCGGGTCAGCCTCACGGTGCGGGTGGTGTTCTTCTTCACCCTGGTTGCCGGGGTGCTGGTGCTCATTTCGGCCCTGCGTGCCGGTCTCTGGCAAAGGATCTACGAAGGCGCAGTCCTGCGAACCCTGGGAGCGGCCCGCAAGCAGTTGCGTGCCGCATTGCTTGCAGAGTTCGGCGTACTGGGCGCGCTGGCCGGCGGACTGGCGGCCGTCGCGGCCCTCGCGACCGGCTGGGTGGTGGCGAGAGAAGTGTTCGAGGTGCCCTACGCGGCCTCCTGGCTGCTCATTCCGCTTGGCGCTCTCCTCGGGGGCTGCGGGATTGCGCTGGTTGGTGTCCTGGGCGGACGTCGGGTCCTGACCACCGCGCCGGTCGCGGTGCTGCGCCGGGGTTGATCCCGCTTCAACCCGCAGCTTCGGTCATAGGCCCAAGGCCGTCCGGGCCGGATAATGCGGGCGCATGGGAGTCTTGTGGCGTGTGCTCGGGTTCGGGAGTGCCGGTTTCGCGGTCACGGTTCTGATCGTCTATGGCATGACCCGCCTGGTCGACGTGCCCGTGCCCGAGCCGAGCACCTCGCACGCCGAGCTGATCCAGTTCTTCGACCGGACACCGCCGGATCCGGTCCGCTACCGGAAACGCATTCGTCCGCCGCCCAGGCCGCCGCGGGAGCCGCTTCCGGAAACCGTCAGCGCACCGGCGCCCGTTGTGGACACACGACCATCGGTCGTCGCTCCGCACTGGGACATCGCGGGCCTCCTTTCCGGTTACCGGCCGCGGCTCGAGCCGGGCTGGCGGGGCGGAGACATGCTTGCCGGCGGACTCATTCCGAAGGCCATGCTGCCGCCGA
>JAWVZU010000006.1:0-37350 GCA_033722075.1 Lysobacterales bacterium
GCCACCGATCGGCTCGGGCGGCGCTCCGAGGTGTACACGGTCGACCTGCAGAACAACCCGACCTGACCCGGACGCTCAACCTTCCTCCAGCAGCGCCAGCAGGTCCGCCTCGGAGAGGATCTCGACGCCGAGTTCTTCCGCTCTGGTCAGCTTGGAGCCGGCCTTCTCGCCGGCAATGACGGCACTGGTCTTCTTCGAAACGCTTCCGGTCACCTTGGCGCCGAGGGCCATCAGGCGATCCTTGGCCTCGTCCCGGGTCATCGATTCCAGGGTACCGGTCAATACATACGTCCGGCCGGCCAGTCGGTCTGATTCGGGGCCCGCCGCGCCCTCGCCCTCCGGCCATTTCACTCCAAGTTGTCGCAGCTCCGAGATCACTTCCCGGTTATGCGGTTCGGAGAAGAAGGCAGCGATATGCTCGGCGACAACCGGCCCGACGTCCGGCACCTCTTCCAGCGCTTCCCGGCTTGCCGCCATCAACCCGTCCAGGTTGCCGAAGTGCCGCGCGAGGGCCCGCGCAGTGGCCTCACCAACCTCCCTGATACCCAGCGCGAACAGCAGCCTCGGCAGCTCCGTTTCCCTTGATCGGTCGATTGCATCGAGCAGGTTCTGCGCCGACTTCTCCGCCAGGCGATCGAGGTCGACGAGGGTCTCCTTGTCCAGTCGGTAGATGTCGGCCACCGTGTCCAGCAGATCATTCTCCACGAACTGGTCGATCAGCTTGTCACCCAGGCCTTCGATGTCCATGGCGCCGCGCGAGGCAAAGTGCTGCAAGGCCGCCTTGCGTTGTGCGGCACAGAACAGACCGCCCGTGCAACGGGTCACCGCCTCGTCCGCCATGCGGGCGACCGCGGAATCGCAGACCGGACAGGTCTCGGGCATCTGGAACTCAACCGTGTCGTCGGGCCGCCGATCGGGAACGACCGATACGATCTGCGGGATGACGTCACCGGCGCGCCGAACCACCACCGTGTCGCCGACGCGCACATCCTTGCGGCGAATCTCGTCCTCGTTGTGCAGCGTGACATTGGTCACCGTGACCCCGCCGACGAAGACCGGTTCGAGCCGCGCCACCGGGGTCAACGCGCCGGTGCGGCCCACCTGGACTTCGATCGTCACGACGCGAGTCAACTCTTCCTGCGCGGGATACTTGTGCGCCAGCGCCCAGCGGGGGGCCTTGCTCACGAAACCCAGTTCCTCGCGCAAACGGAAGTCGTCGACCTTGTAGACGGCCCCATCGATTTCGTAGGCGAGATCGTTGCGCCGATCGCCGAGGTCCCGGTAGTACTCGAGGCAGCCGTCGATCCCGTCGACAGACCGCGTCTCCGGACAAACCGGAAGGCCCCATTCCCGCAGCTCCGCAAGGAGCGCACCGTGTGCGTCGGGAATCGCCCCGTCCACTTCACCGAGGCCATAGGCAAAGAAGGCCAGGGGCCGTTCGGCGGTCAGCTTGGGATCGTGCTGGCGAAGGCTCCCGGCCGCAGCGTTGCGGGGGTTGGCGAAGGTCTTGTCGCCCCGTTCGGCTGCAGCTTCGTTGAAGGCCTCGAACCCCGCCTTCGGCATATAGACCTCGCCGCGCACTTCCAGGACCTTGGGGTACTCTTCTCCGCGCAGGCGCAGGGGGATCGCGTCAATGGTCCGTGCATTGTGGGTGACGTCTTCGCCGGTGGTGCCGTCGCCGCGGGTCGCCGCCCGGACCAGCGAGCCGTTCTCGTAGCGCAGGCTCAGGGCAACGCCGTCCAGCTTGGGTTCCACCGCGAAACGGATCGGCTCCTCGCGGTCCAGCCGTTCCCGGATGCGCCGGTCGAAGTCCCGAACTTCTTCCTCGGAAAAGGCGTTGCCCAGGGACAGCATGGGGACGCTGTGGCGTACCTTGTCAAAGCCGGAAACCGGTTCACCGCCAACGCGCTGCGTCGGGGAATCTTCACTGGCCAGCTCCGGAAATTCGCTCTCCAGTTCCTCCAGCGAGCGCATGAGCCGATCATACTCGGCATCGGGAATGGTTGGATCCGCGAGCACGTAATAGCGGTAGTCAGCCTCCTCGATCTTCGACCGAAGCGCCTCCGCCCGGGCGCGCGCTGCCTCCCTGTCCATCAGATCCTCGGCAGGTCCTTGCGACGATCGTATTCGCGCATCTGGTCCCGGATGTGGGCGATACGCTGGCGAATCAGCGTGCTGCGCGACTCGTCCATGAGTTCGCCGCCCAGCAGGTCCGCAAGGCGCTTGCCGGTCGCGAGCATGGCATCCCAGGCGTCGAGGGCACTCAGCGGATTGGGCAGGGTCAGAAACAGGCACAGGCCGTGGCACTCGATTGCCTCGGGCCGGTCCGGGTCGAAGTCCCCGGGCTTGGTCATGTTGGCCACGCTGAAGACCGCGATTCGCCGCTTTTCGGACTCGTGGAAACGATGGAAGATGTTCAGCCTGCCGAAAACCAGGCCCGCGTCGCCGGCCGCTCGCAGGACCTTGGCGCCGGCGAATTTTCCGCCCTCCCGGGGCTGGACGTAGAGGGTCACGATCCGCTCGGGTTCCGTTTCGATCTCCTCCGATGGATCCTGGTCTGCTGCGTCTTCCGACTCCGGTGAGACTCCGGTTGCCTCGGCGGACCGGTCCCTGGAGATGGCCTGCCCAAGCCGATCCAGCTCCTCGGACAGATCCGGATCGATCTCTTCCCTTGGCCGAAGGGACTGCGCCGGCGGTCGGGCCTGATGCCTGGAATAGAAATAGACCCCGGCGACGATACCCGCGCCGATGACCAGCAATACCCAGCGCAATTCATCCACGGCCTTCTCCCATCCGCGTTAACGCCTCCAATCCATCAGCTGGCTGCCAATCGCTCCGCCTCGGCCACGTCGACGGACACCAGCCGGGACACGCCGGGTTCCCGCATGGTCACGCCCATCATCTGGTGGGCGATCTCCATGGTGATCTTGTTGTGCGTCACGACCAGAAACTGGACCTGCTCCGACATTTCCTTGACCAGTTCCGAGAAGCGGCCGACATTGGCATCGTCCAGCGGGGCATCCACCTCGTCAAGCATGCAGAACGGCGCCGGGTTCAACTGGAAAATCGAGAACACGAAGGATACCGCTGTCAGGGCCTTCTCGCCCCCGGAAAGGAGGTGGATATTGGAGATGCGCTTTCCGGGCGGCCGGGCCATGATCGCAACCCCCGCTTCCAGCAGGTCGTCACCGGTCAGCTCGAGAAACGCATGGCCGCCCCCGAAAAGTCGCGGGTAAAGGCCCTGCATGCCCGTATTGACCTTGTCGAAGGTCTCCTTGAAGCGCGTGCGTGTCTGCCGATCGATCTTGCGGATCGCCGCCTCCAGCGTCTCCAGGGCCTTGGTGAGGTCTTCGTTCTGCGCGTCCAGGTACTCCTTGCGCTCCTGCTCCTCGGCGTATTCCTCGATCGCCGCGAGATTCACCGGTTCCAAGCGTCGGATCTGGTTGTCCAGGCGCTCCAGCTGAGACTGCCATGAATCGACGCCGGCATCCTCCTCTTCCGCGAGGCTCTCCAGCAATGTCTTGGGATCCTGCTCGTCCTGCTCCAGTTGCTCACGAATCCCCTCGGCCTTGACCCGTACGCCCTCGAGCTCCAGCCGCGCGGCTTCGACTTTCTCGCGCCGTGTGGTGACCTGGTCGTCGATCTCGTGCCGCCGACGATCCAGCTGCCGCAACCGGTCCGCCACCTCGTCGACCTTCCGCCGGGCTTCGGCCAGCCGCTGCTCGACCTCCAGGCGCTGATCCAGGAGGGTCTTCAAGCGGCCCTGCTCCTCGTCCATCGGCGAGTCGGCCTCGGCCACCTGTTCCAGCAGTTCCTTGCGACGGGTCTCCAGCTGAGACAGCTGCGAGCGGGTCCGCTCCAGGCTGTTCTCCGTTGAACGCAAAGCGGAGCGCTTGGATTCCAGTTCCACGGCCAGCTTCTGGGCCGCTTCCCGGGCTTCCCGGGCCTTCGCACGCGCCGCATCACGCGCTTCGAACAGTTCTCGGCGCCGGCTTTCAAGCGCTTCGCGCTGCTTTTCCAGCTCCGCCATCCGGTTGATCTCGCCTTCCAGACGCTGTCGCGCCGAGCGCATGTTCTGCTCGTCATCGGCGACCGAGTTCTCCAGCCCCTCGATTTCGGCATTGATTCTCTCGGCGCGCTGACGCACCGCTTCGACGCGTGCCTTGCGCGACTGGATCTGACCGTCGAGCTCGGCGATCCGGCGCAGCTGCATGTTCAGTTCGGTCTGGCGTTGTTCGACCTGCTCTTCCAGCTTGCCCAGCTTCGCCTCGCCCTGCTCAAGGCGCTCCCGGGTTTCCTGGCCGCGGCGACTGACGTCAGCCAGCTCCTTGCGAAGTTCGGCGATCTCCTTCTCCCGAGCCAGCACCCCGGTCGTCGGGGAGTCTCCGGCCATGCGCAGCCAGTGACGTCCGGCAACGCTGCCGTCGGCGAAGACCTGCCGACTCCCCGGCTCTTCCGGCCGCGATGTCTCGGAGGCAGCCACGTCCCAGCCCTCGAGGAGTTCGGCGACCGCGGCCGGCCCCTTCACCCTGGCAGCGAGCCCCGCCTTCGCCGGCTTCCCCGGCTCGTCGGAGACCAGGGTAAGCTTGACGTTCGGTCGATCGCCGTTGGAAGCCAGGCCCCACGGATCGGCCACGACCAGCGCTTCGAGATAATCGCCCAGGGCCGCTTCGACGGCCGCCTCGTACCCGCTTTCCACCTCGATCACCTGGGACAGCCGCTGAGGATTGTCGATGCCGCTCTCCTTCAACCACCGCTCGATGACTTCGGCGTCTTCGCCCATCGCCGCCTGTTGCAGCGCCTCCAGCGAACTCAGCCGGCCGCTCAGCTGCTGATGCTTGCCACGCAGTTCATTCAGCTCTGCGGCGTCCTTCCTGTTCGTATCCCGCAGCCCGGAGGTCTCGCCACGCAGCGCGTCGACCGATTGCTCCAGTTCGGCGAGCTTCTTCGCGGCCTTTTCCCGTTCCTGCTCCAGCGACCGGACGGATGCCTCGGCCTCGGAGGCATCGAGACCGCCGGCCTCGTCCCGCAGCGCCTTGATCCGGCCGCCGCGCTCGCCCAAAGCCCGGTCGAACCCCTCGATCCGGGTCTGTTCCACGTCGACCCGCCGGGATGCGTCCCCGCGCTCGTTCGAAAACCGATCCCATTCGGCCTGCCAGCCGGAGACGGCCTCCTCGGCTTCCGCGTAGGCTTTGGCCATCGCCGCTTCGTCCGCCCGCGCCTTCTCGAGCGCCGGATCGCCATCCTTCACGGCCTGGTTGAGCTGTTCCAGGTGGGCTTCGTCCAGCCCGAGATGGGACCGCAACTCCTGCAGGCTCTGCTCGATCTCCTCGTGCTGCTTTCGCTGGCGGGCCTGGAGTTCCTTGCGGTGTGCGATGCTCTGCTCGAGACGGGCGATTTCGGCGCCGACCTCGTACAGTTCGCCCTGTACTTCATTGCTGGCATCCGCTGCAGCCTGATGGTCGCTTCGGGCCGCCTCGATTTCCGCTTCGACCTTGCGCAAGGCTGCGATCTCGGACTCCAGCGCGTTACTGCGGGCCTTCAGTTCCTGCTGGCTGGACTCCATGGCGGCATCCAGATCGCGCCATTTCAGGGCCAGCAGCTCCGCCGATTTCTGGCGGTGCGCCGCCTTCAGCTTCTTGTAGCGGTCGGCCTGCTTGGCCTGGCGCTTCAGTCTTTCCAGCTGCTTGTCCACTTCACTGCGCAGATCTTCCAGCCGCGCCAGGTTCTCTCGCGTATGACGAATCCGGTTCTCCGTCTCCCTCCGTCGCTCCTTGTACTTGGAGATTCCAGCCGCCTCTTCCAGGTAGACCCGGATCTCTTCCGGGCGGGCCTCGACCACCCGGGAGATCATGCCCTGCTCGATGATCGAGTAGCTGCGTGGGCCCAGTCCGGTGCCGAGAAAGATGTCCGTGATGTCGCGCCGGCGGCAGCGCGCCCCGTTCAGGAAGTAGAGGCTCTGCCCCTCGCGCCCGACCTGACGCTTGACCGAAATCTCGGCATAGCCGGCATACTCACCGCCGATCTGGCCGTCCGAGTTGTCGAAGATCAGTTCGACCGTCGCGGTCCCCACTGGCTTGCGGGCACTGGAACCATTGAAGATCACATCCGACATCAGGTCGCCGCGGAGGTGCTTGGCCGAACTTTCGCCCATGACCCAGCGGACCGCATCGATGATGTTCGACTTGCCGCAGCCGTTGGGACCGACGACGCCGATCAGGTTGCTGGGCAGGTGGAGGGTCGTGGCGTCGACGAAGGACTTGAAGCCGGCCAGCTTGATGGTTTTCAGACGCATAGTTGTTGTATTTTCAGCCTGTCCCTGTGCCGTTTGTCGGCGCATTGCCCGGGCGCCGCTTTTCGCTTATGTTTCACGGCCCCGCGCAACAAATGGATGCCATGAGCACGCAACCGAGCAAGATCCTCGAAACCTTCGACAACCCGCAACCGGAGCGGGATTATACCGTTCGGATCGAGATTCCAGAATTCACCTGCCTGTGTCCCAAGACCGGACAGCCGGACTTTGCGACACTGGTCCTCGAATACATCCCGGACGAGCGCTGCGTGGAGCTGAAAGCGCTCAAGCTCTATATCTGGTCCTTCCGGGACGAAGGCGCCTTCCATGAGGCCGTGACCAACCGGATTCTCGGTGACCTGGTCGATGCGACGGATCCGCGTTTCATGCGCCTGACTGCCGAATTCTACACGCGCGGCGGGATCGACACGACGGTGATTGCGGAACATCGCAAGGCCGGTTGGCAGCCCCCCGAGCACGTTGTTCTGCCGTGACAGACTATCACTGCTGGCAGTGCGGCGCGACGCTGGAAGAACTCATCTTCCCGATCTCTCGCCGCGAGGAATGCCGCCGGTGCCGGGCCGAGATCCATGTCTGCCGCATGTGCGTGCATTGGGCGCCACAGGTCTCGGATCAATGCCGCGAGGACCGGGCCGAACCACCATCGGACAAGACCGCGGCGAACTTCTGCGACTATTTCAAGGCCAATCCCGACGCCTGGCAGGGACCGGCCGCTGCAGACCGGGAGGCACGCAGCAAGCTGGACCAGCTGTTCGGTGACAATGGGGATTCCAGCGATGAGGCGGGCGAGTCGAAAAGCAAGGGCAATAACCCGCTGGACGACCTGTTCGACCTGTGAGGCCGAAAACCCCAACGAATCGGGCCTGTTCCCGGGTCAGGACTTGCGCGCCTCGTCGGCGGTCGGCAGATCGCTGACGCACCTTGCCCAGCCTGGACGGGAGCCCCAGTAGACATTCCACTCCGGTGCCGCGTACAGGCCCTCGTCGATCGCCCCGGCGGGAACGACGACGTGCTTGCCGCTGCGGGTGACCCAGGGCAACGAGGAGCCGCATTGTCGGCAGAAGCCGTGACAGAAATACTTGGCTTCCGGGAGTTCATAGCGACGCACGTAGTCGAGGCCGGTGGTCCACTGGAACTGGCGCATCGTCACCATGAGATTCGCTGCATGGTCGCTGCCGGTGGTCTTGCGACAGCGACTGCAATGGCAATACTGGAAGAACACGAACGGCGGAGCGAGCTTGAAGGTCACATCGCCGCACAGACACGAACCGCGAATCGACTTCCCGCTCATCGCTGTACTCCTGCTTGGGCCAGTTCGTAGACGAAGCACTCGACCTGCCGACCATCGCTCAGCCGTGCCGTCGTTTTGACACGACGGTAGGCGGAACCCTCGAATGCATCCAGCCGACGCCAGGCACGCTCCAATTCGCGGGAGCTGAAAACCTGTCCTTCCACCCAGCCTGCCTGCGGATCCAGGACGACGGCCGGATAACCGAGGGCGGCACCCCATCCTTCAGGATGCAGAATGCCTCGAATGGCCGCCGGTTGCCAGCTTCCCTCCAGCCCGGCGAGCACATGGTGGTTGGATCGTCCCGGCGCCAGCGTGCCATAGACGAACAGGCGGCCCATCAGTCATCCGCCGGGACGCAGCGTTCTGAAGCCCAGCGGCGCAGGTGGGCAATGCGTTCGGCCATGACGACGGACAACGGGCGGGTGGCGGAAATCGCCTCGGCGATCCGCTCCGTGCTCAGTTCGGTCGCGTCGGCCATTGCGGAGTAAAGGGCTGAGACGACAGACTGCTCTATCTCGGCACCCGAGAAACCCTCACTGAGTTCAGCCAGGCGGGTGAGATCGATGCGCTCGGCGTCCTGCTTGCGCTTGGTAAGATGGATTTCGAAAATCCGTTCGCGCACGTCCGGCTTGGGCAGGTCGACGAAGAAGATCTCATCGAAGCGGCCCTTGCGCACCAGCTCCGGCGGCAGGGCCTCGATGTCGTTGGCGGTGGCAACCAGAAAGACCCGCCCCTTGCGCTCGGCCATCCAGGTCAGCAGCGTCCCGAGGACACGCTTGGACGTGCCGGAATCGGAGTCGCTGGTGGACAGGCCTTTTTCGATCTCGTCGATCCACAACACGCAGGGCTGCATGACCTCTGCGCTCCTGAGCGACTCGCGCAGGTTCCGTTCCGTCTCTCCGTGGTACTTGTTGTAGAGATTCCCGAAATCGAGGCGTAGCAGCGGCACACCGAACCCGGAGGCGACCGCTTTTGCCGCGAGCGACTTCCCGCACCCCTGGACGCCCAGCAGGAGCACCCCCTTGGGTGGATCGAGCCCGTATTCTTCCGCGCCGTCCACGAACACCTGCTGGCGTTCCCTGAGCCAGCGCTTCAGCCGGCCCAGGCCGGCGATGTCGTCGAATTCGATCAGGTCGTACGCATAGTGCAGGATCCCCCCTCGATTGAGGATCTTGAACTTCTCGACCATCACCGATTCCAGGTCGACCTCGGTGATCGCACCGTCGTTGTAGATCGCGTTGCGCGCCAGGCGCCGGGCATCCTCCAGCGCCAGTCCCTTGAGATTCTGGACCAGCATCGCCAGGCTCTTGCGATTGACCTTGACCCGCCGCCCGTCGTGGCGACGCGACCAGCGGAAGGCCTCTTCCCGAACCAACTTCTCGAGCACGTCGTCCGACGGCATGGAAAGCTCGATGCGGGCCGCGTGGGGCAGCAGTTCCGGTGGCAGTTTCAGGGCCGGGCTGATCATGGCCACCGTGTGCGGCCGCTCATGGTGCTCCAGGGCGATTTCCCTGATCCTCCGGACGTTCAGCGGATCACTGAGATAGGGGTGAAAATCCAGCAGCAGATAAATGGACGGATCACGATTTCGTGCGATGTGATCGAGAACCAGCTCCGGCTCACGATGCTCCGCGCCGAAGTCAGCCACTTCCAGGTCCAGGCGAACCAGACCGTCGGTGGCGGACCACTTGTACAGGGGCTTGAGCGTGCCGCTCAGGTGGCTTTCGTTGGGACCCGGCACGAGCAGGCGGGTGAACATGTCGACGACCCGGTTCTCTTCGTGGGACTCGATCACGATCAGCGCCGTCCCCGATCGCACCAGCAACTTGAGATCGTCTTCCTTACCCATCGGTCTGTCTGCGATTCGCCACGTAGATCCCCGCCAGCACCAGCCCCGCGCCGACCAGGTCCCAGCGGTCGGTCGGTCGCGCAAAGAAGAGGATATCCCATAGGAAGGACAATGCAGGCTGCAGGAGCAGAAACAATCCCACCAGGGCCGCTGGCAGCCGCGGCATCGCGCGCGTCAGCAGCATCCATCCGATGACCTGGCAAAAGAGCCCGTAGGCCAGGAGTGCGCCCCAGGTCTTGAGGTTGGGCACGGCGAAGGAATGACCCTCGAACCAGCTGACCGCCGCCAGGATCGCGGCACAGATCAGCGACATGATGCCGAGGTTGGCCGGTGTCGACAGCGTTCGGCGGGCGCCCTGGGCCTGGCGCATGCTGAGGATGAACGCCGAGTAGGCCACGGCCGTGAGCAGACCGAACACGACCCCGACCCGGTAGGTTTCGCCGAGCTGGGTCCAATCCACTCCGACCAGCAACCAGATGCCCGCAAAAGCCGCGAGCACGCCGGCGAAGAAGGTCCATGGAACCCGCTCCTTGAACACCAGCCAGCCCACCATGGCGAGAACGAAGACCTGGAAATTCGCCAGGATCGTGGCCAGGCCCGGACCGACATAGATGATGCTCCGATGCCAGAAATACAGATCCAGCGCAAAGAAGATCGCAACGGGAACGAAGCGCAGAGCGTAGCGGGTGCCTTGCCACAGCGTCCTGCGCTGAAGCAGGCAGAGGATGATCAACCCCACCCCGCCGATGGCCATGCGATAGAACGCCGACGTGCTCGGCGCGACTTCGGCGACCTTCACCCAGGGGGCCGAGGTGCTGATCATGACCGCCCCGGCCAGCATGCTGAGGACGGCCGCGCTGTCGGTGCGGGTGCGAGCGAGTTCAGTCACGGGCGAGAGTGGCCATCGATTGGATTGCGGGCAAAGGATCAGGAGGATAGCGGAGAACGTTCGCGGTTTGGAGACGGGGCTGTGCAATAATCCCCGAAAACCCAGGAAACCCGCGCCGACGATGCAGGAAAACCAGCCCCAGGAAACACCGGATCTGGTCGAGGAACTGACCCGGCAGGTCACCGCACAGGATTGGGTTCCCGAGGCGCTCAAGCCGGTCTCGGAGTTTCTCGCAGCCTACCCATGGGTCGCCGCCCTCTCGATCGCACTGGTCGGCTTTTTCATCGCCAAGCTGTTCGTCTTCGCCCTGAAATGGACCCTGTCCCACCTCACGACGCGGACGAAGACCGATTTCGACGACAAGATCATCCAGTTCCTCAGCCGGCCCCTGTTCGTGACCGTCTTCTACGGTTTCCTCACCCTGGCCACCATCACCCTGGACCTGCCCGACCGGTTCACCATAGTCGTCATCCGGATCCTGGCCAGTCTGGCCATCATCTACTGGTTCGCGGCCGGCTTGCCGGTCATGGCGCTGCTGCTCGACAAGGCGGCCCATTGGCAGGACAAGCTGCCCTTGATCCAGGACCGAACGCTGCCCCTGTTCGACATCGTGGGCAAGCTGCTGGTTGTCCTGATCGCCAGCTACGCCCTGCTCCAGGTCTGGAATATCGACGCCACCGCGTGGCTGGCCTCTGCAGGCGTCATTGGCATCGCGGTCGGTTTTGCGGCGCGGGATACGCTGGCCAATCTCTTCTCCGGCGTATTCATCGTGGCCGACGCGCCCTACAAGATCGGTGACTACATCAACCTGGACAGCGGCGAACGCGGCATGGTCACGCACGTCGGCCTCCGCAGCACCCGGATCCTGACCCGCGACGACGTCGAGATTACCGTGCCCAATGCCGTGATGGGCGCGGCGAAGATCGTCAATGAAGCCGGCGGGCGCTGGGAGAAAATGCGCGTCCGGATCAGGGTCGGCGTCGCCTACGGCACCGACGTGGACCAGGTCTGCGAGGTCCTCCAGAAAATCGGCGAGGAGCATCCTGCCCTCTGTGAGGAACCGCCGGTGCGCGTTCGGATGCGGGGCTTCGGCGATTCCAGCCTGGACTTCGAGCTCCTCGGCTGGATCGAGCGTCCCGAGCTGCGCGGCAGAATCACCCACGAACTCCTGATGACCGTCTACAAGCGCTTCGCCGAGGAGAACATCGAGATCCCCTTCCCCCAGCGGGATCTGTATATCAAGTCGATGCCGGAGGCGGCGCGAGAGGGCTGACGGCTAACCCTTGGCGGGAAGCGTGGCGATCGCCGAGAAGACGGCGACCGCGTCCTGCGTCTCGGCCACGTCATGGGCTCTCACGATTGAAGCCCCCTTGCCCAAGGCGATCACACAGGCGGCGAGGCTCCCCGGCAGGCGCTCGTCGACGTCCCGGTCTAGGAGCTTCCCGAACATGGATTTGCGTGAAACGCCGATCAGGATCGGGCAGCCCAGGTCCTGAAATGCTTCCAGCCGGCCGAGCAGCGCCAGATTGTGCTCGAGCGTCTTACCGAAGCCGAACCCCGGATCGATGACAATCCGGTCTCGCGAGATCCCAACGGCCTCGCAGGCGCGGATCCGCTCCACGAGGAACTGTATGACCTCGGCGACGACGTCTTCATAGCTCGGGGCATGCTGCATGCTGCGCGGCGTACCCTGCATGTGCATCAGGCAGACCGGCAGATCGGTGGCGGCGGCCGCCTCGAGTGCGCCGGGAGCACGCAGCGCGTTCACGTCATTGATCAGGCCGGCGCCCGCCGCGGCCGCGGCGCTCATCACTTCCGGTTTGCTGGTATCGATCGAGATGGGCACGGAAACCGCGCGGGCCAGGCCTTCGATGACCGGGATGACCCGGCCGAGTTCTTCTTCTACGGAGACTTCCCGGGCTCCCGGGCGGGTGGATTCGCCACCGACATCGATGATGGCCGCGCCCTCGGCGACCATCGCCCGGGCATGCGCCAGAGCACCTTCAAGACGGTCGTAGCGCCCGCCATCGGAAAACGAGTCCGGTGTGACGTTGAGAATGCCCATCACGACCGGGCGGCCCAGATCCAGGATCCGGCCGCCACAGTCGAGTTTGGAAGTGTGCCCTTCGGTCAGTGCTGTTCAGCGGGGCCGCCGATCCGGCCGTCGTTGGACTTGTCGTCCTTGTCACCGGTCGCGTTGCCGCCACCGCCACCGTGCGAAGGATCGTCCCACCAGTCGGACGGCGGACCCGGGTCCTTGCCTTCCATGATGGCATCGATCTGGGATTCGTCGATGGTCTCGTACTTCATCAGCGCCTCGGCCATGGTGTGCAGCTTCTCCTCGTTTTCCTTGAGGATATCCGTGGCCTTGCCGTAGGCCTCGTCGAGAATCCGCCGCACTTCGGCGTCGATGTGCTTGGCGGTTTCTTCGGAGGTGCTCTTGTGCTGGGTTACCGAGCGCCCGAGAAAGACTTCCTCCTCCTCGTCGCTGTAGGCAATCGGTCCCATCGATTCGGACAAACCCCACCGCTGCACCATGTTGCGCGCGATCTTGGTCGCCCGTTCGATGTCGTTGGAAGCGCCCGTGGTGACCTTTTCGTCACCATAGACCAGTTGTTCGGCGATCCGTCCACCGTAGAGACTGCACAGCTGGCTTTCCAGCGCCTTCTTGCTCTGGCTGTACTTGTCTTCCTCGGGCAGGAACATGGTGATGCCCAGCGCCCGGCCACGCGGAATGATGCTGACCTTGTAGACCGGGTCGTGTTCCGGAACGAGCCGGCCGACGATCGCGTGACCCGCCTCGTGATAGGCGGTCAGCCGCTTCTCATCCTCGCTCATGACCATGGAGCGCCGCTCCGCACCCATCATGAGCTTGTCCTTGGCCCGCTCGAAATGATCCATGCCGACGTCCTTGGCATTCTCCCGGGCCGCAAACAGCGCCGCCTCGTTGACCAGGTTGGCCAGATCGGCGCCGGAAAAACCCGGGGTGCTGCGGGCGAGGACGCGTGCGTCCACGTTCGACGAATACGGCACCTTGCGCATGTGGACCTTGAGAATCTGCTCGCGGCCGCGCAGGTCCGGCAACGGGACCACCACCTGGCGGTCAAAGCGTCCCGGACGCAGGAGCGCAGGATCGAGCACGTCCGGCCGGTTGGTGGCGGCGATGACGATGACGCCCTCGTTGCCTTCGAATCCGTCCATTTCGACCAGAAGCTGGTTGAGGGTCTGCTCGCGCTCGTCGTGCCCGCCGCCCAGACCGGCGCCGCGGTGGCGCCCGACCGCATCGATCTCGTCGATGAAGATGATGCACGGCGCATGCTTTTTGGCCTGATCGAACATGTCGCGAACCCGGGAAGCGCCCACGCCAACGAACATCTCGACGAAGTCGGAACCGGAAATGGTGAAGAACGGGACCTTGGCCTCGCCGGCGATGGCCCGGGCCAAAAGCGTCTTACCGGTACCCGGCTGTCCGACCATCAGCACGCCGCGGGGGATCTTGCCGCCGAGACGCTGGAACTTGCCGGGATCGCGCAGGAAATCGACCAGTTCGGTCACTTCCTGCTTGGCTTCTTCCACACCGGCCACGTCGGCAAAGGTCACCTTGACCTGGTCCTCGCCCTGCAGACGCGCGCGCGACTTGCCGAAGGACATCGCACCCCGGCCGCCTCCGCCGCCCTGCATCTGGCGCATGAAGAACACCCACAGACCGATCAGCAGCAGGAACGGGAACCAGGAAATCAGGATATCGACCAGGATCGACCGCCGCTCCAGCGGCTTGGACCGGACATTGACCTCCTTGCTGAGCAGGTCGTTGATCAGCTCGTCGTCGCGCGGCCCGTAGGTGCTGAATTTCCGGCCGTCCTTCATTTCACCGGTGATCACCCGGCTGCCGTTTGCTTCTTCCTGGATCTCCACGGCCTGGATCTGACCGTTGTGCACGGATTCGACGAATTCAGAGTACTGCAGCGTCGACTGATTCGCCGTTCGCGGCGTGAAACTGCTGAATACGCTCATCAGCACCACGGCGATGATGATCCAGAGGACCAGGTTTTTTGCCATATCGTTCAACAGAGATACCTCTTCTGCGACCGCATCGGACCGAATCCGGTGAAGTCGAATTCTACTATTTTAACAGTCATTCCGTCCGGCGCCCCCGTGCCATTACGTATACTTCGCGGCTACGCGACCGGGAAGCCTTGGGCTTGACCGTCTTGACTGCCGAAAATTGTGCCCGCGCCTGCGCGATGAAGGCGTCAAAACCTTCACCCTGGAAAACCTTCGCCAGCATGGCGCCGCCGGGCCTGACCCATTGACGCGCAAAGTCCAGTGCAAGTTCCGCAAGATACATGGCCCGCGGCTGATCAGCAGCCTTCATACCAGTGATATTGGGCGCCATGTCGGACAACACAACATCGACCGGTTGACCATCGAGGGCCGCCTCCAGTGCCTCCAGCGCGGGCGTCTCGGTGAAATCACCCTGGATGAAGGTGACCTCGTCCAGCGGGTCCATGGCCAGAATGTCCAGCGCAATCACCCGTCCCCGGGATCCCACAAGCTGGGCCGCGAGCTGAGACCAGCCGCCAGGCGCGGCCCCCAGGTCGACGACCGTCATGCCCGGCTTGAGGAGCGTGTACTTGTTCTGCAGTTCCTTCAGCTTGAAGACCGCACGGGACCGCCATCCTTCGGCCTGCGCTTCCTGGACATAGGGATCCGAGAAGTGCTCCTTGAGCCACCGCTTGCTGCTCTTCGATCGACCCATGGGCTACCTGCGTTCTCCGGGACAGTTCAAGGGCAGCTCAGGACGGCCGTGCGGTCTTCCGGAACCTGCACCTGAAGGCGCCGGCCATTGCAATAGTAGTCGACTTCGGCCCGCTTCTTGACATTGCGAATCGGATCTCCGCACAGATCGTTGTCCACCGTGATGCTGCAGCGCGCCTGCCCGTCGCAGTAGCGGACAAACAGGTCGGTTGCATCGCAAAAACGGTCCCTTGCGCCGTAGACCGCCTCGCCGATCCAGATCCGGTTGCGGTCCGACCCCCGAGGCTGGCAGTCCCGCCGGTTGCGGCAGCGTTCGAAGCCCGGAATGGGGGGTCGGCCGCCCGCCTGATGGCGCGTGTCCATGCAGTAGGCGCTGGCCACTTCGCCTTCCCAGACCTGGACGGTGCGGATGCCATCACCGCAACTGTAGCTGATGATCAGGCGTTTGCGACTGTTGCGGGCAGGATCCCCACAGAGCCGATTGTTGGCCTCGACGTCACAGTAGGTCCGCCCGTCGCAGGCATATTGCACGTCCCGGGTGGCCTGACAGACCTGATTCGCGGTCCCGTAGATCGCTTCCAGAATCTCCAGTTGCTGGTGCCGATCCGCCTGAGCGGAAGCGGAAAGAAACAACGCCAGCACGCCCAGGATAATCGATAGTCCGTTGATCCTGCTCATGAAATATTCCTCCGAGGGTTCAGCACTATACGGCAGACGCAGGCAGGACCCAATTCTCGTACCTCAAGGATGAATCTCCGCTGAGTGGACCGGGCGATGGCGGTACAATCTCGAGCAAAAGACCTGGGTAACCCCAATGCAACTCGAATTCTATGGTGCGGCCGGCGAAGTCACGGGGTCGTGCCACATCCTCGAAGTCCGTGGTCGGCGCATCCTGCTCGACTGCGGGCTGATCCAGGGCGGGCGTAAGGCGGAGGCCCGCAACCGGGACCCATTCCCGTTTGCCGCCGAGGACATCGATGCGGTGGTCCTGAGCCACGCCCACCTCGATCATTCGGGGCGCCTCCCCCTGCTCTGCCGCAGGGGATTCGGCGGTCCCATTCACGCCCAGAACGCATCCCGCGACCTCGGTCGCGTGCTGCTTCTCGATGCCGCTTCGCTGGCTGAAAGCGATGCATTCCACGAAACCCGGCGGCGCAGGCGCAAGGGTCTGGGTGCGGTCAAGCCGCTCTACACGGTTTCCGATGCGGAACTGTGCCTGCGCCAGTTCCAGGGACACCGCTATGACGAGTGGTTCGATGTCTCACCCGGCGTCAAGGTCCGCTACCAGGACGCTGGACACATACTCGGCTCGGCCGCCGTCGAACTCGACCTGGAAGAAAACAAACAGCGGAGGCGACTGGTGTTCAGTGGCGACCTGGGCCAGTACGACACCCCGATCCTGCGCGACCCGGCCGCCATCGAGCAGGCCGATGTCGTTCTCATGGAGAGCACCTACGGCGGTCGCCGCCATCGTTCCCGCGAGGCGTCGGTGCAGGAACTCGGCGAAATCCTCGCCGCCGCCGGTCGGGGTAACGTACTGATCCCCTGTTTTGCCGTCGGCCGGTCGCAGGAGATCCTCTATCAGTTGGGCACGCATTACGAGGAATGGGGTCTCAGCCGGTGGCAGATCTTTCTGGACAGCCCGATGGCCATTCAGGCCAGCGAGGTCTACTGGGGCTATCCCCACCTCTATGACGAAGAAGCGGCCGCCCTGCACCGGCAAAACGCACGCATGCCGCTGCTTCCCAATCTCAGCCTGTCGAGGACCGCAGATGAATCGCGCGCCATCAACCGAATGGAACGCGGCGCGATCGTGCTGGCCGGCAGCGGCATGTGCACCGGTGGCCGCATCCTGCACCACCTGAAGCACAACCTCTGGCGCACCAACTGTCAGGTCGTCATCGTCGGCTACCAGGCGCATGGCACCCTGGGCCGGCGCCTGGTGGACGGCGCCGACTACGTGAAGATCATGGGTGAGACGATCAAGGTCGCCGCCAGCATTCACACCATAGGGGGCTTATCGGCGCACGGCGACGAGGAAGACCTCCTGCGCTGGTATTCCAGTATCCACGGCAAGCCGCCGGCATACCTGGTGCACGGCGAGCCGGAGCGCGCCACGGCCCTGGAGCAGGCCCTCGAGCAACATGGAATTCGCACCGAGAGGCCCCAGCCGGGGGATAAACTGGATTTATTGAAACTGGAAGAGATCCGCCATGACTGAGACTTGCCTCCAGGAGCGCTACGCTCCTCACAACGCCTGCTTCGGCTGCGGCCCCGCCAATGAGAAGGGTCTGCAGATCCGCAGTTTTCCCCAGGGAGACCAGGTCATCGCCCATTGGACGCCCGAATCCCATCACGAAGCGTTCCCCGGGGTGCTGAACGGCGGCATCATCGGATCGCTGCTCGACTGCCACTGCAACTGGACCGCCGCCTGGCACCTGATGCAACGCGCCGGCTCCGACCGACCGCCGTGCACGGTCACGATGGACTATTCGATCAAATTGCTGCGACCGACCCCGACGGATCGGGAACTGGAGCTGATCGCCCGGGTCAAGGATGCCAGTGACGACCGGGCGACGATCCTCGGCGAGCTCCGCGCCGACGACAAGGTCTGCGCGACCTGCGAGGGCCGCTTCATCGCCGTGAAGCCGGGACATCCAGCGTACCACCGCTGGTGAGCGCGGGAGCTCACGCGCTGGACCTGGGACCGGCCGTTGCCATCGTCGCAATCACCGTCGGCCTGGTTGGCCTGACCAGCCGACTGGGGCTCGGCGGTGTGTTGGGTTATCTCGCTGCAGGGCTCGCCGTCGGGCCCATCGGCCTGCGCCTCATCACCGATGTGGCTTTCATCCAGAAAATCGCCGAGATCGGCGTCGTTCTGCTGCTGTTCGTAATCGGCCTGGAACTCCAGCCCCGCAGGCTGAGGCGAATGGCGGTTGACGCTTTCGGGCTGGGCGGTGCCCAGCTCCTTGTTAGCGCCGTGTTGCTCGGCGCCGCTTTGCTCGCCACCGGCGCAGGCGGCATCACCATGCTGATCGCCGCGCTTGCCATGGCGCTCTCGTCGACCGCCCTGGCGCTGCAACTTCTCGAGGAACGGCGGGAAATGACCAAGCCCCATGGCCAGAAGGCCTTTGCGATCCTGCTGTTCCAGGACATCGCGGTCATTCCCATGATCGTCGGCTTGAGTCTGGCCGGCGCAGGCACGCGGCCGTCGCCGACATGGATGCTCTTCGGTATCGTCGGCGCAGTGGCCCTGGTGGTCCTGGGTCATCGTCTGCTCGGGGCCTATTTCCGGTCGGTTGCTTCGATCCGCAGCCGGGACTTGTTCACCGCCGGCGCCCTTCTCGCCGTGCTGGCCGTCGCGTACTTCATGGAACATGCTGGCCTGTCGATGGGCCTTGGCGCTTTCCTCGCCGGGGTCGCCCTGTCCGAGACCGAGTTCAGGCATGAGCTCGAAATCACCATTGATCCGTTCAAAGGCCTGCTGCTTGGCCTGTTCTTTCTCTCCGTCGGCATGACCATCGAGCCCGGTCTGCTGGCCTCCGCCTGGATGACCGTGCTGGGCGGCGCCCTGGCCGTCGTCACGATCAAGTTCGCGGTGCTCTATGCGATCGGGACCTTCGCGGGACTGGACAGGAGCGACCGCGTCCGCCTGTCCCTGCTCCTAAGCCAGGGCGGCGAGTTTGCCTTCGTCCTGTTTGCCCAGGCCAGCAGCGGGAACCTGCTCGATCCAACCACCAGCGATATCCTGACCCTGGTGATCATTGCCTCCATGATCATGACGCCATTACTGCTGAGAACGATGGACGCCCTGGAGAAGAGATTTCCCAAAGCCGAGCCGAAGCTCGATCAACCCACCGATCAACCCGACCATCCGCGGGTCATCATCGCCGGCTTCGGCCGCTTTGGGCAGATCGTTGCCCGGGTCCTGACCGGTCAGAACATTGCTTTCACCGCGCTGGACAGGGATGCGCAGCACGTCGAGTTCGTCCGCCGGTTCGGCAACGAGATCTATTTCGGCGATGCAACGCGCCCGGACCTGTTGCGCACCGCCCATGCCGATGCCGCGGACATCCTGGTCGTGGCCATAGACGACGTCGACGATTCCCTGAGGCTGGTCGAAGTGGCCCGGGAATCATTTCCGCAGCTGAAGATCATCGCCCGGGCGCGCAACCGTTTCCATGCCTACCGGCTGGTCTGCGCCGGTGTCGAGCACATTTTCAGGGAGACGTTCGGGTCGTCGATCGAGGCAACGGAAAGCGTCTTGCAGAATCTTGGCTATCCCCTGGACGCGGCGGTTCATGCCACCCGGATCTTCCGGGATCACGATGAACGCTCCCTGCGCGAGTCCGCACCCCACCAGGAGAACCAGGAGAAGCTCATCGAAATCGCCCAGCAGGGACGCCGCGAGCTGCGCTCATTGTTCGAGCAGGATTCCCGGAAATGAACTTCGGCGTTCCCTGCGCTACGGGCGCTACTAAAGCGCAACCATGCTTCAAGGCGTCATGGTGATGACTTTAGTTCACAAAGCGCGCTGTTCAGCTTCTGAGTAACTACTCACTGATTGAAGCAAGAGCGGGAACCATGAAAACCATGAAATGCATGAAAAAAGGAATAACTTCAAAGCATTGGTGATAGAGGCGGGAACAGCGTGCTGATGTCCCCCACGGTTCCGCTCTAACGCATCGCGCCAGCGATCCCTTTCATGGTTCCCGCCCTGGTTTCGCGATCCGGGGATCGCGCCCCCGAATCTACCTTCATGCCTTCACGCCTTCATGGTTCCGCTCTGGTTTTCAGTCAGAACAGGTCCAGTTGGGGGCTGATCTCCCTGGGCACCCGAAACTGGCTGGTATCGAGCTGCGGGTCACGGTGGCCTAGACCGAAGCGGCGCAGAGCTGCCTCGAAACGGGCCCTGATCATCGCCGCATACTGTCCGCTTCCACGCATCCGCTGGCCGAACCCCGAATCATAATCCTTTCCGCCCCGGGTGTTCCTGACGAGGTTGATGACAGCTTCAGCGCGGTCCGGAAAGTGTTCAGTCAGCCAATCCCGGAAGAGCGTCTTGACTTCATGCGGAAGACGCAACAACACATAGCCGGCACTCTGGACTCCGGCGTCGGCTGCGGCCTTCACTAGCGCCTCGATTTCGTGATCGTTGATCCGGGGTATCACCGGTGCGATGAGGGTGCTGACGGGCACGCCGGCGTTGCTGAGCGTTTCGATCGTGCGCAGGCGGGCTTCCGGTGACGCTGCCCGGGGCTCCATGCGCCTCTTCAGGTCCCGGCTCAGGGTGGTGAGGCTGACGGTCACCTGGGTCAGGCGCCGTCTGGCCAGCTCCTCCAGCAAATCGAGGTCGCGACAGACCAGACTGCCCTTGGTGACGATGGCCACCGGCTGCCGGAACTCCAGGCAGACCTCCAGGATGCCCCGAGTGAGCTCGAGTCCCTTTTCCAGCGGCTGGTAAGGATCCGTATTGGCACCCAGCGCAAGCAGTCGGCAGCGATAGCCCGGGCGACTCAGTTCGGCCCGCAGCCGTTCGGCGGCATTGGTCTTGGCAAACAGGCGCGACTCGAAGTCCAGCCCCGGGGAAAGGTCCAGGAAAGCGTGGCTCGGGCGCGCATAACAGTAGATGCATCCATGTTCGCAGCCGCGGTAGGGATTGACCGACTGGTCGAAGGGCACGTCCGGCGAACGGTTCGTGGAGATGATCCTGTTGGCCTGTTCCGCAAAAACCTCGGTCGCCACCGTGTCGGGAAGCTGTGCTGGATCCAGTTCGGACCAGGAGGCATGAAACCGGTTCGGTGGATTGGCCATTGCGCCGCGGGCTTTCATGACGCCTTCTCGCATTACTGTATATTTGAACAGTATATGTAAATCACCCGATTTGCAAGCTTCAGCGAAACCCGCAACATTAGGCGCCACCACCCTTATGGAGATCACCGTGAGCCCGATTCTTTCCCTCGCCTTCCTGTTCTTTGCGGCCGGGGACCTCGAGCAGCAGGTCAATGCCGACTATGCCGAGCTCTCGCAGCTATACCGCCACCTGCACGCCAATCCCGAGCTTTCCTTCGAGGAACAGGCCACTGCAGCACGCATGGCGGAGGAGTTCTCCGCGCTCGGTTTCGACGTGACTACGGATTTTGGCGGTCACGGCGTCGTCGCCGTAATGAAAAACGGAGCGGGGCCTACGGTCCTCGTCCGGGGCGACATGGATGCCCTGCCCATCGAGGAGCAAACCGGGCTGCCCTACGCGTCCGAGGTAACGGCCACCGGCCGGGACGGACAACCGACGCCGGTCATGCATGCCTGCGGCCACGACGTGCACATGACGGTCCTCATCGGGACGGCCCGTCGCCTGGCCGCCAATCGAGACGCCTGGAGCGGCACCCTGATCATGATCGCCCAGCCGGCCGAAGAGCGCAGCGGCGGCGCCAAGGCCATGCTCGCGGACGGCCTCTTCGAAAAGTTTCCCCGCCCCGACTACAACCTTGCTCTGCACGTCGCATCCGATCTCCCGGCGGGCACCGTGGGCGCCGTGAGCGGCCATTTCATGGCAAACGTCGACTCGGTGGACATCATCGTCAGGGGGCGTGGGGGCCATGGAGCCTATCCCGAAAAGTCACGCGATCCGGTGGTGTTGGCGGCCCAGATCGTGATGGCGCTGCAGACCATCGTGTCACGGGAGATTTCGCCGTTCGAGCCCGCGGTCGTGACGGTTGGATCGATCCACGGCGGTTCTCAGCACAACATCATCCCCGGCGAGGTCAAGCTCCAGCTGACGCTGCGCTCCTACACGCCGGAGGTGCGCAACCAGACCATCGCTGCCATACGCCGGATCGTCGCCAACCTGGCCAGGGCCGCCGGCATGCCCGAGCAGGCCATGCCCGAGGTCAACGTGCTGGACGAATACACTCCCGCTGCCTACAACGACCCCGAGCTGACGGCGCGGGTATTGGGCGTTTTCGAAGAAACTCTTGGGGCCGATGGCGTAATGCCCATCTCACCGGAGATGGTCGGCGAGGATTTCGGACGCTACGGATCAGTCGAACCGAAGATCCCCAGCCTCATGTTCCGACTGGGTACGGTCAGCGCCGAGGATTACGCGGCTTACAAGGCCGGGGAGAAAGCGCTTCCGACCCTCCACTCGCCGCTTTTCGCCCCGGAACCCGAGCCGACCCTGAAGACCGGTGTACAGGCCATGACTGCTGCGGTGCTCGATTTGATGGCCACAGAGTGAGTTGGGGTCTTTTCGAAGAAAGCTCGGAGTCCGCGACGCGGACTACAGCTCCTGAACCCGCCACAAGTACCAGCTCGCCAGGGTCCGGTAGGGTCGCCAGGGTTCGCCGCGCTCGAGAACCGCGGCCGGGGCCGGCAGATCATCCAACTCATCGAGCACCTGGACGCCCTTCCTGATGCCCAGGTCGTCCACCGGCAGGACGTCAGGTCGTCCCATCCAGAACATGAGCACCATCTCGGCAGTCCAGCGGCCGATCCCCTTGAACGCGGAAAGCGCATCGATGGCCGCCTCATCGTCCATCTGCTCGAGTTTCGCCCGGTCCGGCAGGCGGCCTTCACGGCAGGCTTCGGCAAGGCCAAGAATGTAACGTGCCTTCTGGCGGGACAGGCCGACCTCCCTCAGGTGACTTTCATCCCGGCCCGCCAATGACGCCGAGCACGGCCGACCGTTTTTCCCGAACGCGTCCAGGAAACGTCCGAAGATCGACGCCGCGGCCTTGCCGGACAACTGCTGATAGACGATGGAACGCGCAAGCGGCTCGAACGCCGAGTCGAAGGGTCGAACGAAACTCTCCGGCTCCGGACAACGCCGGATGACCGGGACAAACCGTGGGTCGGATTGGCGTAGGGCTGCAGCGGCTCTCTCGAAATTCATGGGCTCGCAAAGGAAGACGGCAGGCCGAGGCCTGCCGTCGTGATCGTACCTGCGCTTCTTGCGGTCAGTTCGGTGGACCGAAAGTCTGCACGTTTTCCGAGATGGCCGCCACGATCGCGGGGTTGGTGAGCAGCGGCAGGTAGCCGTTGACCAGCCAGACATAGAGCTGGTTGGCATACAGCGGACTGCCGATCACACCACTCTGCCCGCCGGCAATAACCATCTCATAGACCGTCCCGTTGGGATCCATGGAACCCACGAAGCGGCGAGAAGCGCCGGAGCCGAACATGAAATCGTTCAGGCCGTCAGCCCGCGCACTGTGGTTGGAGGCATCTACCACCTGGTAGCCGCCATGGCGCGCAACGCCTTCCAGGCCGGCAACGGTCGACAGGCCGTAAAGACCATTCGGGAGGCTGAAGACGTCGTTCAGCGGATGGTCGAAAACAATCCGGTGAAGCTTGCCCCAGCGGTAGTCCATCACGTCGGTCGAGTTGCCGAAGGCCGGCGCGAACTCGTCGCTCGCAAGCATGTCCAGTGCAGCCACGAGACTCGCCAGCAGCACGAAATCACGCGCATCCTCGGCGCTCGGCGCTTCCGGGTTGGTGAAGAAGTTGATGCCGGAGGCGCCTACGCCCTGGTTCGTAGCGAAGTTGTCCAGGTGATGCTTCAGCGCATTGTAGGCCTGGGTGCTGGGCGGCAGGTTGTCACCCAGTCCGATTGCCGAGAGTGTGGCATCGATGGTATTCCGGATCACCTGCCCACGCCAGGTGCTGAACACCGTGGCTGCGACCGAGTTGTCGATCTCGGTCTGGCTGGGCGGCGACAGTCCGAACGGATTCTCACCCGGATCGTAACCCTCGGGAATGCCGGTCGGCGTCGAAAAATCCCAGGTCGCGAAGAGCCCCATGGAAGTCTGTACCCGGGGGTCCGCTGCGAACTGGGCAATGCCGGGCCACGCGTCAGATGCCGTGGCGCGATCGAAGGCGTTCAGCAGATGTGGCAGCACCAGTTCGGCGTCCAGCATCTGGTTGTTGGCCTGCAGCGCCTTGACCTGGTCCACGCTGACCGGGCCTTGCGCGATGGCGTCCTGAAGCTCGCGATCGATCCGACCCATCCGATAGGACGAGTAATAGCCCTGCGAGATGTAGTACAGGCCACCGCCCGGGCGCACCTGATTCAGGGTGTTGTTGTCCAGCGAAACGCCGACCGGGTCGTTGTTCGCGTTGGCGATATAGCCCCGATCCGGATTCAGCGCGTTGGCGGTCTCGTTGGCCGGCAGGATTTCGAACGGGGTGGACTGATTGGGCTGCGGATTCTGCACCGGCAGCCAGTCATGCATGAGCGCGCCCGTTCCATCCCGGATGAACATCGGCGGGATGCCGCCGTCGGGCTGATTCAACGTCTGCAGATCGGTCCGTACCGGTATTTCAGCCGGCGTGACATAGCCGATATTGCCGAAGACATCGGCGATGGCCATGTTCTGCGACCCGAAATCGAACTTGGACGAGATTTCCTGGTAGTCGGGGACATCGACCGCCTTGGTCTGCTCGATGATGAACTCGGCACCGAGCGTTGCACCCCAACCGGTGTACTGCAGCGAAATCCCTTGGGAACCGACCAGGTCCACAATGGGACCGTTGCTGCGTCGCGGCACGACAAACGTGATGGCGCCACCGTCGATTCCGACGTTGGCGCGAGTCAGGTTGTCGAACTCGCCGTCGAACTGGTTCACGAAATAGGACTGGTAGATGAGGATCATCGGCTCCGCCTCGCCGTTGTGGACCGTGTGGGTCGGCAGACCGAGATTGTTGAAGCGCAGGTCCTCGAAAAAGAAGTCCATCTCGTCGATCGGGTTCACCGTCCAGCCCCAGCACACCGTGTCGTTGCACCCCAGCACGATGCTCGGGATCCCAGCGATGCTGGTGCCGGCCGTATTGAGAACGGTCCCCTGCTCTTCGTTGCTCACGTTGAGATGCATCGTGTACCAGAACGACGGGGTATCCAGCGACAGGTGCGGATCGTTGGCGATGATCGGGAAGCCCGTATCGGTCACGTCGCCGGAAAGAAGCCACCAGTTGCTGCCGACGTCGCGCTCCTTGCGCATCAGGGGTCCGAGGATCGGATTCGAGTGGTATTGCTCGCTGAGATTCCGGGCAAGCTCGATGCGCGAATCATCGAGCCTCGGGAAATTGGCGCTCAACGACTTGGCTTCGGCCTTGCCCAGGCCGCCGATGGACTGGATGAAGCCTGGGAGGGTCACCCGGTCGTCGGGCGGCGCCGGACGATGGGTGTCCTCGAAAAACAGCGCGGTGCCGTCGAAGCCGACGACCTCACCGACGCCCTGGTAGGTGCCGATGTTCACCGTGAAATCGACCTCTTCAAGGTCGGCCGACAACTGGAATTGAGCGACATTTCCAATCGCGATCGAGTCGACCGGATTCCAGGGATCGGCCGCGCTGAGTTCGAGCGCACCATATTCGGGGGGCAGCGGGTTGCTGGAGAGCCAGGCGTTCACGCCGTTTGCGTAGGCCTGGAGCACGGCACGGGTGCTGGAACTGGAAGCCGCATAGCTCTCCCAGGCGGAGCGACGGATTCCCAGCGTCCGGAGCTGGATGTCCGAGCTCAGGGCCGCCGAACCGACCAGTTCCGCCAGCGTTCCGGAGGCGGCCCGCCGGTTGAAGTCCATCTGGAAGAAGCGGTCACGAGCGTGCAGGTACCCCTGCATGAACGCAGCATCCAGTTCGTTGGTAGCAACTACGGAGGGGATAGAGGTCGCGGGGGTAAACACGGTCACCGGCCCCTTCAGCCCGGGGAGAGGTGTCGGTTCGGACTGTCCGTGGGCCACTCCGGCCACGGCGAGCGTGCATCCCAGGAGCAATGATCCCAGGCGATTCATCGTTGTACGCATGATGTCCCCTCTGTCGTTCAAGTCGTTGTTTTCGAATGCGCTTAGCACGGTCATTATGTCACCTCTGATCAGGCCAGCGCAAAAGAGCGCGGCCGCAGGATTTCAGCCTACCAGCCAGTCGGCTCGGGCCTGGTTGCGCCCCTCCGCCTTGGCTTCGTAGAGGGCTGCGTCTGCCCGTTTGATGATCTCGGTCAGCGAATCTCCGGCCCCCTGGTAACAGGACACACCGATGCTCATGGTCAACCGATCCTCGACACCCACGTCCCGCAGATCAAGCCCGCCGATGGATTCCACGATCCGCTGAGCGACTTCGAGTGCCTTCTCCCGGTCGGTGTGGGGCAACAAGGCCAGGAACTCTTCGCCGCCGATCCGCCCCAGGTAGTCCGTGTCTCGCATCCGCCGTTCCAGATCCTTGGCAATCTTCCGCAGGACGTCATCGCCGGTTGCATGCCCGTAGCGATCATTGATGGATTTGAAGAAGTCCAGATCCAGCACCATCGCGGATAGCGGCAGATCGTAGCGCTTGGCCCGATCCAGCTCCTGGGCGCCCAGCTGAAAAAGCCGGCGTCGGCTGATCAGTCCCGTCAGGTCGTCGGTGTTGGCCAACTGGCGGAGTCGTTCCTCGAGACGCTTCTGCTTGGTGAAACTCATGCCCAGGGCAACGATGAACACCACCAGGATGGCAGCGCCGGCGGTGATCAGGCGATTGACGTAGCGCTCCCGTTCCAGCAACTCGGCCTTGAGGCGATTTTCCTCGGACACCGAGCGGGCCTCGTCCTCCGCCTTGTACGTTTCGAGCCTGAACCGCAGTAGGGCCACCCGACGAGCCCTCTCCTCGCTCGCGAAATGCTCCATCAGGCGGTTCTGCTTGGTCAGGTATTCATAAGCCGACTCGAATTGGCCCAGCGCCGCGTAGCTCTCGCTGATGAGACCGTAGATCTCGATCAGGTGTTTCTGATCGTCGGTATCCTCGAGCGGCGGCAGGGCGGCGAGGCCTCGGTCCAGGGCGCGCTGGTAGTTTTCCTCGGCGAGATCCAGGCGCCCGAGCTGATGCTGGGTCAACGCCGACTGAAATTCGTCATTGGCCGCGCGCAGAATCTCGTAGGCCTGTCGAAAACTGTTGCGGGCAGCCTCCGAATTGCCGTCCGCGGCATGGCTCAGACCGATCCCATAGTGAATGTAACCGCTGGTGACTTCACTGCCCACGCGCTCGCTGATTTCCAGCGCCTCGGCATAGTTGGCGCGTGCCTCCTCGGTCTGGCCGATGTCGGTCTGGGCGCGCCCCATGTTGTAGAGGTTGATGGCGACGTTCAGGTCGTCACCCAGCTGCCGATCCAGCTCGGCCGCCTCCTTGTACATCCGAACCGCCTCTTCCTCGGCATCGATGTCCGAGTAGATATTGCCCAGCAGGCCGAACGTCTGTGACACCGCCTGCTCGTCTCCGAGCTCCTGGTAGATTTCATAGGCCTTGGTCAGGGCCTCGAGCGCTGCGGAAAAATCTCCGATCACCGCATTGGCGTCCCCCAGCCCGATCCATGCAGCGCCTTCGAATTCCTTCTGATCTTCGAGCCCCTCGGCGCGCTCCAGGACATTCTCGTAGTCGCTGATCGCCTGACGATAGCGCCCCTGCAGCGAGTAGATGTTGCCGCGCACGAGAATCGCGTCGGCAATGCCCTCCGGATCGTCCAGGCCCTGATAGAGTTCAAGGCCCTTCGTGGCATATTCACCGGCCTTGTTCAGGTCACCCGTGGTCGATTCCAGTAGCGCTGCGTAGAGATTCCAGTCGGCCCAGTATTCCGGGTTGTCGGCAGTCTGGGTCCTTTCCTTGAGCGCCTCGAGAAGACGCCAGGCCTCGCTGGGGTTCTTGACGTAGATTTCCCCGATCCGGTCGAGCTCTTCCTGGATCGGATGGGGCTCTTCCTCCTCCTGGGCCCATACGGGTCCGCTGGTGACCAACGCCGCCAGCAGCAGGAGACCTCGAAGAACGGGCTGAACCGGCAAAACGAAAAACCCCCAAAAATATCCGAAACCGCTCCAGCGCTAGGATACCCGCGTCGCACCCATATTGCACAGGTTGGGCGAGCCGGGAACGATCAATGTCCCACCCATCCTACGCCCAGATAGAAAACCGGCGCCGCAGCCATCAAGGAGTCGAATCGATCGATTGCCCCGCCGTGTCCGGGCAGCAGGGCGCTCGAGTCCTTGAGGCCGGACTGGCGCTTCATGAGACTGGCGAGCAGATCGCCGAGTACCGAAACCGCAGCAGTAGCCACACCCACCAGCACGAGCATCACCAGCGCGGTTCCACGCAGGCCAAAGAGCGCTGCAGCGGCCCCGGATACGATCGCGGCAGCCGCCAGCCCACCATAGACCCCTGCCCAGGTCTTGCCGGGGCTGATGCCGGGCGCCAGCTTGCGGCGGCCGAACTGTTTTCCGACGAAATAGGCCCCGACATCGGCAGACCAGATCAACAGGAGAAGGCAGATGAACCAGGCGCGCCCCTGGGGAAAGGAGAAGAGGTGCCCCAGGGCGACGGAACAGCTGACGATGACGGCCAGCCCGACCCCCAGCTTGAAGAACCGTGAAGCCGGGCCTGAGCCGGAAGAAAAAGAGCGGAACCTGAACCAGACCAGGGAGGCAAGCCACGCGGCGACGGCGATGGCAGAAATCGCCACGGCCTGGCCCGGATCGGACCGACTGAGAACCAGGGCAATGAGGCCGGCCGCTGCCAACCCGGCGGGCACCCGGATGCGCTGTGAGCTGTATCCCCCGAACTGCACCCATTCCCAGGCGACCAGGCCAAGTATGAACGCGAGCAGAAACCAGAAGTACTCCGCTGGAATCAGCAGGATCGTGGCAATGCCGATGGGGGCGAGGATGACAGCGGTGACGACGCGCTGTCTAAGCACTCCGGGTCCTCGAAAGCTGCTCCGCCAGCCTGCCGAAGCGCCGCTGTCGATGGGCGTAGTCCTCGATCGCACGGTCCAGCTCCGCGGCATCGAAATCCGGCCACAGGACATCGGAGAAATACAGTTCCGTATAAGCCATCTGCCACAGCATGAAGTTGCTGATGCGCTTCTCGCCGCCGGTCCGGATGAGGAGGTCCGGGTCCCCTTCCTCGAACAGGCACAGCTCGGCGCGAACGGTCTCTTCCGTGATTTCATCCGGATCCAGCTCACCGTCTGCTGTCCTTCGACACAGCTTGGCAGCCGCCTGCGTGATGTCCCAGTGTCCGCCGTAGTTGATGGCAATCACCAGGCGCAGCCGGCTGTTTCCCGCAGTGCGCTTCTCCACCCGGTCCATGCCCTCGATCAGCTCTGGCGAAAGACGGCTTCTGTCCCCTATGAAGCTGAGGCGCACACCATTGCTGTCGAGTTCGTCCACTTCCCGGTGCAGGGAGCGCAGAAACAGGTCCATGAGCCGCCGAACCTCGGCGGCCGGTCGTTGCCAGTTCTCGCTGCTGAAGGCAAAGAGGGTCAGCGTGGTAATGTTTCGCTCGGCGCAATTCTTGACGAGCTGCTTGGCAGCTCTGATGCCGGCCTGATGGCCCATGCTCCGAGGCCGCTTGCGAGCTTCCGCCCAGCGCCCGTTGCCGTCCATGATGATGGCGATGTGGTCCGGGGTGGGCATGGCTGTTCCGAGCCGTCTACCGGCTCAGATCTCCATCAACTCCGCGTCCTTGGCTTCGACCATTTCGTCGACGCGCGCGACGTATTTGTCGGTCAGAGCCTGGATTTCGGTTTCGGCACGGCGCTCGTCGTCCTCGGTGATCTCCTTTTCCTTCATGAGCTCCTTGGAGTGGCCGATGGCGTCACGGCGAATGTTGCGGATGGCGATCTTGGCGTTCTCCCCCTCGTTGTGAACCACCTTGGTCAGCTCCCTGCGCCGCTCCTCGGTGAGGGCCGGCAGGACGATCCGGATGGTGGTTCCCGCCGTATTCGGGTTGAGCCCGAGATCCGACTCCATGATGGCCTTTTCAATCGGCTGGACCATGGACTTGTCCCACGGTTGAATGACCAGCGTCCGCGCATCGCCGACGCTCACCCCGGCAGCCTGGCTGATCGGAACATCCTGCCCGTAATATTCCACTTTCAGATGATCGAGCAGGTCCGTGTGAGCCCGGCCGGTACGGACCTTGGTCAGTTCGACCCGAAGATGCTCCACACTTTGCTGCATCCGGGTTTCCGCGTCTGTCATGATGTCTTTGAGCATGCAAGAACCTCGCTGCTAGTCGTCACAACCAATTGTACTCGACCCGGGAGGGGCAGACCTGCGTCAGTCCACCAGGGTACCGATCGGTTCGCCCTGCATGATGCGCATCAGGCAGCCCGGGTTGCTCATGTTGAAGATCCGGATCGGAACCCCCTGGTCCCGGCAAAGGACAATGGCAGACGTGTCCATGACGCGCAACTTGCGCTCGATGACCTCGTCGTAATCGACCCGCTCGTAACGCTTGGCCTCCGGGTTCTCGACCGGGTCATCCGAGTAGATCCCATCGACCTTGGTCGCCTTGAGCACCAGGTCCGCGCCGATTTCCACCGCGCGCAGGCTGGCTGCCGAATCCGTGGTAAAAAACGGATTGCCGGTCCCCGCTGCAAAGATCACCACCCGCTTCTTTTCCAGGTGGCGGATCGCCCTGCGACGGATGTAATCCTCGCAGACTTCGTTGATCTTGATCGCCGACATGACCCGTGCGGTCATGCCGATCTTCTCCAGCGCATCCTGCAGCGCCAGCGCATTGATCACCGTGGCCAGCATGCCCATGTGATCACCGGTGACCCGGTCCATGCCGCCGGCCGCCAGCCCGGCTCCGCGAAAGATGTTCCCACCGCCGATGACCACACCGACCTCGACCCCGGCCTCCACCACGTCACGGATCTCGCGTGCGAGCCGTTCGATGACACCCGGATCGATGCCGTAGTCCTCCTGGCCCAGCAGCGCCTCGCCGCTGAGCTTGAGGAGGACTCGACGATACTTCAGGGGATCAGCCACGTACCTGGGCCATCACCTCGTCGGCAAAGTTGGCTTCTTCGCGCTCGATGCCCTCGCCGACCTCCAGCCGAACGAAACCCTTGACCGAGGCCCCATGCTCCTTGAGCAGTTTTTCGACCGTCACGTCAGGATCCTTGACGAACGGCTGGCCCAGCAGCGTGATGCCCGACAGGTGCTTGCGCAGGCGGCCTTCGACCATCTTCTGGACGATCTCCGGCGGCTTTCCGGAATCTTCCGCCTGGGCAATGAGGATTTCCTTCTCCTTGGCGATCACGTCTTCCGGCACGTCGTCCACGCTGACGAACTCCGGGCGCGACGCCGCCACGTGCATGGCCAGGTCCCGGGCCAGATCCTCGTCTCCCGACGCGACCTCGACCAGAACCCCGATCCGACCGCCGTGGATGTACGCACCCAGCTGATCGGAGGATTCGACGCGCTCGAAGCGACGCACCTGGACGTTCTCACCGATCTTGGCCACCAACGCCTGCCGCTTTTCCTCGAGCGAGCCACCAGAGACGGCGGATGCCATGAGGGCTTCGACCGAATCCGGGTTGCCTGCCAGAGCCTGTTGGGCAACCTCGTTCGCAAACTGCTGGAAGTTCTCGTCCTTGGCGACGAAATCCGTTTCGCAATTCACCTCGACCAGCGCCGCGACTCCGTCACCTTCGGCCAGGATGATCTGTCCTTCGGCGGCGACCCGCGAGGCCTTCTTGTCGGCCTTTGCCAGACCCGTCTTGCGCAGGTGCTCGATGGCCTTTTCCATGTCGCCACCGGTCTCGACCAGCGCCTTCTTGCATTCCATCATGCCGGCGCCGGTGCGTTCCCTGAGCTCTTTAACCTGAGCTGCACTAATTCCCATGATTCACCTCTTGCCTATTCGTCGTCGCTCTTGGCGGCCGTCTTCTTCTTGGCTGCCTTCTTCTTGGCCTTTTTCTTGGCAGTCTTCTTCTTGGCCGTCTTCTTGGCCGCAGCCTTCTTCGCGACCTTCTTGGTCGGCTTGGCTTCCTCCGCATCCGCCTCGTCCGCGGCTGCCTCCGCCTTTTCTTCAGACTTCTCCTCGGACTTCTCCTCGGACGCCTTTTCAGCCTTCTCTTCAGCCTTTTCCTCGGCCGGGGTCGGTTCGGCATCGGCTTTCACTTCCGCCGCCTCTGCGGCTTCTTCGCCGGCCTTTTCGTCTGCCTTCTCGTCGGCCTTTTCCTCAGCGGGCTCAGCCTTGGCGACCGTCTTCTTGGCAGCCGCCTTCTTCTTGGCGGCCTTCTTCTTCGTCTTGCGCGCCGGCCCTTTCTTCGATTCCTTCACCGGGATCGGGTTGCCGTCGGCATCCAGTTCGACGAATTCGTCCGTGCTCTCGACTTCGGGCGCCGAAGCTCGGCCCTCGAGGACGGCGTCTGCGGCAGACCGCGCATACAGCTGAATCGCCCGAATCGCGTCGTCGTTCCCGGGAATCACGTAATCGACGTCGCCCGGGTTGTTGTTGGTGTCGACCACGCCGATCAGGGGGATGCCCAGCTTGCGGGCTTCCAGTACGGCAATCTTTTCGTAGCCTACGTCGATCACGAACAGCGCGTCCGGCAATCCGTTCATGTCGCGGATTCCGCCCAGGCTCTGCTCGAGCTTGTCGTGCTCGCGGGTCAGCTGAAGGACTTCCTTCTTGGTCAGCTTCTCGAAGGAACCGTCCTTCTCCATCTCCTCGATCTCCTCGAGGCGCTTGATGGAGTTGCGGACCGTGCGGTAGTTGGTGAGCATGCCGCCCAGCCAGCGGTGGGACACGAACGGCATCCCGCAGCGCTTGGCTTCTTCCCGCACGGCTTCCCGCGCTGCGCGCTTGGTGCCCACGAAGAGGATCGTGCCCCGCTTCGAGGCCAGCTTGGAGAGGTAACCCATCGCTTCATTGAGCTTGGGCAACGTCTCTTCGAGGTTGATGATATGGATCTTGCCCCGGGCACCGAAGATGAACTTTTCCATCTTGGGATTCCAGTAGCGGGTCTGGTGTCCGAAATGCACGCCAGCTTCCAGCATCTGGCGCATGCTCACGTTAGGCATCTGTAGTCTCCTGTTCGGGTTCTGCCTCCGCACATCCCCGCGGCCAACCACCGGAACCCGGTGGCACCCAACCGCGAAGTTGCGATGTGCGTGTGTCGTTAAGGTTTAGGTTTTTCTTGCCTGCGCGCTTCCAGCGCACAAAACCGCGGCATTGTAGCGACTTGTCGGCGCTGGCGCAACGCGAAGATTTCTACTTCAGCGCTTGAGGGAGCGCACCGAGAAGCCCGCCGGCGCCAAGCCGAACGCCGCTCGGGTTCAGCTGCTCCGCCGCCCAGAATTCCTCCGGCCAGTCCCGGATGCAGCGGGCGACATCACGATCAGTCATCATTCGTCCTCTCCCGGATCGGCAGCGACATTCCGGCCGGAACGCCCCGCCCCCGCGGCGAAGTATCCCGCCCCGGCGCCGGTTTCGCCGGAGCGAACAGTCGCCATGCCCAGCCGAAACTCGTTGCGCATCGCTTCCTCCGTCGTCATTCCCCACTGCTCGAGGGCAGAACGACGGTCGTTGCGCAGGCATTCCTGCGGCGACCCGGCGAGCTGCCTGGCCAGGCCCATAGCCTCGGTCAACGCCGTTCCGGGATCCACGAGTCGATTGATCAGACCCATTTCAAGGGCCTCCCGGGCCTCGACCGGCCGACCGGTCAGGATCAGGTCCATCGCTCGACCATGACCGATGAGACGCGGCAGGCGCACCGTTCCCAGGTCGATGAGCGGCACGCCGAAGCGGCGGCAGAACACGCCGAAAACAGCATCCGCGGCGGCGACCCGCAGATCGCACCAAAGCGCCAGTTCCAGGCCGCCGGCCACCGCATAGCCTTCCACCGCGGCGATGACGGGCTTGGTCAGCTTCATGCGGGTCGGCCCCATGGGCCCATCGCCGTCCGCCTCGAGCCGATTGCCCTCCCCGGCGGCGACGGCCTTGAGGTCTGCCCCGGCGCAGAAATGACCGCCCGTGCCGGTCAGGATCGCTACATGCAGTTCCGGGTCCGCTTCGAACTCACGAAATCGCTCGGCCAACTGCGCCGCCGTCGCCCGATCGACGGCGTTACGCGCCTCGGGGCGGTCGATGGTGACCACCGCGATCGAGTCTTCCCGGGCCCAGGCGACGCCCATCAGACGTTGAACCGGAAATGGATGACGTCACCCTCCTGGACCAGGTAGTCCTTTCCCTCGGAGCGCAGCTTGCCGGCTTCCCTGGCGCCCTGCTCGCCCCGGCAGGCGATGAAATCATCGAAGGCGGCCACTTCCGCGCGAATGAACCCCCGCTGGAAATCGGTGTGGATGCGTCCCGCCGCCTCCGGTGCGCGGGCGCCGCGGCGCACGGTCCAGGCGCGTACCTCCTTCGGCCCCGCGGTAAAGAACGTGAGCAGATCGAGGAGTTCGTAACCGGCCCGGATCAGCCGGTTCAAACCGGGTTCCTCGAGCCCGAGGTCGGCCAGGAAATCCGCCGCGTCCGCCGCGTCGAGCTGACCGATCTCCGCTTCGATTGCGGCACACACGGGCACCACGGTCGCGCCTTCAGTCTCGGCAAACGCTTCCAGCGCCGCCAGCTGTGGACTGCCCTTGAGGCCGGACTCGTCCACGTTGGCCACGTACATCACCGGCTTGCGGGTAATCAGGTGCAGCTCGCGAATGAGGGCGCGCTCGGCATCGTTCAGCTCGACCGTCCGCGCGCCCTGTCCCGAATCGAGCACGCTCGCCAGCCGATCGATGACTTGCAGGCGGGCCTTTGCGTCCTTCTCGCCACCCTTGGCGGCCTTTTCGGCACGCACGCGGGCCTTTTCGCACGACTCGAGGTCGGCCAGTGCCAGCTCCGTGTTGATCACTTCGACGTCCGCGACCGGGTCGACCCGGCCGGAAACATGGGTCACGTCATCGTCTTCGAAGCATCGAACCACGTGGGCGATGGCATCCGTCTCCCGGACATGCCCGAGGAACTTGTTGCCCAGCCCCTCGCCCCGCGAGGCGCCTGCGACCAGCCCCGCGATATCGACGAACTCCATGCTGGTCGGAACGACCTTTGCCGGATTGACGATTGCCGCGAGTTCGCCGAGGCGGGGATCGGGCACCGGAACGATGCCGACATTGGGGTCGATGGTGCAGAACGGGTAGTTGGCGGCATCGATAGCCGCCTGGGTCAGGGCGTTGAACAGGGTCGACTTGCCCACGTTGGGCAATCCGACGATGCCGCATTTGAATCCCATGCCAGTATCCTGTGTCAGTCGGCCGGCTTGGTGTGCAGCCGGGTCATGGCCTTTTCGAGTTCGCCGGATGATACCTGCGGCATCACCTCCAGAGCCGCATCGATGGAGGTCCGAAGCAACGCTTCCTCGTCGCGGGAAGGCCGGCTCAATACGTAGCCGACGACCCGGTCCCGGTGACCCGGATGACCGATGCCGATGCGCAGCCGCACGAAGTTCGTTTCGGACAGATGGGCGAAGACGTCACGCAGCCCGTTGTGCCCACCGTGTCCGCCACCGGATTTCAGCCGCACCGTACCGGGCGGCAGATCGAGCTCGTCGTACGCAATGAGCAGTTCTTCCGGGGCGATGTCGTAGTAACGGAGCAGCGCTCCCACGGGGCCACCGCTGTTGTTCATGAAACTCTGCGGCTTGAAAAGGAAACGTCGCTCGTCGCCGGCGCCAACGATCGCCAGCTCGCCGTCGAGCTTGCGATCGGAGCGAAAATCGGCGTGCCACTGCTGCGCCAGCGCCTCCACAAACCAGAACCCGGCGTTATGCCGGGTTTCCGCGTACCGTGGGCCCGGATTGCCCAGGCCCACTATTGCTCGAACGGCGACCGCCTCAGCTCTCGTCGTCGGACTCCGCCTCGTCTGCCGCGTCGGTTTCAGGCTCTTCACCTTCTTCCTCTGCCGCGGTAGTCGGCACTTCGCCCGGCTCTTCCGGAGCTTCCTCGGTGACCGTCTGGATCTGGATGTGCTGCGCCGTAACGGCTGCCCGATTGAGCTCGATCTCGTCGTGCGAGAGCGTAGCCGTCAGGGTTACGCCCTCCGGCAGCTTGATGTCCTTAAGCTGCACCACGTCGCCGACATCCATGTCCGCCAGGTCCACCTCGATATACTCGGGCAAATCCTTGGGCAGGCAGGAAATCTCCACCTCGTTGATCTGGTGGCTGATGACCACGCCCGACTTCTTGCCGGCCGGCGACTTGCCCTCGTTGGTGAAGTGCAGCGGCACGAGCATGCGGATAGCGTGCTTGTCGGAGATCCGCAGCAGGTCGATGTGGGTCACATCCCCCTTCGCCGGATGGCGTTGCAGGTCACGCAGCACGACTTTCTGGGTCCGATCGCCCGACTTCACCTCCAGAATCGAGGTGTAGAAGGCTTCGTCTTCCAGGGCCTTGCGCAGGAAGGTCTGCGGGATCTGGATCATTCGCGGATCGCGATCGCCACCATAGATGATGCCCGGCACCATGCCCTGCAGACGCAGGCGGCGGCTCGCACCCTTCCCTTGCGTCTCCCGGACTTCGACCGGAATTTCGATCTTCTGACTCATGATTCTTATCTCCAATAACAAAAAAGCCCTTGCGGGCGCTTCACCCCGGAGCCGCGACCAGCTCCGATGAAAGAGGTGAGGAATGGGTGTCCATTCCTGACCCCTCTCTAATCGACATACATCGAACTGACCGACTCGCCGTAGGCAATGCGGCGAATCGTCTCCGCCAGCATCTGGGCCACGCTCAGCTGGCGAATCCGGTCGCAGGCCTCCGCCGCTTCGCCGAGCGGGATCGTATCCGTGACCACCAGCTCATCCAGTGCAGAGTTGGCGATGTTTTCCACCGCCTTCCCCGACAGCACCGGGTGCACACAATAGGCCAGCACCTTTCGCGCGCCATGTTCCTTCAGCGCAAAGCTGGCCTTGCACAAGGTCCCGGCCGTATCGACGATGTCGTCGACGATCACGCAGACCTTGTCCTCGACGTTGCCGATCAGGTTCATCACCGTCGACTCGTTGGCCCGCGGCCGCCGCTTGTCGATGATGGCCAGGTCCGCATCGTCCAGGCGCTTGGCTATCGCCCGGGCTCTTGCCACGCCGCCGACGTCCGGCGACACGACGACCAGATCCCGCAGCGGCACCTGGCGCCAGATATCCGCAAGCGTCACCGGCGACGCGTACACATTGTCCAGCGGCACGTTGAAAAAGCCCTGGATCTGATCCGCATGCAGATCGACGGTCAGGACCCGGTCCGTACCCACGGCGCCGATCATGGTCGCCGCAACCTTGGCCGTGATCGGCACCCGCGCCGAGCGGGGTCGCCGGTCCTGTCTCGCGTACCCGAAGTACGGGATGACCGTGGTCACGCGAGCCGCCGACGCGCGCTTGATCGCGTCCACCATCACCAGCAATTCCATGAAATTGTCGGCCGTCGGCCGGCACGTCGGCTGGATGATGAATA